>CAYNQK010000013.1:0-45927 GCA_964399285.1 uncultured Spirochaetales bacterium | reverse complement strand
AAGCGGGCTTAGGCGAAGGGGGTTTATTTTCTTCTTTGCGAGCTTTGCGTGAGATACTCTTCAATAAAGACTGGAGCGGGGGCGTTGACGGACGGAGGGCGCGGAGGGAGAATGAGGGGCGTCGCGCTCAGGAGGTGGGCATGGAGCGGAGAGGCGTTTTCGCGTTGGCGGTCGTCGCGGTGTTCGCGTTCGGGGCGTTCTCGGCACGGGCGGAGGGCATGACCGTCTCGGTGCTGTACTTCGGGAATACGGCGGGCAGCCCTGAGCTGGATTGGCTCCGCAAGGGCCTGGCAGACATGACGGCGACCGACCTCGCCTCGTCGAAGGACGTTACGGTCGTGGAGCGCGAGGAGCTCGAGAAGGTGCTCAAGGAGCTGGAGCTGGGGATGTCGGGGCTCACCGATCCCGGGAAGGCGCCGAAGCTCGGAGAGATCCTCAACGCCGAGGTCCTGGTGTACGGGAGCTTCGCGGTCGCGGGTTCGACGCTCCGCCTGGACGCGAAGGCGGTGAAGGCGGCGACGGGCGCGGTCGTCGGCGCGGCCCAGGCGACGGGCGAGGCCTCCGATCCGCTCAGGGTCCAGCGGGCGCTCTCGTCGCGGCTCGCGTCCGCGCTCGGGATCGAGCTCAAGCCGGTTCCCGAGGTCAGGAGCGACGCGGCCAAGAGCTATTACGAGGGCCTCGCGCTGTACGACGAGGGGAAGTACGCCGAGGCCCTGGGCCTCTTCACGAAGGCGCAGGAGCAGGATCCCGGATTCGCGAAGCCGGGTAAGTCGATCGAGGACGCGTACAAGTACCTCAAGGACTTCAAGCGTCAGCGCTACAGGCGGGAGATGAACGCCCTCGCCGAGGACATCCGCGCCCTGACCGAGCGCGTGACGGCCAAGAAATTCTACTCCTTCGCCGACATGGCCGCGAATCCGAGGAATTACGGCTTCAAGGACGCGGCGGAGGCCTCCGCCGCATATCAAGCGCGGCCGCGCGCCTACGCGGGCGACACGCCCGTCCAGGCGATCTGGGAGCTCCAGAACCTGTACTCGAACCTCGCTGACGCCGCGATGGAATACTTCGAGGACCGGACCACGCAACGCTACTGCCAAGACCGCATGCTCTCTTGGGCGGACGCGGCCGAGCGGGCGTATCCGAAGGACCCCTTCCTGCCCGAGACGATCTACCAGCGGCTCTTCGTCTACCGTGAGCGCGAGCAGTGGGACGAGATGCGCGCGACCTGCGAGCGGCTCATGGGGGATTATCCCGATTACAGGATGATGTGGGCTGTCGAGGATTTCTACGAGGAAGCCCTAAAGGGGCTCGGGCTGAAGAGCGACGAGGACGAGGAGGACTGAGCCTCCCCGCCCTGTTCAAGCCTTGAGGGCCTCGAGGATCTTGAGCGACACCCCGAGGAGGCGCTCGCAGTCCGATGCGCTCGTGCGGTAGCCGCCCGCGCCGGTATCCTGACGGACGACCACGGCTCCGTACTCGCCGGGCTCGCCGGCCTCCACCTCGTAGCCGGGCACGGACATGCCCGAGAGCTGGCGGAAGCTCCGCCCCCCGCCCTTGGTGAGGACGACCGCGTAGAGGTAGGGCACCGCCCCGTTCTCGCCCTTGTTGATCGCCGCCTGGAGCTGGACGCCCACGACGTCGTCCCGCTTGTTCTTGGGCTCGAGCATGAGGCGCACGTCCTCGGGCACGTCCTTCCCCTCCTTGTCCTTGTCGAAGCGGAGGTAGGGCGTGATCGCGATTCCGGCGGGGAGCTGGACGGAGAGGACGGCCTGCACGCATTCCATCTTCATCCTGAGGTCATGGGGTATCCATACCTTGATCGATCCGGTGAGGAGGGGGATGGCGAGGAGGATGAGGGCGTCCGTTGCGGCGATGCCGACCGACGAGGATCCGAATCCGAAGAAGAAGGCGATGGCCCCGCAGGCGATGGCGACGATGACGCCGCCCGCCTTGGAGAGTATGAAGGGGAGGCGGATCTTCCGCGAGAGCCTCAGGTTGTCCGCGATCCGGTCGATCTCCGCGACGCTCACGGGCCGCCATTCCTCGAGGCCCTGGTCGTCGGGCTCGTTGGTGAGCCCCTTGGAGGCGAAGAGGAAGGCCGCGCCGACCATGACGACGCAGCCGAGGAGCCAGCCGAAGCCGGGGAGGAGGAACTGCATGGCCATGCCCGTCACGATGAGCGATATCCCCAGGGAGAGCCGGGCGGGGAAGCCGAGCTTGGGGGCGGCGACGTAGGTCATTTCGGTCATGATGCCTCCTTGGGAACGGCGTCGCGGATGTTCGCGGGGTTGCGGCCTTGACGCGCGGGGTTGCGGCCCGAGAGTTCCGAGCGGCCCGCGTAATCCCAGTAGAGCGGGCATGCGGATTGGCAGGCGGTGAACGACGGACAGAGCGCGCACTCCTCGGGCGCGTAGCGCTTGTTCTTGAAATGCCCCGCGCGCGCGGAGAACCATACTTCCCGGAACGGGGACGCGAGTAGGTTCCCCATGGGCTCGGGGTAGGAGGAGCAGGGGAGGACGTCCCCGGAGGGCGAGACGGAGAGGAGTCCGTCCATCGCGGCGCAGTTCTTGTTGCCGAGCCCGCGCGCCACGGGGTTGTAATGGCAGAAGGGCGTGGGGGAGTACCACATGAAGGTCAGGCCCCGCGCGAAGGCCTCCTTGCGGACGCGGTCGACGAGGGGGCCGACCTCCGCGTAGGGAAGGAAGAGCTCGCGCGCGGCGAGGGAGGCGGGGTCGGTCCCGTCGGGCCTGGAGCCCGACTGCGGGATGAAGAGGTTCATGGAGAAGCGCTTGATCCCGAGCTCCGCGAGGAAGGCCGGCATGCGGACGAGTTCCTCCTCGTTGAGCCGGTTCATGGTGGTGTTCGTCTGCACGGGGATGCCCGAGTCCATGAGGGCGCGGATGCCGGCGAGCGCCCTCGCGTGCGAGCCGGGACGGGAGGTGAGGGAATCGTGGAGGGCGGGATCGGCGGCCTCCAGGCTCACCTGGGCCGAGTCGAGGCCGGCCGCCTTGAGGCGGGAGGCGAGGCGCCCGGCGACGAGGGTCCCGTTGGTGATGAGGTTGACGCGGAAGCCCTTCCGTTTCCCGTAGCGCACGAGCGACGGCAGGTCCTCCCTGAGGGTCGGCTCGCCTCCCGTGAACGAGAAGAAGGGTATCTGCGCTTCCTTCCTGAAGACATCGATGACGCGCCTCACCTCGCGCTCGCTCATCTCCCGGGAACCGGAGGCGGGGGCCCCGCCGCAGCCCGCGTAGCAGAAGCGGCAGGCGTGGTTGCAGCGGTAGGTCAGGGCGATCTCGCCCAGGATGGGGAGGCGCGTGAAATCGAAGTCGTAGGGGAGGCGGTCGGTCACCTCGGCCTCCCCGTCGTAGACGCGGCGGAGGCCGTCGAAAAAGGCCCGGGTCTCCTCCTCGCGGCCGTCCCGCCAGAGGGGGAGGTCGCGGAGCCTGCCGCCGCGGGAGAGGTGCGCGAGGATGCCGTAACCGGATTCGTTGAGCTTATAGACGCGGTTGGGCGGGAGTATGAGGACCTTGTCCTCCGCGCGGAGGTGGACGTAGGGCATGATGCCGCGCCAGAAGCCCTCCGCCCAGGAGAGGCCCGCGGCGGCGGGATTAACGGTCAATGCGCGCCCCCCGAGACGCAGGCGGAGTGGCATGCCGAGTGGCAGGCGGAATGGCACGCCGAGTGGCATGCCGAATGGCAGGCGTCGTGGCAGGCGTTGTGGCAGGCCGAGTAGCAGGCGTCGACGGTCCCGACGCCCGCCGGGGAGAAGCATCCCGAGAAGCAGGACGACGAGGCCATGAAATTCGCGTAGCCCGCGGAGAACTCGCGCGGCATCCCGAAGCTCCGGTAATCCGCGTGATGGTGGACGTGGTAGCAGCTGATCCAGTAGTAGCGGTACGGATCACGGTAGTAGCGCGAGCGCGAGGCCTCCATCCTCCCGGCGGCGACGGCTTCCTCGTCCTGCTCGGCCTCCTGGAGCTTCTTGCGGTAGTGGGCGCGCGTGGCCTCGAGGTCGCAGTCCCAGGCCTTCTCCTGGAGCTTGGCGATGACCTTCTCGAAGAAGTCGGCCATGAGGCCGGAGAGGACGCGGCCCTCGGGATCGAAGGAGGCGAGGAAGGCCTCCTCGTATTCGTGCGAGGCCTTAGCGGCGCTCAGGATCTTGATGCGGAGCGGATCGTTCTCGAGCACCTGGACGATCGCCTGGCGTTCGAGGGCGTCCACCATGATGGCGGCGACGCGGGGGAGGGGAAGCTCGAGGAGGATGGCGACCTCCGCGGGATGGAGGCCCTCCGCGATCTTCCCCGGGACCTGGTACGAGCCCGAGAAGAGCTTGGGCGGGCTCCACGAGTCGCCCGCCCAGGCGATGCCCTCCACCATTGCGGCGGCCTTGGCGAATTTACGTTGGCGGGAGACGATCGCGGCCACGACGATCGCGAGCACGGCCGCGAAGGGGATGACCGTGGCCGCGGGATTCCGCCTGAAGCGGCCGGGCATGTCGCGCGGCCGGTCGTCCGAGTAGGCGGAGTAGGAGGACGAACCCGAACCGCCCGTCGTCGGGGCCGCCGCTCCGCCGCTCCCGGAGGAGCCGGCCGCGAACTCCACGGACTTGCCGGCGCGGACGGCCTCCGCCATGGCGGTCGGGAGCTTGGCGAGCGGGATGTAGAAGGCTATGGGCTGCTCGTCGTAGGCGGCCACGGAATCGTCGTGGAAGCGTGCGGTGAAGTAATAGCCGTCATCGCCCTTCGAGCCCCGGCAATCGACCAGGTATTCCTCGTTGACGAAGGGCTCCGTGAGGATGCCGAGGTCGTTGAAGGCCGAGAGCGGCAGTTCCTCGGACGCCACCTTCACGGGGAGGACGACGTCCACGGTGCGGTGCTCCATGGAGTACTCGAAGGCCACGGGGCTCCAGCTGAAGACCGCGAGTTCCCCGTGTTCGGCTGATTCCGTGCGCGCGAGCGATCCCGAGGCGAGGAAGTCAGCGGCGAGGGAGAGGAAGTAATAGGCCTTGCCGCGGAAGCCTCGGCCCCCCGCGAGGACGACGTCGTACTTGCCCGCGCCCATGTCCGTGATGGAGAGGGGGACCCGCTCGCCCGAGGGGAGGTCGGCGAAGCACTTCTCCGCGTTGAAGCCGATGACGGAGCGCTCGCCCTGGAAGTAGAAGCCGTGCATCTCGCCGCCCGATGCCGTCCACTCGAAACGGTACGAGAGCTCGACGGCGCCGTCGGGACGGACGAAGGCCGTGACCTCGGTCGAAACGAGGTCGGCGGTGAGGGCCCGGGCGGCCGACGCGAGCGCGAGGAGGACGAGGATCGCCAGGACGCGGAAGGCGCGGCGCGGATAACGCTTCACTTGAGTTCCTCCTTGATGGCCATCCGATCGGCGGGGGTGAGCCCTCCGTCGAGCTTTACGCGTTCGTCGCGGATGAAGCGGGCGCTCTCCGCGAGCGCCTCGAGGACGCGGGACTTCGCGCCCTCGAAGGGGTTCGCGTCCGCCTGGCCGAAGCGCTTCTCCGTCGACGCGTCGTCGAGCTCCTTGAGGTAGAGGTCAACCACGTCGATCGCGTCGGCGATGCGGGCGTCCGCCTCGGGGCTCCTCGAGCCCGACGCGCGGCAGGACGCGACGTACTCCCCCGCCGACTGGATGAGGAAGGCGAGGGCCTTCCCCGCCTCGGGATCGGGGAGCCTCAAGACCTTGAGCCGCGACAGGAAGCCTTCGGCCTCCTCGATGAAGGCGAGGGTGCGGGCCTTCTCCTCCGCCCCGGTCTGGGCGAGGATGGCCTTGGCGCCCGCGCCCGTCTGGACGAGGGCGAAGCTCAGGCCCAGCCAGAACGCGAGCCCCCCCGCGAGGCCGATGGGGATGGATACGCCAGACAGTCCCGTGACGAGGGCCCCGGCGCCGAGGGAGGCGAAGAGGGATATGATGGCGAGGGGGGTCCGCGCGTAGGCGCCCAGTGCGCGTTTCAGTTCCATGCGGTCATTCTAGCTCCTGGGATCGGGGAAGGCAATGAGAGGCGCTCCGGGCCGAGGGGGCGCGCCGGGCCGGAAAGGCCTCCGCTCGCCCCCATCGGAATGGTATACTTCCGCCGCGGCCTTCCGGGCTTCGCGCCGAGCGGGGGCCGGCCGCATTCATGGAGGGAAAGTCCGATGAAAGCCTTTTACCGGCGCCAAGGCGCCGTTTCGCCATCCTCGTCGACGCGCGTCGCGCCTTCTGTCGCCACCGCGTTCGCGCTCGCGCTCTGCTCCGCGCTCTGTTCTTGCGTCTCCCCCGGAGCCTCGAAAGCTCCGCCATCGCCGCCCCTCAGGCTGTCCGGGATGTTTGCGGGTTCTCCCATTCTCCAGCGCGGGCTTCCCGTTCCGGTCTGGGGCTGGGGCGAGGCGGGGCGCCGCGTCGCGGTGAGATTCGCTGGCGCGGAGACGATCGCGACGGCGGACGAATCGGGCAGGTGGGAAGCCATTATTCCCGCGATGGAAGCGAGCGCCGAGGGACGGGAGCTCGTCGTCGAGTACGCGGATGCCGCCGCCGGGAAAAAGGCGAAGGGCGCGATCGTCGTAGCGGACGTCGTCGTGGGGGACGTATGGTACTGCTCGGGGCAGTCGAACATGGAGTTCGGCATCAACGGCGCGGACGACAGGGAGACGGTCCTGGACGACGTCGACGATCCCTCGCTCAGGCTCTTCATGATACCGAAGGACGCGACGCCGACTGAGAGGGCGGAGCCGCTCTCGGGATCGTGGAAGCCTTCCTCCGCTTCCGCGGCCATGTCCGGCGGATGGGGCGGGTTCTCCGCCGTGGCGCTCGCCTACGGCCGCAGGCTCCTCAGGGAGACGGGCGTGCCTCAGGGCCTCATCCAGGCGGCCTACGGCGGCAGCCCCATAGACGCGTGGATCCCCTACCAGGAGCTCAAGGCGACGGAGGGCCTCGAGCGCTACGCCGCCCAGATCTCCGCCTCCGCCAAGAAGTGGGCGAAGGCCCGCGAAAGCGATCCGAACGCGCCCCATCCCTGGTCCCCCATCAACGACTACGCGAAGCTCAAGCCCGGGACCTGCCATAACGCCATGCTCGCTCCCGTCGCGCCCTACGCCCTGCGCGGCGCCCTTTGGTACCAGGGCGAGAGCGACGTGGGGAAGGGCGCGATTTATACGAAGGAGATGGAGGCCCTCGTCTCGGCGATGCGCAGGCTCTTCCGGAATCCATCGATGGCGTTCTACTTCGCGCAGATCGCTCCCTGGACCTACGGCGACGGCGCCGCGGGGCGCTCGCTTCCCGGATTATGGAAGGCCCAGTACGCGGCGCTCACGATACCGGGCACGGCGATGGCGCTCACGGTGGACCTGGGCGACGCGGGGGACATCCATCCGCGCCGGAAAATCCCCGTCGGCGAGCGCCTCGCTCTCTTCGCGCTCCGCGACGCCTACGGGAAGGCGGTGGACGCCGAGGGGCCCGTTTTCGCGGGCGCCCGGGCCGAAGAGGGCGGAAAGCGCATCGTGGTTTCCTTCGCGAACGCGGAGGACGGCCTTAAGCTCGCCGAGGGCGCGGACGGCCTCCGCGGATTCCTCGTGGCCGGAGCGGACGGGGCCTTCGCCTCCGCCGAGGCGAGGATCGGGCCGATGGAGGGGAAGCTCGCGACGGTCGTCCTCGAGCCCCCGCGTCCCGTCGCCGCCGGGACGATCCGCTACGCCTGGGCCAACGTTCCCGATGCGGGCCTCGCGGATTCGGGCGGGCTTCCCGCGCGGCCTTTCGAGGAGGCGTTCCGCTGAACGGAGGGTCGCGTCGAGCGGAACCGGCTCAGGAGCCGCTCGCGGCGCGGATGCGCTTGGCCTCGAACGCGCGCTTCACGTAGCCGCCGATCCTGTCCTGGTAGGCCCCGTAGATGAAGGAGTTGACCTTCATGAGCATCTCGGGGTCCAGGCCGTCATGGCCCTTGGCGTCCTTGAAGATGAACACGTAGACGGTGGAAGCGCCCAGGCGCCGCTTCACGCAGAGGAGGGCGTTCACCTTGCAGAGGGTGCCCGAGAGGTAGAGCTGGATATCCATGACGCGGACGCCGGCTCCCATGATCGGCTCCTTGCCGTCGAAGACGCCCGAGAAGTGGCTCACGCTGATATCCCTGATCTCCCCCTCGTAGCGGCAGTCGTCGTGGTAGAGATTGAATCGGCAGCGGTTCGCGCAGATGGCCCTTATGAATTTCCGCCTCCCGTTCGCCTGGTTGGCCATGAGGACGTTGACGAGGAGGGAGAGGTTCTTGGCTTTCTGGAAATCCATCGGGATGCATCCGCAGGGGATCCCGATGTCGAAAAGGTAGAGCTTCTCGAGCTGCCGCGCGGCCTCGACGTTGGTCTGCTTGCGGTAGAGGACGCCCGCGAGCGCCCGATCCCCGTAGCGGGCCTTGATGTCCGCAATGAACGCGGGCCATTCGATCCCCGCGATCCGCCTATCGATGTTGAAGAAGAGGATGAGCTCCGGGAAGAGCGAGAAGAGGATGTCCACCTTCTCCTTGAGCGAGAGGTAGGGATCGTCGTTGAGGTAATAGGTCTCGAAGCCCTTGAGGAAGAAGCTCTGGAGGAAATCCTCCGGCATGATGGTGAGTTCCGGCACCACGAAGAAGGTTTTGATGCCATCGGTCATGTCCGCCTGGTCGGAGTCCATACACCCTCCACGTCCGCGTCCCGCGGACGAGCGCCTGCGTTTCGCTGGCGAGCGCCAGCGGAACGCTGGCGAGCGTTCGCGCTGCCCGGGCCTGCGCTTCTCTAAGCCCTGTCAACACTTGTTGGGTATGGCGAATCCGCACGGCGGCGCCGTACGAGGTCCTGCTTGGATAATTCTATGCCTCTGTTACGCGCTGTCAAGGGAGAATAGGGGGAAATTTATCGAAAAAATCGGGGACGATGCCCCCTGGAACCGCCGCCGAGGCGGCGCCGACCGTCAGCGGCGGCGGGAACGGAGGACGGTTTCCTCGATCTTCCTGATCTGGGAACGGTAGAGACCGGTGATGCCGGTGCCGTAGTCGGCGATCAGAGACAGGACGTCGCGGGGATTCTCCTTGCCGTCGGCGCCGTTGATGCGGTCGCCCGCGTCCCCGAGGCCGGGCATGATGTAGGCCATGGCGTTGAGGGCCGGGTCCATCCAGAGGGTGTAGAGCCGGAGCGAGGGCTCGGCGCGCACGCAGCGGAGGGCGCCCTTGAGCGCGCAGATCACGTTGAGGCAAACCACCGAGCGGGGGCGCACGCCCATGCCGCGGAGGAAGGAGAGCACGGCGATGAGGCTCCCGCCCGTCGCGTTCATGGGATCGGGGAAGATGAGGTCCTTCCCGTCGAGGGCCTCGGGGTCGAAATAGGAGCGCGACGGGTCCAGGCAGTACTCCATGCCCGATTCGTCGAGGCCCTCCTCGCGCTTGATCCTGAAGAGGGCGAAGGGAGAGAGGACGCGCGAGGGCGTGTACTCCTCGATCTCCTTGGCTACGATCATCGAAGGGAGGAGGGCGGCCCGGAGCATGACGCAGACCGCCGCGTTGGACGCGAGGGCCTCGATGTCCGGGATGCGGTGCAGGGCGTAGGCGGGCTCGGGCGTGTCGACCGGGGTGCGGACGATCAGGTGGTTGCGCCCCGCTCCCGCGCCGGAGCCGAAGGCCTGCGCGAAGAGGAGCTCGTACGCGCGCTGGACGTAGTATACGAATTCGTCGCGACCCGTCGACGCGTCGCGCAGCTTCGAGACGAGGCGGCTCGCCTCGGCGCGGCCCTCGTCGGCGGCGCGGAAGGGATAGACGGAAAGGCGATCCTCCGCGTCGACGATCTCCCTGAGGCGCTTCCCGATCCTCCCGTAAATCTCATTGAGCTCCTCGGCCGGGCCCGTGGACGGCGCCGTCCGTCCCGCCGGCACGGCCGTGGCGGCCCCGCCCGAGGCCTCGAGTTTCCGGAACGCGGGATAGGCTTCCGCGTAGAGCGCTTCCATCTCGGATACGAGCGCGAGGTCGTCCGGCCCGAGGTAGCCGTCGAGGGCGGAGGCTTTCAGGGTGATGCGGCCGTTTCCCATCAGGGCCTGCTAGCGCGCGAGCGGGAGGTACGCCCCGAGCCCGAAACGGAACAGGCCGTCCGCGAAGGGCGCGCCGAGCATGAATCCGTACGAGCCTTCCAGGAATATCCGCCAGATTCCGAACCTGAGCCCGCCCTCCGCGCTCTGGCTGACCGCCACGTCGGTCGTCGTCGCGTAAACGGAGTAGAGCACCCCGGCGAAGAGCTCGGCCTTGAACAATCCCTTCTCGAAAGAGGCCTTGGCGCGGATGGGGATATCGAATATCTGCAGGGTGAAGTCCTCGCCGGACGGGAAGTAGAGGACGCCGGTCTCCGCGCCCGCGCCGAAGCCGGCGCCGAAGTTGTACTCGAAGTCCACGGTGCCGCCGGCGCGGAGGCTTAAGAGGACGATGAGGGTGTCGATGAGCGGCTCGCCGGTGAGGGGGATGAGGTAATAATAGGCTCCCGTGTAGAGATCGATCGTGAAGGGACCGGCGGTCCCGGGCACGGCGTCGGAGCCGATGTCCTCGAGCGCGGGGGCGGCCTCGGCGGCGTCCGCGACGGGGACGGCTTCATCCCCGGTTTCGGCGAAGGCCGCGGGCGCGAGAACGACGGCTGCGATAATGGCGGCGACCAGGATCCTCTTCATGACTCCCCCTCGGGCCGGTCCGTACGGCGCGTTGCCGTGGGCATCGAGCGCTTCGACGCCCCGCGGGGACCGCGGATACCAGTATATCGCGGAAAACGCGATCGCGCCTCAAAAAAAGCGGGGGCCGAAGGGCCCCGCGGCTCACTGATCGCTTCCGGTCCGCTCGATCGAGGCTATCCTGAATCCCGCGCCCCATCGCTCGAGGCTGATCCGGTCCTCGATGACGCGTTCCACGGGACCGTACGTTTCGTCCTCCCGCGATTCCGTGGTCCAGAGGCTGTAGCGCGCGGTGAAGGAGGGCGAATCGCCGTTTTCGAGCGGCTCCAGGACGAGGTCGGCGATCCCGAAGAGCACGCCGTCCTCGATGGAAGGCTTACCCTCCTTGAGCCACTCCGAGGCGACGATCCGGATCTGCTTGCCCTCCATCGCCGAGCGGTACTTCGTGAGCACGGTGATCCCCGAGACCATTTCGCTGTCGCGTCCGGAGGCCTTCTTGCGCGCGGCGACGTCGATGAATTCCGAATCGAGCGAGTCGATCGAGGCGTAATACGTGCGGACGAGCTGTTCGGGCCCGAGGGCCCGGACGCTCCGGGCGAAGGTCGACCTCCGCGCTATGGGAGGCACGCCGATGACGAGGAAGCCGACGATCAGGACCCCGATGACGCCGAGGGCGAGGCTGCGCTTATGGACGAAGGCCCGCGCCGCGAGTCGCCGTCCGCCCGACGCCATGGCGACGGCGAGCCGTCGCGCAGACTTCTCGAGCTCGGCCGGCTCGAGCCGGGCGAACCATCCGTTCTTGCCCGCCGCCGCGAGTCCGGCGGCTAGCTCCGCCATGGAGGGAACTAGCGCCTTCCCTTCGGAGACGGCCCCGCGATCGATGAGGGCGGCGAGGGCGGGATCGAGCCGGGGCGAGGCCGTCCGAAGGCCGATCCCCGCGGCGGCTTCCTCGGCGCCGGGGCCCTTCGCGCCGCCGTGGAGCGCGGCGCCGGGCGCGAGGAGGGCGAATCCGCGGATGTATGCCGCGAAGGAGGCGGCGGGGCCGCGGTGCACCGGCCCGGGCGCCTCGCCGCCCGCGACGTCCGCGATGCCGACGGGGAGGAAGAGGACGCCCGCGTCCGAAACCACGATGGCGTCCGGGATGAAGCGCGCGGGCGTCCTTCCCGAGGCCTCGAGGGCGGCGAGGGCGGCGGCCACGCGGCCGAGGATGGAGAGCCCCTCGGCGAAAGCGATCTCCGTCATGCCCCGTTCGCCTCCCGAACGCGCGGATATCTCCTCAGCGAGGGCGCGGCCGGGGAAGGAGGGGCCCAGGAAGGCGGCGCCGTCCGCGGCCGCCGCGCGGTGAACGATTCGCCACTCGGAGACGCTTCCGTCGGCCGCGACGGCGTATCCCGGTTCGCGCATGAGCGCTTCGAGGCGGGAGTAGACGGACCTGAGGCGCTTGGTTTCCACGCGGAGGCCGCGGTAAGCCTTTCCCTCGCGTTCGGTCTCGCCCGTGAGCCGCCTCTCCTCGTCCATCGCTCTGCCTTCGTCAGCCATTCGATCGCTCCTTCGCCGTCCGATCAGGATCGCTTTTCCTCGAAATGGGAGAATTCCATGCTGAACGCCGCCCGTCCCTGCGAGGCCGAGCGCAGCGCCGTCGAGAAGCCGAACATCACCGCGAGGGGGGCCTCCGCGTGGATGAGCTCGTGCGCGTGCTTGGAGTCCACGCCGTGGATGACGCCGCCGCGCTGGACGAGGAGGCTCATCACGTCGCCCAGGGATTCCTGGGGGGAGGTGAGGTCCACCTTCATGACTGGCTCGAGGAGCACGGGGCCGGCCTCGGCGCAGGCCGCGTCGAAGCCCATGGCCCCGCAGGCCTCGAAGGCGAACTCCGTCCCGGTGAGCTCGTCGTACTCGACGCCGACGAGGGTGGCGCCCACGTCTATGCAGGGATAGCCCATGCGGATGCCCGATCCGAAGGCCCCCTCGACGCCGCGGCGCACCGCCTCGATCATCGCCTCGGGCACCTCGCCCCGCCGCATGCCCACGCTGAACTGGTTCCCGGTCCCGCGGGGGAGGGGCTCGACGCGGAGGGTGACGGCCGCGGCGTTCTCCTTGCCCGCGAGGACGCGCGAGTAGGACTGGGTCTTCTCCGCCTTGGCGGTGATCGACTCCCGGTAGGTGACCTGCGGGTTCCCCACCTTCGCGGCTACCTTGAAGTCGCGGAGGATCCTCGTCACGAGGACGTCCAGGTGGAGCTCCCCCATGCCGGAGATGATGAGCTGGCCCGTCTCGTCGCTCTCGGCGGCGGTGAAGGTGGGATCCTCGAGGGATACGATCTTGAGGACGTCCTTGAGCTTCTCGCGGTCGGAGAGGGTCTTGGGCTCGATGGCCACGGAGATGACCGGAACGGGGAAGCGCATCTCCTCGAGGAGGAGGGGCCAGCCCTCGCTGCCCACCGTGTCGCCCGTGCGCGACTCCTTCATGCCGACGAAGACCGCGATGTCGCCGGCGGCGAGCTCGTCCAGGGTCTCGCTCTTGTCCGCGTGCATGCGGAGGATGCGCGTGACGCGCTCGCGCTTCTTCCTGCCCAGGTTGTATACGGCGCTCGCGGCCTTCACCGCGCCCGAGTACATGCGCACGAAGCAGAGCGGGCCGGCCTCGCGGTCGTAGGTCACCTTGAAGACGAGGCCGAGGGGGTGGCCGGACGGGTCGCAGGGGACCTCGACCCGCTCCTCGCGCTTCATGTGCATGGCGGTGGCGGGCGGGACCTCGACGGGCGAGGGGAGGTAGTCGACGATGGCGTCGAGGAGGGGCTGGACGCCCATGTTCCTGCGCGAGGCGCCGGCGAGGACGGGTACGATCCTCCGCTCGAGGACGGCGGCGCGGATGGCCTTCCGCGTCATCTCGGGCGGCACGGCCTCTCCCGAGAGGAAGCGCTCCGCGATTCCGTCGTCGTGGCTCCCCAGGGAGTCCATGAGCCGCTCGTGCCAGGTCTCGGCCACGGCCTTGAGCTCGGGCCCCACGGGCTTCCGCTCGAAGGACTGGCCGTCCGTGCCCGGTTCCCAGCGCAGTTCCTCCATCGTCACGAGGTCGATGAGCCCGGTGAAGTCGCCCTCCTTGCCGATGGGATAGGCGATGGGGACGGGATTGGCGCCCAGCTTGGAGCGGATCTCGGCGACGACGGACTCGAAATCCGCGCCGAGCCGGTCCATCTTGTTCACGTAGGCGATGCGGGGGACCTTGTAGCGGTCGGCCTGGTGCCAGACCGTCTCCGACTGGGGCTCCACGCCGCCGACCGCGCAGAAGACGGCGACCGCGCCGTCCAGGACGCGGAGCGAGCGTTCGACCTCGGCGGTGAAATCCACGTGGCCGGGGGTGTCGATGATGTTGATCCTGCGCTCCCGCCAGAACGTCGTCGTGGCGGCGGCGAAAATGGTGATCCCGCGTTCCTGCTCCTGCTCGTAGAAGTCCATGGTGGCTTCGCCGTCATCCACCTCTCCGATCTTGTACGTCTGCCCCGAGTAGAAGAGGATCCGTTCGGTGGTCGTTGTCTTGCCGGCGTCGATGTGGGCCATGATGCCGATGTTGCGGGTACGGGATAAATCCATGATTGGCCTATAATAGAGGGGATTGGCGCGCGCCTTCAAGCGGTCGGGTGTCCGGCATGGAATGCTTTTTCCGGAAAAGGCGCGGGGCCTGGAGAGGGAAAACCCGCCAGTCGTCAGGTGAAGAGTACTTCAATTCCTCCTGTCGGGTTTTCCCTATCCACCCGCGCGCCCTCACGGTTGAGCATTCCATGACGCTTCCGTGCGGCTTGAAGGCGCGAGCCGTCCACGATTCAGCGGCCGCGACGGTACGGTGGGGATTGGCGCGCGCCTTCAAGCGCATCGCGTTCAGCACTGGACTCATGCGGGCCTTGTGCTATCGGAGGGGCGCTGACGATGGGCGAGTGCAGGAAAGGATAGGCGTTGTCAGAAATTTCCTGTTTACAGCATGTCAATACAGAACGTAAGATTTTTCAGGATCCGATCTCCGCGTTCGCGCGAGGGGACGCGGATGTTCGACGCTGAGTTGAGGCGGCGATTGCCTCCGCCCGCTTCCGAAGCGTCGGTATCCGCTGGGACGCTCGCGCAGGCGTTCCCGATCGTTCGCGCGGGCGCGGGGGATCCGCATCGAGAAAACCCCGACAAACCGATATCCCCCGCTTCTCCTATTTTTTCGAGCTCAGGCGGCTTCCGTCAGGGAAGACCGCGATGAAGCCGCGCGCGGGGATCCGGTCCCCGTTCGGGAGGGCGTAGTCCTTCTTCCCCCAGTTGGCCCAGACCTCCGTGCCGTCGGCGAAGGACGTCGACTGAACGGTCTTGTCCGCGGTCACGAAGCGATGGTCGAGCATCTCGCTGTAGCCCGTGGCGCGCGCGACGGGCGTGGCCCTGCGGTAGCTCTCCACGAAGCGCTCCCTGTCCCGCGCCCAGCGTTCGCGGTCCATGATCCAGAGGGGCATGGTCCCGTAGAGAGCGTTGATGAGGTCGCGCTCGTCCCAGTACCGGGCGAGGCGATTGGACGAGTCGCCCCAATACCACGAGGTGGCGACGCAGTCGTGGTAGACGAGCTGGAAGAGGGGGATGCGGCGGCTCGGGCCCACCTGGTAGGCCTTGAAGCCCGCGCTCGCGGGACGGGCGGACGCGAGATCGTAACCGGAGTCCTTGAGGCGGTAGGGCCCGAGGCTCGTCATTCCCTCGAAGTAGTGGAGGTGCGGGACGGCCGCGTCGAAGCCCGTCTCGCTCCCCGCGACGAGCCCCATGTCCCGCCAAAGGAAGTCGAGCATCTCCATTTTATGCGCGAGGTCCTCCGAGCGCGTGAGGGGATGCGACGGGTTGTAGCATTCGCGGAGGGGACTCGCCGTGACGGTGTCGATGAAGCGCGCCCCGTAGGGAGTCGTCGCGAGATCCTCGGGAACCTTCCGTTTCTCCATGAGGACGCCCTGCGAGGAGCAAATGACGCCGCCGACGAATTGCCTTCCGTCCGGTTTCCGGTCCACCCAGCCTTTCATGCGCGATCCGTCCGGGAGGAGGACGAGGGCCTCGGGCCAGCCATCGTGGTTGACCCAGTCCGAATCGTCCTCCGGCCCCCAGACGTCCTGGTAGATGTCGTAGCGGCCCGCGAGGAAGCCGCGCGCGCGGAGGCCCTTGACCACCTCGGGAGACTGCGCGTGGGACCAGAGGACGCGCTCCACGCCCGCGGCCTTGAGCTCGTCGGCGACCGCGAGGGCGCGCTCGTCGTCCTGGCTCCACCATTCGGCCTTGCCCCAGTACCAGAGGTTGACCGCGCCCGGGAGCTTGTCAGCGGCGGGGACGGCGCGGGCCTTCTCCTTGAGCGTCACGACGAGGCCGCGGGAGGCCGCATGGGAGCGGTAGGCCTTCGCGATGCCCGCGTGGGGGCTCAGGTCCGGCGCGTTCGCGAGGGGGACGACGAGGAGGGCGCGCTCGTAGGCCCACGACCCCATGCTCGGTTGCCAGAGGAAGGAGAAGGCCATGCCAGCGAGCTTGGCGCGGCCCGGCGGCGCCGAGCCCGGGCGCGAGAAGCGGACGGTCGCGTCGTTCGGGGTCTCCGCTATGGCGACGAGGGACTCCCGTTCGCCCGCGAGGCCGACGAAGGGCATGCAGAGCCCGTGGCCGCCGTACAGGACCATGTCCCAGGAGGAGAATCCCGCGTCCGTCGCGGGGACCATGATCCCCTCGTTGACGGGGAGGACCCAGTCCTGGCCCTTCCTCGAGCGGAGGGGGCCGGGGAATTCGAGGTCGCGGCCGAGCCCCCCTTCGCCCGATACCGCGATGCGGACCTTGCCGCCCGATACCGAGGCGGTGGCGCCGAATCGCGTCCCGCCGGCCCCGTCGATCCTCCACGCCATCTCCGTCGGCGAGACGCGCTCGGCCGAGGCGATCCGCCCGGCCCAGGACGAGCAGTCGAATACGAATTCATCGCTCCCGCCCTCGCGCGCGATGACGAGTAGTGCGTTCTGACGATCGAAGGAGGCGCGCGCCGTACCGTCGCTTATTGATTGCGCCGCGAGCCGTCCCGCGAAGAAGGCCATCCCCGCGATCATCGCCGCGATCATCGCTCGATTGAAGAACGCTCGTTTGAAGAACGCTCGCTCGAGGCGCGTTCGTTCGGGAATCCCCCTCGCCGCGCGTATTGTCCGCGTGCCCGCGTTCGATAGGGATTCAATCGCGCGCATGGGAGCCCCGCTCGATATCGCCATGGTGTCCTCCTCGCCTGAGCGTAGTGTACCCCCGCTCGAGCAGGAAGGCGAGGCCCGACGCGATCGCCCGCTCGAAGCCGGATGCGATTGTTCCCTCGAGGTCGCGGCCGCGGGTTTCATGCATCGGTTACCGGGCTTCGGACATCATATCCTTCCCGACGCCTCAGCGAGGGAGCGCAGCCTGCGCGCGATCCCGCCGTCGAGCTGGCCGTGGAGGAGGCGCCAGGTCCAGTTGCCGCCCGCGGTGCCGGGCCGGTTCATGCGCGCCCCGCTTCCCAGCGAGAGGAGGTCCTGGACCGGGACAACGGCGATGCGGCAGGGCGATTCGAGAGCGGCTCGGATGAAGCGCCAGGGGAGTTCCCGGGGGAAGTCCGCGTCCGCGGCTTCGCGCGCGCTGACGCCGAGCCAGGAGAGGGCGCGAGCGCGATCCCGTTCCGATGCCGAGGCGAACCAGCCCGCGGTCGTGTCGTTGTCGTGCGTGCCGGTGTAGAGGACGCAGTCCGGGGCGCCCCGATCCGGGTCGTGCCTCCCGCCCTCCGCGGAGTCGAAGGCGAACTGGAGGACCTTCATGCCGGGGAAGCCCGATCGCCTGAGGAGGAGCCGCGCGCGCCAGCCGAGTGCGCCGAGGTTCTCGGCCACGATGGGGAGCGATGATCCGGGGCGACGCGACGCGCTCCCCGTCCGCCCTTCAGCCGCGCCGCGCGATTCCACGGCCTCTGCGAGGGCTATGAAGGGCGCGATGCCCGGCCCGCGCCTCCACGTCCCCGAGCGCGCCGTGGTCGCGTCCGGGGGCACGGCCCAGTACTCGGAGAAGCCGCGGAAGTGATCGATCCTGAGCGCGTCGTAGCGCTCGAGCTGCGCCGCGACGATCTCCGTCCAGGGCGCGAAGCCATCGGCGGCGAGCGCCTTCCAGTCCCAGAGGGGATTGCCCCAGAGCTGGCCGTCGGGGCTGAAGTAATCGGGCGGGACGCCCGCGACCGCGCCGGGCGAACCGTCGGGGCGGACCTGGAAGAGGTTCCGCGATGCCCATGCCTCGACGGAATCCTGCGCCGCGTAGATGGGCATGTCGCCCAGGATCATGACGCCGCGCTCGCGGGCGCGGGCGCGGAGCGCCATCCATTGCCGAGCGAAGTTCCACTGGATGAAGCGTTCGAGGCCGATGTCGTCCTCGAGCTCCTTCCGGGCGGCCGCGAGGGCCTCGGGATCGCGGTCGCGCCAGGGGCGGGGCCAGGAGGTCCAGGCGGCGAGCGAGAAGCGCCGTTTGAGCGCCGCGAAGAGGCAGTACTCGTCGAGCCAGGGCGATTCCGCGGCCGCCCAGGCGGCGAGCTCGTCGCGGTCGCGCGCGACGGCGGAGACGCGGAAGCGGTCGCGGGCCTCCGCGAGGAGGGCGGCCTTCCGCGGGATGACGGCGCCGTAGTCCACGCGGTCCGAGGCGTCCCAGGAGGGGACGGAACGCGCGGGGAGCCAGCCCCGCGCGGCGAGGTCCTCGAGGTCCACGAGGAGGGGATTCCCCGCGCGGGCGGAGAGGCACTGGTAGGGGCTGTCGCCGTAGCCCGTGGGCCCGAGGGGGCAGATCTGCCATACGCGGACGCCGGCATCCGCGAGGAAATCGATGAAGGCGCGGGCCTGCGCGCCGAGGACGCCGACGCCCTCGGCCCCGGGGAGGCTCGTGGGATGGAGGAGGACGCCTGCGGCGCGGGCGGGGAGGGGAGGCACTCAGGCGCCCGCGGCCCCGGCGGCGGGGGGCGTGAGCCTGCGGACGGACTCGCGCTCGATGAGGCGGGGCTCAACGAGGATGCGCGCGGCGGGGGCCTTCCCGTCGATCCTGTCGAAGATGGCGTCCACGGCGATGGCTCCCATGGCCCGCGCGTCCTGGGCGATCGTGCTGAGGGCGGGATCGGAGAATTCGCAGGCGAGGGCGTTGTCGTAGCCGAGAACGGAGACGTCCACCGGCACCCTGAGCCCGTGCTCCTTGAGGGCCTTCATGGCGCCCAGGGCCATGGCGTCGTTGGATGCGAAGATCGCGCTGGGCACGGGTGAGGCGCGCATCGCGTCGAGGGCGCGCGCGTAGCCGCTCCGAGCTGAGAAGTCCCCCTCCAGGGAGAGCGAGGCTTCCAGGATTCCGAGCCTCCGCGCCGCGTCGGAGAAGGCGCGGGCCCGTTCCCGCGCGATCTGGCTCCGCGCGGGCCCTTCTATGAAGGCGATCCGGCGGTGGCCCAGGTCGTGGAGCCAATCGACGCCCATTCCTACGCCCTTGGCGCTGTCCGTGGTCACGGTGGCCACGTTCTTCCCGGGCAGCTCGTAATCGATGGCGCTCACGGGGATGTCCGACTCGCCGATCTCGGCGATGTGCGGATCGTCGGAGGTGAGGCCGATGAAGACCACCCCCTCGACGTGGCGCTCGCGGCAGAGGTTCAGGTAGGAGCTCCGCGCGGAGAGGTCCCGGGCTGTGGTGAAGAGGAGGAGGTCGTAGCTCCGCGCGTGGCAGGCCTCGGCGATGCCCGAGAGGAACTGCGTGCCGAAGTTCTCCATGAAGTCGAGGTCGTCCCGGCTCAGGTAGAAGAGGCCGATAGTCCTGCTTTTCCGGGTGACGAGGCGCTGGGCGTGGCGGTTGGGAGCGTAGCCCTGCTCCCGCGCGATGGCCTTGATGCGCTCCCGGGTCTCCGCGGAGACGAGGGGACTGTCGTTCAGGCTTCGTGAGACCGTCGAATGGTTTACGCCCGCCAGTTTGGCGATATCCTTTATTGTCACGTCATTCCTTGCACACGTGTGCGTTACTGCGAGTCTAGGCCCGAGGAAGCTCGGTTGTCAACTGAAACTCGGTATTCTCCCGCGGCTGAGGGGAAACGGTATGCGATGATGATTTTTTGGAAAGCGGGGTGTGGGGAGGAAACCTTTTCTATAAAAAGGTTTCCTCCCCGCATTGGCTTCTTGGTGTTATGAAATGGCGTAGTTTTTCTCTATCGAGGAATGAAAACGAGGGGGGAGGGATGGGAAAACTAAAGATGGAAAACCTTTGGTATTACCAGATTTTTTTCTTGACAAGGGGAAAAAGCTGCATAGAATTGGTTCTTATCTTGCACACGTGTGCATAAAGGTGGGTCCAAAGGCAAGATCAAGGAAATCAGAAAGGGAGGAACGTTCATGAAGAAACGTCTGTTCGTCATCCTGGCCGCCCTCGCGCTGATCGTCGGAATCGCCGCGGCGCAGGAAACCGTCCAGCTCTCGATGAGCTTCTACAAGCAGGAGATCACCCAGTCCCTGCCCAAGCTCCTCGAGGCCTTCACGAAGGCCAATCCGGGCATCACGATCGTCACCGAGATCCACCCCAACGACGGCGGCACCACGCAGGCGGCCGCGGCGGCGGCGGGCAAGCTCCCGGACATCATCATGGAACCCGCGTACGCGGCCGTCCAGCGCGACGCGCGGCAGGGCTACATCATCGATCTCACCAAGCAGCCCATCATGGCGAAGGTCATCCCCGGCGGCCTCCCGGGCGTGACCTACAAGGCGAAGTACTACGCCGTGCCCATGGACTTCGCCGGCATCGGGATCATCTATAACAAGGACATCTTCGCGAAATATAAGATCAATCCCCCCAAGACCTACCTGGAGCTCCAGAAGGCGGCGGACACGCTCAAGAAGAACGGCGTGACGCCCTTCTCCGGCCTCCTCAAGGAGAACTGGTCCATCGGCCACTTCATGGCCATGATCCACGGCTCCATGCTCGGAGCGAAGTCCGGAAACGCCGGGATCGCGAAGTTCGTGGAGGAGATGAACGGGGGCAAGACCTCCTGGGGCAAGGCGGTGGACACCGCCCAGCTCTTCAAGCTCATGGACTGGTACGTGGCCAACATGGACAAGAACGCCGCGGAGATGAACTGGAACGAGCAGCAGGCCGCCTACATCCAGGGCAAGGCGGCGATGATGGTCCAGGGCCTCTGGGCCCTCCCCAACGCGAAGGACTATCCGAAGCTCAATTCGGGCTTCATCCCCTTCCCCTGGTCCAACAAGGCCGCGGACAACAAGTTCTTCGCGGACACGGACTCGACCTTCGCCGTGAGCGCGCAGTCGAGTCCGGCCAAGCAGGCCGCGGCCCTCAAGTTCATCAACTGGCTCAACTCCCCTCAGGCGGTGAAGATCTGGACGACCGACATCCAGCTCACGTCCACCATCAAGGGCGCCGAGACCTCCTCGATGCCCGTCCCCTTCCAGGAGCTCATGGCCTCCGTCAACAAGCAGGGCTCCTATCCCTGGATCTTCCAGATGATGCCCACGCCCACCTGGGAGCAGGCGATCAAGAACGGCGCGCACGGCTACGCCCTGGGCAAGGCCAAGCCCGCCGACATCATCGCCGAGATCGACAAGTCCTGGAAGGAGAACTACCGGTAGGGAATCCCCTCCGGCCCGCGAAAGGAGCCCGGCGGACGAGCCGGGCCCCGCGGGCGGACGGGAGCCCGGCAGCGGAGGATTAGCATGGTCGCCAAGAAGTCCGAGGAGAGGATCGCCTTCGCGGTCTTCGTCCTTCCCGCGCTCGTTCTCTACGCCTTCTTCGCCATCGTCCCCCTCTTCAAGGGGATATGGCTCTCCACCACCAGCTGGGACGGGGCCGCGCCCTGGGTGCCCGCGCAGATGGAGATCGCCCGCTTCGAGTCGGAGATCCTCGCGAAGGCGAGAAGCGATTCGGACAGGAAGCTCCTCCTCAAGTACTACTTCAAGGACGAGGCTCAGGGGACGTACCGCAAGCTCGAGCTCATCGGCTTGGACCGCGACCGCATGATGCGGATCTTCACCTCGGTCGGCTACGTCAATCCCGACATGAAGATGGTCGGGATCAAGAACTACCTCGACATCTTCACGGGGCGCATCGACGCGCGCTTCTTCCCCCAGCGCGGGAAGGCCGCACGCTTCAACGCGGGCCATCCCCTCGAGGAGGCGCTATCCATCCCGGCGCGGGAATTCGAGCGGAACCTCCTCCCGCGCTTGCAGGGGGCCGACCGCGAGCGCCTCCTCTCCCTTTATAAGAAGGCGGACGGCGCGTACGCCATCGACGGGGAATTCGCGTCCGTCGACGAGCTCGCCCAGCAGCTCGCTCTCGTGGAGATGCCCGCCCTTGAGGAGGACTGGGAGCCGCTGTACCAGGCCGCGCTCTCCCTGGGCGAGGCCGCCGCCGCGGACGGGAGCGTGGGCGAGCTCCGCGCGAAAGCCGAGAGGCTCGCCGCGGGCTGGCCGGCCGTCTCGGCCGCCCGCTCGGCCGGGGCGCCCGTCCGCATGGACGACGCCGAGTACGGGAAGGCCGTTTCCGTCCTCGCGCGCGCCGCGGACTACGGGTGGCTGAAGCGCGTCCTCGCCGACAACTGGTACGTGAACGAGTTCAAGATGGGCGTGCTCGTCTTCACGCTCTTCTTCGTGGTCTTCTTCGTAATCGGGGTCAACGCCATAGGGCTGGCGCTCGCCGTCGCCCTGGACGTGAAGATGCGGTCGAGGAATTTCCTCCGCGCGGTCTTCTACATCCCCAACGTCCTCTCGATGGTAATAGTCGCCTTCATCTGGCAGCTCGTCTTCACCCAGCTGATCCCGGCCCTCACCGGGGTGCGGCAGATCATGAACAATCCGGCGCTGGCGCCCTGGATCACGGTCTGGGTGGCCGTCTGGCAGGGGGTGGGCTACTACGCCATCATCTACCTCGCCGGGCTCCAGTCCATTCCGCAGGAGATCATCGAGAGCGCCTCGATCGACGGGGCCAAGGGCTGGAAGCGCTTCACCGGGATCGTCCTCCCCATGCTCGCGCCCTCCGTCACCATCTGCCTTTTCCTCTCCATCTCCGGGGCGCTCAAGACCTTCGACATCATCTTCGCCCTATATCCGGGGACCTCCACGCCCCTCGGGATAGACAACATCACGGTGAACATCTTCTACGACGCCTTCCGCGACCAGCACGCGGGGCTCGCAACGGCCAAGGCGGTCCTCCTCATGCTCGCCATCGTGGCCATCACCGGGGCCCAGCTCCTCCTCACCAAGCGGAAGGAGGTACAGCTGTGAAACGCGATTCGGCGTACTGGGGCAGGGTCCGGAGGGCGGGAACGATCGCTTTCGCTGAGCTCATGATCGTCGTCGCCGCGGTCTTCATTTATCCTGCGGGCTTCGTGCTCATCAACGCCTTCAAGCCGGGCGCCGAGATCGTGGTGAATCCGCTCTGGCCGAGCCTCAAGCCCACGGGGGCCAACTTCCTCCGCGTGCTCACGACCGAAGGCGCGGGCGGCGTCACCTTCGTCCGATCCATGGCCAACACGGCCTTCCTCTGCCTCTCGAGCGTCCTGGGGATCCTCCTCATGAGCTCCATGGCAGCCTGGAAGCTCGTGCGCTCGGGCGGGAAGATCGCGAACGCCCTCTATTACTTCTTCGCCTTCTTCATCGTCATCCCCTTCCAGATCATCATGGTGCCCCTCGTCGTCCTCGCCACCGACCTCAGGTTCAAGGACCACCTGGGGCTCATCCTCATGTACTGGGGCCTGGGCGCGCCCTCGGCGGTCTTCATGTTCCACGGATTCATCAAGGGCATCCCCGTCGCGCTCGAGGAGTCGGCGGCCATAGACGGGGCGGGGCCGTACCGCACGTTCTTCACGATAGTCCTCCCCATGCTCGGCCCCATCATCACCACCATCGCCATCCTCAACACCCTGTGGGTCTGGAACGACTTCCTCCTGCCCTACATCATCCTCCGGAAGGGGACCCTCGTCCTCTTCCAGTTCAACTTCTTCGGGCAATTCACGCAGGACTACGGCGCCCTCACGGCGTCCCTCGTCATGACGGCGACGCCGGTGGTGATCCTGTACGTGCTGCTCCAGAAGTACATCGTGAAGGGGATAACCGCGGGCGCGGTGAAGGGGTGAATGTTCATTCCCTGCTAACGATGGAATGTATGTATACGCAGGTTTGCGGGGCCTGGCATGGAAAAACACGCCTTCGAGAAGAGTGAAGAGTACTTCAATTCTCTCAGGCGTGTTTTTCCATGCCACCCGCGCAACGATCAAAGGCATCCATTCCATCGTTAACTGGGCAGGCGCATTTACACTTCAAGCGGTCGCTCATCCTTGATCGGGAACTCAAGCGCGTTTTTCCATGTCACCCGCGCAATTCCCTGATAAGGTTATTCCATCCGCCTGTTCTGGAATGCCTCACCGTTCAGCGCGGTCGCTCATCCTGAGGGCGCACTCAAGAGATGACGGGCGCTGCGCTGCGTCATTAGGAAAGTCAAGCGGAGAGCGGGGCTTTAGCTGAAAACGCGCCTTCGAGAAGAGTGAAGAGTACTTCAATTCTCTCAGGCGCGTTCGCCGGAGAGGTAGCGGGCGATGGCGTCGATGACGAGGGCGTGGTCTTCCTCGCTGGTGAGGCCGGAAACGGTGATCGTGCCGATGCGGCCCTTGCCTGAGACGCGGAGCGGGACGGAACCGCCTTCGGCGCGGTACTCCTCGCGGGGAAGGCCGGTAGCTTCGTTGAAGTCGACGCCGAGGGCCTTGTATTCGGCGTTCACGGAATGGCTCGAACGGTCGAAGCGCTTCACGACGTTCCGCTTCGCGTTGACCCAATAGACGTTGTCCGCGCTCGTGCCCTCCATGAAGTGGAGGAAGAGGGGGCAGTCGTCGAGGTCGATGGAGATCGCGATTCCCTTTGGCGAGGCTGCTCTCGCGAGCTTCAGGATGAAGAGTCCGAGCGCGAGGGCGTCCGAGTTGGAGAACGATGGGAATTCGGGAACGCGCTCTTCCATGACGGCCTCCACTTGCCGATGCTACGCCAGGCCAGGCCGCCGGTCAAGCGGAGGGCGGTGCCCCGCGCGAGTCCCCCGCCCGTCTCCGCTCCTCGCGCCGGACCGCGTCGCGTTTTCCGGGGAAGTCTAGGAGGAGGAGGGCGGCGCAGAGGGCGAGGACGATGGCGTCGGCGATGGGGGCGGCGAGGAAGACGCCCGTGACGCCGATGCGGGGGACGAGGACCAGGAGGGCGGGCACGAAGAAGAGGAGGAATTTGCCGGCAGTCAACAAAGACGCGGCGAGGGCGCGGCCCGTGGATTGGAGGAGGGTGAGGGTCGTGAGGAGGAAGCCGAGGGCGGGGAAGGAGATGAGGTAGGCGCGGAGGTTGTTCTCGCCCCACGAGAGTAGGGCCGGATCGTTGAGAAAAAGGGAGAGGAAGGCGCGGGGGAAGGCCATGGCGGGGATCCAGAGCGCGAAGGCGAGGATGGTGGACGCGGCCGTGAAGACGCGCCATGAGCGGCGGACCCTGTCTATCCTGCCGGCGCCGTAGTTCGTGCCCGAGACGGGGAGGTAGGCCTGGCTGATGCCCCAGAGCGGGATGGCGAGGAGCTGGAACACGCGGGTCGCCGCGCCCACGACGGGGATGTCCGCGGCGTAGCCGTAGACCGTCACCGACCTGAGGATGATGGCCGACTGCGCGAGGGTGAGGAGGGGGAGGGCCAGGGCCGAGGCGCCCACGGAGAGTATGCCGCGCGCGATGCGGAGGCTCTCTCCGTCCGCCTTGAGGCGGGGGCGGGCGGCGGCCTTGCCCGAGAGGAAATACCAAACGCCGATAGCCGCGCCCGCGCCCTGGGAGGCGACCGTTGCGGCGGCGGCCCCGACGACGCCCCAGCGGACGGGGATCATGAAGACGGCGTCGAGCGCGATGTTGAGGAGCGCCCCCGAAGCGAGGACGATCATCGCGGTCCTCATGCGGCCCTCGGCGCGGATGAGGACGTTGGTCGAGCCCTGAAGGCTCCCGAAGACCGCGCCGCCCAGGACTATGGCGCCGTACCGAGCGCCGAGCCTGAGGCTCTCGCCCTCGGCGCCGAGGAAGACGAGGAGGCGCGGCAGGAACGGGATGATGGCGGCGGCGAATGCCCCCGAAAGGACGACGTTGAGCGCGATGAGGAGGGGAAAGACGCGCGACGCCCGGTTCTCGTCCTTCGCTCCCAGGTAGCGCGAATAGATCGAGGCGGATCCCACTCCGATCAGGCTCGAGATGCCGGAGGCGAGGACCATGAGGGGGAAGGTGAGGGTGACCGCCGTGAGGCCCTCGCGTCCGACGATCCTCCCGATGTAGATGCCGTCGACGAGGGAATAGATGCCCGATATGGCCATGCCGAGGATGCCCGATGGCGCGAGCCTGAAGAAGAGCGATAGGATGCCGTCCTCGAGCAGCGAGGCCGTCCTGGCCGTGCGCATGGAGGGATTCTACCGAGCTTCGGCAAGGGGACGCAAGCTCAAGGCCCCGAAATCCTCCACGACGCAGAATTCCAAGCCGCCTCGCGCTGAGCGAGCGGTGCGAGGATTCCCTCGGTTGATATTCAGGCTGTAATGCCATCAAGAGAATAAAAAATCGAGACGGAGTTGTTATTAAGACTTCGATAGAAGTCTTTACCTGATACTTACCTATTAGACGAGCGATATCCAGAGGATATCGCATATCAAATGAAAAGCATCAGTAGCTCGCATCCAGGATCTGAGCGAGCGGTGCGACGGCTCGATTTTTTTCTCCCTTGATGGTATAACTGCCCCGTGAATACACTTGAACTCCTCGCGCCCGCGGGAAGCCCCGAAGCGCTCGACGCGGCGATCGGCGAGGGGGCCGACGCCGTCTATCTGGGCCTGAAAACCTTCAACGCCCGCCTCCGGAGCGCCAATTTCGCCTTTTCCCAGTTCGAAGCGGCCGTCCAGGCCCTTCACAAGGCGGGTAAACGGATCTATACGACGGTGAATACCGTCTTCGAGGAGCGCGAGACCGATCGCATGTACCAGTTCCTCGAGTACCTCTCCAAGATCGGACCGGACGCGATCATCGTCCAGGATCTCGGCGTGGCCGCCCTCGCGCGGAAGCACTTCCCCGCGCTCCGCCTCCACGCGTCCACGCAGATGAACGTATCCTCCGCGAAGGGCGTGAACCAGCTCTCGCGCATGGGTTTCCGCCGCGTCGTCCTCTCGCGCGAGCTCTCCATTAAGGAGATCGCGGCCGTCAAGGCGGGGAGCAGCCTGGATCTCGAGGTCTTCGCGCACGGCGCGCTCTGCGTGAGCTGCTCGGGGCTCTGCCTCTTCTCCTCCTTCCTGGGCGGGAAGAGCGCGAACCGCGGCGCCTGCGCCCAGGCCTGCAGGCGGCTCTACAGGACCGAGGAGTCCGAGGGATACTTCTTCTCCCCGGACGACCTCGAGCTCGTCGAGCACCTCCCCGCCCTCGCCGAGGCCGGCGTCTCGTCGCTCAAGATCGAGGGACGGATGAAGAGCGCCGAGTACGTGGGGGCCGTGGTCTCGGCCTACCGCGCGATGCTCGACGGGATGGCCGACGATCCCGAGCGCGCGCTCGCGAAGGCTCGGGCCATCCTCCAGAACGATTTCGCGCGCTCGAAGACGAGCTACTTCATGGTCGACGATGAGCCCGAGTTCATCCGGCCGAGCCAGGCGGGGGGCACGGGCATCGCCCTGGGGAAGGTCGTCGCGTCCAAGGACTCGGGCGAGGGGTCGATCTGCCTCTGCGAGGCGATGTCGGCTCGGTCGCCTTCCGCCGTTCCCGTGGCTCCCGGGGACACGGTGCGCGTGCACGGCGCCCGGGACGGAGAGCGGAAGACCGCGCGCGTGCTCGCCGTGCAGGAGGGCCCCGAGGGCTCCTGGATATCCCTCGCCCAGCGGGCCAAGACGGGCGACAGCGTCTACGTCATCCAGACCAAGGCGATGTCGAAGCGCTACAAGCCGGTCCTGCCCCAGAGCCTCTCGGGCTACCGCCGCGCTCCCGGATTCTCTCGGGCGCCCGAGATCGAGCGGAGGCAGTTCGGCAAGGCGGAGCAGGAGGCCTTCCCCGAGGGGCTCTACGCGGCCACGGACTCCGTGGCGGGACTCTACGTATTCCAGTCGTCGCCCCCGGACATGGCGATCCTCCGCCTGGACCGGAGGAGCGCCGCCGACGCGCTCGCCGAGGGCGCGAAGCTCCCGTTCAGGGGAAAGCTCGCGATCGAGCTCGATCCCTTCTTCCCGGAAGCGGACTCAGGCTGGCTCGAGGAGACGATCGACGCGCTCCGCGACCTGGGCGCCACGCGTTTCATCGCCAACAACCTCGGGCACTTCTCCCTCCTCAGGAACAAGGGCCTCGCGGTCGCCGCGGGCGAGTACCTCTACGCCTTCAACTCGCGCGCCGCGGACGCGATCCAGGAGATCGGGCCCGCCTCCCTCGTCATGCCCCTCGAGATTGCGAAGCAGGACCTCCTCCGCGTCGCCGAAGGCGCGAATCTCTCGCTCTCCTTCGTGACGATCTTCGCGTATCCCGCGCTCTTCAGGATGCGCGCTCGGCTCGCCTCGCTCCACGGCTTCGGGAACTTCTCCTCGAAGGAGGGCGAGCCCTACATCCTGAAGGACGGCGCCTCGGGATCGGTGGTGGTCCCTGGCGAGCCCTATTCCATCACGGACCGGCGGTCATTCCTCGAGGAGGCGGGATTTCGCCGCTTCATCGCGGACTTCTCCTACGTCGACCTCAAGAAGCAGCTTTACCGCGAGGTCATGAAGGCGGCGCGCGAATCGACGGTCCTCCAGGGTACGGGCCGCTTCAATTGGAAGGACGGCTTCTGGTCCCCCGAGCCCGCGGGCAAGGACGGCGACGGAACACGGCGCGGCGCGGCGGCTGCGAGGCCGAAGCGCATTCCCTCCGGGGCAGGCGGCGGTCCGCGACGCGAACGCGACGAGGGTATCGAGGCCGGCGAAGCCCGGAGCGAGGGGGGCGGCGAGGAGCGGAGCGAAGCGCGTCCGGGGAAACCGAAGGCCGGAGGGGCGCCGCGAGGGAAAAAACCCGGAGTGGGCCGCCCGGGCGGCAAAGGCCCTTCGAGCGGCCGCGGCCCCTCGCGCGGCGGCGCGGAGCCGCGCGGGCGTAAGCCCGGACCCGGGAAGCGCTGAGCGTACTCCGCTCTATTCAATTAAGGCGCAGGGGCGCGACGTTTTTCCGTTTTTTTCTTCGCGGGCCTGGAACCGGGGCGGCTTCGGGATATCTTGGGGAGCCGGATACCCCGATCACCGAAAAGGAGTCCCTCGTGAAAAACGTTCGCATCGCCCTCGTCATTCTCGCGGTCCTCGCGGCCTCCGGTTGCGGCCGCAACTCCGCGTTGTTCTCGCCCCCGACCGAGCCTCCTGACATCCCCGCCGCGATCGCGCTCATGGACGCGTCCGCCTCCGCCATTAAAATCCGGTGGAACGACGCCTCCGATAACGAGGCGAGCTTCGTCGTCCAGCGCTCCGCCGACGCGAGTTTCACGACGGTCGTCGAAATCGTCCTCCCCGCCGGCTCCGTGACCTGGACCGATGCCGAGGGGCTCGCTCCGGACACGGACTATTATTACCATGTCTGCGCGCGGAACGCCATCGGAGACTCGCCTTTCACGGATACCTTGATCGCCCGGACAGAGGCCGTGACCGTGATTGAGCAGGGACTCCGCGTCGCGGACCACCGAATCGTCGGCATGATTCCTTCGGGGCAGATCCCCATAGCGGACATCCAGAACGCCAAGGCGGGCCTCCATATCGCGTACGGCCACACTTCCCACGGGAGCCAGCTCACGACTGGCATGCAGGGCCTCGTCGCTTTCGCGAACGGCTCAGGCTGCGGAGGCGCCTACGCAGGAAGCCAGGACCTCTTCTCCTTCGATTGGAACGGCGAGGGCGGAGCACTGCACCTGCGCGAAGGGAACGAGTTCATGAACGCCGACGCGGGCTACTACAGTACCGTCCTGACCATGGAACAATACTTCGCCGCGAAGGACTACTGGATCCTCCACCGCGAAGATCCGACTCCTCCCCCGCATCCGGATTCCAACTGGGAATACGAGACCCGCTACTTCTTGGGGCCGCCTTCTGACAGGAGGGAGGGGACCGAATCCATCAACGTGATCATCTGGTCCTGGTGCGGGCAGGTGGGCGGGAAGAACGAGACCACCATCTACTCCGAATACCTCACGCCTATGGTGGAATTACAGCAAGATTATCCAGGGATCACCTTCATATATATGACCGGCCATCTCGATGGGGGCGGCGCGACGGGCGCGGCCCACACCATGAACGATTATATCCGCGCTCACTGCGCCGAGGCCGGAACGAATCGCTGGCTCTTCGACTTCGAGGACATCGAAACCTACGATCCCGACGGGATCTCCTACCTCGATTTCTTCGTGAGCGACGGCTGCGTCTACGACTTCAACGGGAATGGCTGGTGCGACCGGGGCGAGAACACCGAGGTCCTGCCCGCGAACGGCGACCGGAACTGGGCGCTCGATTGGCAGGCCGCGCACGTCCCCGGGACCGATTGGTTCGATTGCGGCGCCGCGCACTCCGTATCCGTGAACGCCAACATGAAGGCCTACGCCGCCTGGTGGCTCTGGGCCCGGCTCTCAGGCTGGGACATCGCGCCCTGACGGACGCGCCGACCTGACAAGCGCGCCATGCTGAAGGAAAGACGCCGGAGCGGTCCGTTCAAGGCCGCCCCGGCGCCCGCTTGACCCGGGACGAGCGGCTAGAAGACCGCTTCGAGGGCGGGGGCCTCGGCCTCCACGCCCTCGACGGCGTCGGCCTCGCTCTTCTTCTTGAGCTCGGGCTTGAACTCCACGTGCTCCGCGACGATCTTCACCTTGGAGTAGACCCTGCCGTCGTTTCCCGTCCACCGATCCTGCTTGAGCCGCCCCACCACGCGGACGCCCCGCCCCTTCTTGAGCACGGAGCCGCAGCGCTGGGCGAGTGCCGCCCAGGTTTCCACCTCGAAGAATGAGACCTCCTTCTCCATCTCCTCGCCCTGCTTGTAGAAGCGGTTGGACGCGACGGCGAAGTCGCAGACGGAGGTGCCCTTGGGGGTCGCTTTGACCTCGGGGTCCTTGACGAGATTGCCTTCCAATAGAATCGAATTGAGCTGGTTCATGTCTTTTCCCTTTCTGCCTTGGAGTCGAACCGCCCGGTTCCCCGCCGGCAGGGGAGGGGGGCGCCGCGCGCGGCCCTCCATCGGGCTTGCCGCGCGCGAACCGTATCGTCGAGAGAGCGCGCGGCGCTTCAGCGGGGCGGAGAAAAGCCTTGCCGAAACGGGGAAAAAAGGCGATTATGGCGCGAGAGGTGATTGATGCCCCGAAGGGACAAGGCGAATAAAGGAACGAACTGGATCGGAGCGGGCATCATCGGCGCGGCCGTCTTCGCGCTCCTCCTCTTCCTGACCTGGAACGTCCCCATCGCCGCCGCGGGGGCGGGCGCCGGCTTCATCGCCGGCCTCCTCATCCTCAAGCCCTCCAATAAGGAAGAGATCAGCCTCTCCATGTCGGGCATCAGCCCCGAGATGATCGCCGAGGCGGTGCGCGACGGACGCGCGAGGATCGCCTCGCTCCGCGACGTGGGCCAGCGCGTGACGAACCCCCTCGTCCAGTTCAAGGTGAAGCAGATCGCGGACGTCGCGGACAAGATCGTGGACGACATCCGCAAGGACCCGGGGGACCTCCGGGCCGCCCGCCCCTTCCTCAACTACTACCTGGACTCAACGGTGAAGATCCTCGAGCGCTACGCCGAGCTCTCTTCCAAGAAAGTCCTCGACCGCGAGGTCCAGCTCTCCCTCAAGCGCGTCGAGGCCCTCCTCGACTCGATACGCCTCGCCTTCCACAAACAGCTCGCGCGGCTCCTCGAGAACGACGTCTTGGATCTCGATACGGAGATGTCCGTCCTCGAGAAGACGATCCGCCTGGAGACGGGGGACTCCCCCGCCGCCGCGAGAGCGGAGGGAGAGGGCGAGAAGCTCCAGCTATGACCCGATCGGCCGGCCTCGCCGGCTTCCAATAGACGACGCGAAGGAGCAGGACATGAGCGACGCCGCAACTCAGAACATCGACGCGCAGATCGACGCTTCCATCCAGGGCGGGCTCAGCCCCGAGGAGAAGGCCCGGGCCAAGGAGATCGCCGCCTCCATCGACGTCAAGGACACGCAGGCGGTCCTCGCCTTCGGGTCGCAGGCGCAGAGCAAGATCGCCTCCTTCGCGGATACGATCCTGAACCAGGTCCGGGCGAAGGACGCGGGCTACGTCGGGCAGGTCCTCACCGACCTCGTGGTGGCGGTGAAGGACGTAAGGGTCGACTCCCTCAACCCGAACTCGGCGCTGTCGAAGATCCCCATCATCGGCGGGCTCATCGACGCCTTCAAGCGCTTCATCGCCCGCTACGAGAAGCTCTCGGTGCAGATCGAGAAGATCATCGGCGAGCTCGAGACCGCGCGGATGAACCTCCTCAAGGACATCACCCTCCTCGACAGCCTCTACAAGAAGAACATGGAGTACTTGAAGGAGCTGGACATCTTCATCGCCGCGGGAATGCTGCGCCTCGAGGACCTCAAGCTGAACGTCCTCCCCGAGATGCAGGCGAAGGCCCAGGCCTCGAACGATCCCCTGGACGCGCAGAAGCTCCAGGACTTCCTCCAGTTCATGAACCGCTTCGAGAAGAAGCTCCACGACCTCAAGCTCTCGCGCATGGTCGCCATCCAGACCGTGCCGCAGATCAGGCTGATCCAGAACAACAACCAGGCCCTCGTGGAGAAGATCCAGTCCTCCATCATGAACACCATCCCGCTCTGGAAGAACCAGATCATCATCGCCATCACGATCTTCCGCCAGAAGAAGGCCCTCGACGTCCAGAACGAGGTGACGGACGCCACCAACGACCTCCTCAAGAAGAATTCGGAGATGCTCAAGGACTCCACCGTGGGCGTCGCCAAGGCGAGCGAGCGGGGGATCGTGGACATCGAGACCCTGAAGAAGGTGAACGGCGACCTCATCTCCACCATCGAGGACGTCCTCCGGATCCAGGAGGAGGGCAAGCGCAAGCGCGCCGAGGCCGAGGTCGAGCTCGTCCGCATGGAGCAGGACCTCAAGCAGAAGCTCAAGGACGTGCGGGGAGTGGCCTGAGCCCCGGCCGTGGAAAGGGACGCGCGACTTCCGCGGAAGGCCCGGGCGGATAGCGCGGGGAGACGTCCGATCGGATCGGAGACGGGGATCAGGGGGGCTGCGTGTCGTTCTACTCGAGGATCGAATCGGGCATAGCCGGCCTCGACCGCGCGGTCGACTCCATCAGGCTCGGCGACAACGTCGTCTGGCAGACGGACTCCATTCCGGCCTACGCCTCCATGGCCCTCGCCTTCGCGCGGCGCGCCGCAGCGGAGGGCAGGACCGTCGCCTACGTCCGCTTCGCGCGGCACGCGCCCGTCATCCCGCCGGGGGAGCCCGGCGTCTCCGTCCACGAGCTCGACGCCTCCGAGGGCTTCGAGCGCTTCGCCGGCCGCGTCCACCAGATCGCCACGGAACTCGGGCTCCGCGCCTTCTACGTCTTCGACTGCCTCTCCGACCTCGCCGACGCCTGGGCCACCGACCTCATGATCGGCAATTTCTTCGTGGCCACCTGCCCCTACCTCTTCGACCTGGAGACGGTCGCGTACTTCGGCATCCTGCGGGACCGGCACTCGTCGGAGACCGTGGCGCGCGTGCGCGAGACCACGCAGCTCTTCCTCGAGCTCTACGCCGGCGGGCGCGAGTCCTACGTACAGCCCCTCAAGGTCTGGCAACGCTACTCCCCCACCATGTTCCTTCCGCACCGCGTGGAAGGCGACGGGCTCACGCCCCTCACGGGATCGAGCGAGGCCGCGCCCTTCTTCGCCCTCATAGGAGAAGGGGCGCTACGCGGGCCCGCGGGCAAGCTCGATTCCTGGGACCGGCGCTTCCTCCGCGCCGAGGACCTCTGCCGGCCCGGCGCCGACCCGCGCGAGCGCGACGCGATGAGGGACGAGCTCTGCGGGCGCCTCCTCTGCCGGGACGAGCGCGTGGTGGATCTCGCGAAGCGGACTTTCGAGCTCGAGGACCTCATCGCCATCAAGCGCAGGATGATCGGCACCGGCTACGTGGGCGGGAAGACGGCCGGCATGCTCCTCGCGCGGAAGATACTCGAGGGATCGCTCGAGTCGATGGAGACCCACGATTCCTTCTACGTGGGCTCGGACGTCTTCTACACTTACCTCGTGCAGAACAAGCTCTGGCGGCTCAGGATGCGCCAGCGGACGAAGGAGGGCTACCTCGCGCTCTCGGGCGAGCTCCGCGAGGGGCTCTCCCGCGGCGCCTTCCCCGACGGGATCAAGGAGCAGTTCTACAGCGCCCTCGAGCACTTCGGGCAGAGCCCCATCATCGTGCGCTCCTCGAGCCTCCTCGAGGACGGGTTCGGCAACGCCTTCGCGGGCAAGTACGACTCTGTCTTCCGCGTGAACCAGGGCGACCCCGAGGCGCGCTACGCCGCCTTCGAGGAGGCGGTGCGCGCCGTCTACGCGAGCATGATGGGCGAGTCGGCCCTGAGCTACCGGCTCCGCATGGGCCTCGAGGGGGCCGACGAGCAGATGGCCCTGCTCGTCCAGCGCGTCTCGGGTTCCTTCAGGGGGAAGTACTTCTTCCCCCTCCTCGCCGGCGTCGCCGACTCCCGGAACGCCTATCCCTGGAAGCCCGGGCTCGATCCGCGCGCGGGGATGCTCCGCCTGGTGCTCGGCCTCGGCACGCGGGCGGTGGACCGCACCGGGGACGACTGGCCGCGCCTCGTCGCCCTCGACGACCCGGCCGCGAGCCCCTGGGCGGGGAGGGAGGAGGCCATATCGCATTCCCAGCGCATGGTCGACGTCCTGGACGTCGAGGCCAACGCGGAGCGTAGCGTCCCCGTCCAGGAGGCCCTCTCCCTCCTCGACGATCCGATGCGGGAAGCGGTGAGCCAGCGGGACTACGAGGGCGAGGAGTACCTGGAGGCGATGGGCCGATCGGAAGGCGAGCGCCGCTGGGCGGACTTCGGCCCCTTCCTCCGGGACTCCGGGCTCTGCTCGGCGATGCGCGGCGCGCTCGCCAAGCTGGAAGAGGCCTACGCGTACCCCGTGGACGTGGAATTCACGGTGAACCCCGCGCCCGCTTCCGGTTTCCTCCTCAACGTCCTCCAGTGCCGTCCGCTCTCGGTGCGCGCCGCGTCGCGGAACGCGGGCGGCTCGACGGGGATCGCCCCGGTCGATCCCGGACGGACGATCCTCTCGCTCGAGGGGAAGACCATGGGCGGGCCGATCGAGCGCTCGGTGCGGCGCCTCCTCTACGTCTCGCCCCGGGCCTACGTGGCCCTTCCGCCCCAGCTCAAGGCGGCCGCCGCCCGGCTCGTGGGAAGGATCAACGCGTCCATCGCCGACCGCGATGGCGAGTACTCGGTCCTCCTCGTCCCCGGGCGCTGCGGCTCCTCGATGCCCGAGCTCGGCCTCCCCGTGGGCTTCGCGGACATCTGCAACTTCGGCGCCCTGGCGGAGCTCGCCGATCCCGCGGCGGGGCTCGCCCCGGAGCTCTCCTACGGAAGCCATTTCTTCCGCGACCTCGTGGAAGCCGAGATCTTCTACATGGCGGTCTCGAGCCCCGCCTCGCTCCGCGAGGAGCTCATGAACGGAATGGAGAACCGCATCGGGGAATTCGCCGAGCCGGGGCCGCTCGCGGACGCGTTCCGCCTCTGCCTGCCGGGTCCCGGGGAGATCGTCCTCAGGTCGGACATCGCGACGGGGCTCACGGAGCTCGGATTCGCCGGGAATTCGGCCCGGACGGGTTCCCCCGCGGCCGGCCTTGTTTCCGGCCCCCGCTCTTGATATCTTGAGGTAGGTAACGGCGAATGGGCGAAAACGCGTGGGAGGATGCGGTAGAGACGGTCTCCGAGGAGGAGCTCAAGCATCCGGATGAATACTTCGTCATCCTCCTCAACGACGATTACACGACCATGGAGTTCGTGGTGATGGTCCTGATGACCGTCTTCCACCGCGACTTCGCGGACGCGCAGCGGATCATGCTGAACGTCCACGAGCGGGGGAGGGGGGTCGTGGGCTCCTACCCCTACGACATCGCCGTGACCAAGGTGAACGCGGTCCACGCGCTCGCGCGGGAAGCGGGCTTCCCGCTCAAGTGCGCGGTGGAGAGGCTATGAGCTATCGGAAGACGGGTATATGAGGGTCAGCCAGGAAGTCCAGTCGATATTCAACGCGGCCTACAACGAGGCCAAGAGCCGCAGCCACGAGTACCTCACGCCCGAGCACGTTCTCTACGCCGCCCTCTCCTTCGAGGACGTGCAGGAGATCCTCCGGGCCTGCTCGGCGGACGTGGAGCACATACGCACGGGGATGGAGTCGTACTTCGACCAGAAGATCCCCACGGTGAAGAAGGGCGAGCCGGCCCAGACCGCCGGCTTCCAGAACCTCATCGAACGCGCCCTCGTGCAGTCGCAGAACGCGCAGAAGGCCGAGGTCGGGATCGCCGACATCCTCGTGTCCCTCTACGACGAGGAGGAGAATTACGCCTCCTATTACCTCCGGAAGGCGGGCGTGAAGCGCCTCAACCTCCTCGAGGTCATCTCCCACGGGACCGAGTCCGACGAGGCCCCCGACGAGGAGGCCCGCGAGGAGGAGGTCGAGGCCGCCGGCGCCCAGGCCAAGAGCGAGGGCGCGCGCGACGCGCCCAAGAAGTCCTTCCTCGACCGCTTCGCCACCGATCTCACCAAGCTCGCCCGCGAGGGCAGGCTCGAGCCCGTGATCGGGCGCGAGGAAGAGATCGAGCGGACGGTCCAGGTCCTCTGCCGCAGGCTCAAGAACAATCCCATCCACGTGGGCGACTCCGGCGTCGGCAAGACCGCCATCACGGAGGGCCTCGCGCAGCGGATCGTGGAGGGCAAGGTGCCCCCCGCCATCAGGGACTTCTCCATCCATTCCCTGGACATGGGCGCCCTCATGGCGGGCACCAAGTTCCGCGGCGACTTCGAGGAGCGGGTGAAGAAGGTCGTGGACGAGCTCCTCAAGAAGGAGAAGGCCATCCTCTTCATCGACGAGATCCACACCATCGTGGGCGCGGGCTCGGTCTCGGGCGGGTCCCTGGACGCGTCCAATCTCCTGAAGCCCGTCCTCGTCTCCGGTAAGATCCGCTGCATCGGGTCCACCACGCACGAGGAGTACACCAAGCACTTCGACAAGGACCGCGCCCTCTCCCGGCGCTTCCAGAAGATCGACATCACCGAGCCGAGCCTCGGGGACACGGTCCTCATCCTCAAGGGCCTCAAGAGCCGCTACGAGGACTTCCACAAGGTGCGCTACTCCGACGAGGCCCTCGAGCAGGCGGTGAGCCTCTCGGCCCAGTTCATCACCGAGCGGCGCCTCCCGGACAAGGCCATCGACGTGATCGACGAGACCGGCTCCTGGGCCCGGATCGAGGCCTTCAAGACCGATCCCGGCAAGGAGGAGGTCCTGGAGATCGGCGTCAAGGAGATCGAACGGGTCGTGTCGCGCATGGCGCGCATCCCGGAGAAGTCCGTGGCCGCCGGCGAGAAGGAGCGGCTCAGGGACCTGGACGGGGACCTCCGCAAGGCCGTCTACGGCCAGGACAAGGCCGTGGCCGCGGTGGTGAAGGCCGTGCGCCGGAGCCGCGCCGGCTTCAGGCAGCCCAACAAGACCGTGGCCAACTTCCTCTTCGTGGGGCCCACGGGCGTGGGCAAGACCGAGCTCGCGCGCCAGCTCGCCTCCACCATGGGCATCGCCCTCCACCGCTTCGACATGTCGGAGTACCAGGAGGAGTACACGGTGAGCAGGCTCATCGGCTCGGCTCCCGGCTACGTCGGCTACGAGGAGGGCGGGCTCCTCACGGAGACCGTGCGCAAGACGCCGCACGCCGTCCTCCTCCTGGACGAGATCGAGAAGGCCCACCCCAAGGTCTTCAACATCCTCCTCCAGATCATGGACTACGCGACGCTCACGGACAGCCAGGGCCGCAAGGCGGACTTCCGCAACGTCATCCTCATCATGACGAGCAACGCCGGCGCCCGCGAGATCGGGAAGGACATGATCGGCTTCGGCGAGCGCACCATGACCGAGGGGGCCCTGGACGATGCCGTGCAGCGGATCTTCACGCCCGAGTTCCGCAACCGCCTGGACGACGTCGTGAAGTTCGGCGACCTCGGCATCGAGGTGGTCGAGCGCATCGTGGTGAAGTGCCTGGACGAGTTCCGCTCGATGCTCGCGGACAAGAAGGTCGAGCTCGAGGTCACGCCCGAATGCGTGGCGTGGCTCGCGCGCAAGGCCTACTCCCGCGAGTTCGGGGCGCGCAACGTCGCCCGCCTCGTGGACGAGAAGATCAAGTCCTTCTTCGTCGAGGAGGTCCTCTTCGGCTCGCTCTCCGCTGGCGGCAAGGCCGTCGCGGAGATCCGGGAGGACGACGTGAAGGTCCGCGCGGTCTAGGCCGGGCATGAGGAACTACAGCGCCGAGACCCGCGCGGATCCCGGCTTCCCCTGGCTCTCTGAGGACGAGCGCTACGCCTTCCCCGATCCCGGCGAGTGGCGTAGGGACGGGCTCGTCTGCGTCGGGGGCAACCTTTCCCCGGGCATGCTCCTCTCCGCCTACTCCCAGGGGGTCTTCCCCTGGTTCGGCGAGCGCGATCCCCTCCTCTGGCAGAGCCCCGACCCGCGCTTCGTGCTTTTCCCCGGCAAACTCCACCTCTCCGAGAAGCTCAGGCGCCTCATCCGCAAGGAGCCCTTCGAGCTCCGCCTGGATTCCGCGTTCCCGGACGTGATACGCGCCTGCTCGGCGCAGCCGCGCCCGGGCCAGCGCGGCACCTGGATCACCGCGGACATGATCGAGGCCTACGCCGGGCTCCACGCCCTCGGCTACGCGCACTCAGTGGAGGCGTGGTCGGGCGGAGCCCTCGTCGGGGGCCTCTACGGCGTCTCCTTAGGGAGGGTCTTCTTCGGCGAGTCCATGTTCCACGTCGCGGACGGCGCGTCCAAGGTCGCCTTCGCGGCCATCGCCCTCAGGCTCAGGGAGGAGGGCTTCGAGCTCATCGACTCTCAGGCGCGGACCGCGCACATGGCCTCCTTCGGCGCGGAGGACATCCCGCGCTCGCGCTACGTCATGCTCCTCAGGCGCGGCCTCGCGGAGCCGCCGCACCTCCGCGGGAACTGGTCCGAGCTCCTCCCCGGCTTCCCGGATTCGGCGGGCTGGCGCAAGCTACTCGCGGGGGAGGGCCTATGCTGAGGGAAGGGAGCCTCCTCCTCTACAAGGGAAAGGCCGCGATAGCCCTGGGCTCGGGCGACAAGGCCGACATCCGCGTGGACGGAGGGGAGACGGTGAAGGTCCGCGAGAAGGACGTCGTCGTCCTGCACCCGGGGCCGCTCAAGTCGTTTGACGCCGCGTCCGCCGCGGCCTCCGCCGGCGAGGGGGACTTCGACACGGCGCGGTCCATGGTGGAGGGCGGACGCGCCGCTGCCGCCGAGCTCGCCGACATCGTGTTCGGGAAGGCCGGGCCCGCCGAGGTCTGGGCCGCCGTGAGCCACGGCCTCTCGGGCGAGGGCTTCTTCCGCGTCGAGGGCGGCGAGCTCGTGGCGCTCGCGGACGAGGAGATCTCCGCGCGCGACCGGAAGCGCAGGGAGAAGGAAGGCGCAGCGGCGGCGCGCGAGGGCTTCGTCGCGCGGGCGCGGAAGAAGGGAGCCTTCTCCGCGGAGGAGGGCGACGCGCGCTTCCTCCAGGAGATCGAGGCGCGGGCGACGGGCGCGATGGCCTCGTCGCGGCTCCTCAAGGAGATGGGGCTCGAGGATTCGCCCGAGGCCGCGCACGCCTTCCTCCTCCGCGCGGGCGTCAAGGACCCGTCGTGGAATCCGCACCCCCTCCGCTTCGGCCTCGCGCTCAAGGCGCCCGAGATCGCGCTCAAGCCGAGCGGCCTCTCCGGGAGGGAGGACCTCCGCGGCATGGAGGCCCTCGCCATCGACAACGAGTGGTCGCGCGACCCCGACGACGCCATCTCCTGGGACGGGAGCAGGCTCTGGGTCCACGTGGCCGATCCCGCCGAAGCCGCCCCCCCGGGTTCCGAGGCCGACGCGGAGGCGCGGTCCCGCGCCGCGACCCTCTACCTCCCCGAGGGGATCTCGCCCATGCTGCCGGACGAGGCCCTCGAACGCTTCGGCCTCGGGCTCGCCGAGGAGTCGCCGGCCCTCTCCTTCGGCATACGCCTGGACGGCGAGGGCCTCATCGAGGACGTCGAGGTCCTGAAGTCGGTGGTGCGGGTGCGCCGCCTTTCCTACGAATCGGCTGACCGCGAGCTGGACGGGAAGACCCTCGCGCCCCTCTCCGAGATCGCCGGCGGGAACCGCGCGCGGAGGGCCGCCAACGGCGCCGTTGATATTTCCCTCCCCGAGGTCCGCGTGCGCGTCGAGGGCGGGAAGCCCGAGATCGACCCCGTCGGGGACGCGAAGAGTTCCGGCATCGTGCGCGAGTGCATGATCCTGGGCGGGGAGGCGGCCGCGCGCTTCGCCTTCCGCGAGGGCATCCCCTTCCCGTACTACGGGCAGGAAGCGCCCGCCGAGGGGAGAGCCGATCCGGGCTCAGGCGGGCTCGCGGCGGAGTACGCGAAGCGCCGCCTCATGCGCGCCGGCATGATCTCGGGCGCTCCCGTGGCGCACCAGGGCCTCGGGCTCTCGCTCTACACGCAGGCCACGAGCCCCTTAAGGCGCTACCAGGACCTCCTCGCGCACCAGCAGCTCTCGGCCTGGCTCGCCTCCCGGTCGGGCGGGGCGGGAGCCCTCATGGGGGCGGACGACATCATCGAGGCCGCGGGCGCGGCCCAGGCGCGCTCGGTCCAGGTCCGCATGGCCGAGCGGCTCTCCCTCGTCCACTGGAAGATCGTCTGGCTCGAGCTCCACAAGGGCGAGGCGCTCGACGGCGTGGTCGTCGGATCCGCGGGCCAGCGCTCGATCGTCCTCATCCCGCGCATCGCGCTCGAGACCCAGCTGGCCCTCGGGGGCAGGGCGGAGCCGAACGCGCCCGTCCGCCTCGCCTTCTCAGGCGCGGACCTCGCGAAGCAGGAGATCCGCTTCCAGCCCGCCTGATCGCCCCTTTCTTGCCGTTCCCCTACAGCGTGCCGATGGCCTTCGCCCAGAAGTCGAGGAGGTAGAACACCGCCATGCTCGAGGCGAGGGCGGCCACCGCGGTCTTCCCGAGGCTCCAGCGCTTCAGGGGATTCTCGTCGATGGCGTGGAAGACGGGGAAGGTCACCACGAAGTAGCTCGTGTAGATGAGCGACCCGAAGGCGAGCATCCGCCCCATGTCCTTGTAGTAGAAGCTCGTGTTTCCGGGCGTGGCCATGGCGAAGGTCTCGAGCCAGGCCCAGGCGTAGCCGACGGCCAGGACCGTCACGGGATAGAGGATCTTGACCTTGCCCAAGCGCGAGGTCTTGAGGACGCGCAGCGCCACCGAGGCCGTGCTGTGGTAGGTCATGAAGTAGGCGAGGGTCATGAAGTACATCGAGATCGGGACGACCTGCGTTCCGGTGCCGAGGAGGGCCGAGTCGAATGAGAGCTTGAGGCCGGTATAGTTGTAGACCATGCCCAGGACGTCGAAGAAGTACTCGGTCCCGAAGTAGGTTCCGAAGAAGGTGAGTACGGCGATGTAGACGTTCGCCTTGAGCCAGTACGTGTCGACGATGGGGCGTCCCTTCTCCGCGCAGCGCTTGGAGAGGAGGGGGTAGAGGACGAGGGGGAGGCCGATGACGAGGGACTTGAGGATGCTCCCGAGGTCCGTGCCGTCCCAGGGGAAGCCCGTGAACGTCGTCAGCGCGACGAAGCCGATCCAGATCGGCGTGTAGATCAGGAAGAATTTCTCCGCCTTCGCCTTGTCGGGGTTTTCGGATAAGAAGCGAATCGCCATACGCCCGTCTCCTCAATCGCATGCTCGGCGCGCTCGAGGGCGGCGCCCGGCCCGCGGGCATGATACACCATGGCGCTCCTCCGCGAAAGCGCGGCCCGGCTATGGTATAATCCGATAAGCCAGGAGGAATCATGAAAAGACGTGATTCGATCGTTCGGACGCTCCTCGTCGCGGCCGCGTTCATCGCGGCCATGCTCGCCGCGGGATGCAGCATGAGAGACGAAGTGGGCGCATTTTACGACGGCGCGACGGACAAGGATGGCGTGTCCTCTCTCGGGTTCGAAGGGCGCGGCTTCAACGCCAAAGGCTCCTCGCGAGGGGAAGTTCGGTTCGCCACCGCCTTGAAGATGGTCGCCGGGGATGCCGAGCCCGCTCCCGAATCGGCGGCCGATGTCGGCGGAAACGCCGCCCCGTCCATACAGAACCAATCGCGGAAGCTCGTGAAGACGGGCTCCGTCAGCGTCGAGGCGAAGGACATGGCGGAGGCGGAGAAGTCCGCGCGGGCCCTCGCGGAAAAGCTCGGCGGCTACGTGGCGAGCTCCAACAACTACCAGCAATCGCTTTCCATGGTCCTCCGCGTGCCCCAGGGCAAGTTCGCCGAGGCCATGGAGGGCGCCGCGGGCATCGGCAGGACCCTCGCGCGCTCGGAGAGCGTGGAGGACGTGAGCCTCCGCTACGCGGACCTCGCCTCGCGGATCGAGTCCAAGAAGATCCTCCGCGACCGCTACAAGAGCTACCTCAAGACCGCGTCCAAGGTGGAGGACCTCCTCGCGGTGGAGCGCTCCCTCAACGAGGTCCTTTCCGAACTCGACTCCATGGAGTCCCAGTTCCGCGTCCTCGCCGACGAGGTGGACTACGCCACCGTCTCCTTCGACGCGCGGCTCCCGCCCGAGGCCCTGCCCGCGAGCGAGCGCTCCTTCCTGGGCGGCCTCACGCGTATCTGGGACGCCTTCAAGGGCTTCCTCTACGTGGTGGTCTTCGTGATCATCGGCATCGTCCTCTTCGGCGTGCCCGCGCTGCTTCTCCTGGGGCTCCTCTATTGGGTCTGCTTCGGGAAAATCGGGCTCGTCAGGAAATTCTTCCGCCTCCTCTCGAGGAAGAAGGGCCAGGGAGCGGCGGCTTGACGATGGAGGGCGGCGTCTCGGGGGAGCCCGCGGCGGGAGCGCCGGAGCCCGCTCCCGCCGCGCGGGAACGGGCGGAAGCCGTCCGCGCAGGCGGCCCGATTTGGGGCGCCATCTTCGACATGGACGGGACCCTCGTCGACTCGGAGCCCAATTACTTCGAGGCCGACAGGGTCTTCCTCAAGCGCTACGGGATCGACTACCGGGACGAGGTCCGCGATTCCATGATAGGGCGGGGGAACTTCGAGTTCTTCCGCATGCTCGAGGAGGCCTACCCGGACAACCCCCTCTGCCTCCTCCCCATGGAGGAGCGCGTCAGGCTCAAGGACGAGAACTACCTCGAGTACGCGCGGGGGAGGACCTTCGCCTTCCCCGAGATGGTGCGGCTCCTCGGCATGCTCGCGGAGGCGAGGACGCCCCTCGCGGTGGCCTCGGGATCGAGCCCGGATATCATCGTCCATTCGCTCGAGTTCGCGGGAATCCGAGATCGCTTCGCCGTCCTCGTCTCCGCGCTCGAGGTAAGGCGGGGCAAGCCCGAGCCCGACGTCTTCCTGGAGGCGGCCCGCCGCCTCGGGCTCACGCCCGACCGCTGCGCCGTTCTCGAGGATTCGCAGTACGGGGTGCGCGCCGCCATCTCCGCGGGCATGCGCGTGATCGGCGTGCCCAGCCCCGTCTCCGGTCCCGTGCCCGAGGCCTTCGGCCGCGTCGACCTCCTCTTCCCCGGGGGCATGGCCTCGTTCAGCGCCGAGGAAGCCTACCGGGCGATGCGCGGATGGTTCGCCCCTTGACTGCGCCCGGCGTACCGGCCGGGCGCTCGACGCCAATAGCGCCCGGAGTACCGGCCAGGCGCTGGGCGCCGCCGCGCTTGCCAGCGAGCGGCGGATTCGGTAGTATTCACTCGATTATATGGCGATCGGACGGGCAGGAATGCCGTACGGGTTCCCAGGCCGTGCCGGCGCACTCGCTTTTCCGGAAAAGGAGCGTCATATGAGGAAATTCCTCGCATTCCTGCTCGCCCTCCTCGTGGCCATCCCCATGCTCGCGGCCGCCTTCTTCCTGATCTCGATCCAGTCGTGGGCCCTCGACAGGGAATTCTACAAGAAAGCCCTTTCAGGCGACGAGGTCTTCGCCGCCCTCGAGGTCGCGGTCTCCGACGACGCCTTCAAGGACATGGACATGGGCGGCGTGAAGGTCGACAACCGCGCGCTCGGCAAGGCGCTCTTCGCCGCGCTTCCGCGGGAGGAGATCCGCAAGGACGTCCTCCGCGCCGTGGATACCGCCTTCGACGCCCTCGAAGGGAAGTCGAAGGTCCGGGAGATCTCGCTCGACGGGAATCGCCTCGCCTCCGTCCTCGAGAAGAACGCCAAGACCTTCTCCAAGGCCTACGCCGAGGCCCTGCCCGAGGGCGCTAGCCCCGCCTTCGACGCCGCCGACCTCACGGCGCGCCCCAAGGGCATGAGCGTCCCGTCCTTCGCCGCGAAGATTCAGCCCATCGTCGATCGGGGCGTCGCCATCGCCGCCGACAAGATCCGCGAGATGAAGGGCGTCGAGATGCCCGATCCCGCGGCCTCCGGCGTGCCCTACGGCGGAAACGCCATCAAGGCGGCGCGGATCGCCTTCGTCGGCGTCCTCTTCGCGGCCGCCATCGTCCTCATGCTCGGCTTCCTCCTCTGGCCCAAGCCCTGGTCCGGCCGCTTCGCCTACCTCGGCGTCACCATCCTCGTCGGCTCGATCTCCTGCGTCCTCATCGGCGTGTCGGGAGGCATCCTCTTCAACCTCGAGAACATCCGCGCCGCCGCCGGCGCCGCGGGCCTGTCCCTCCCCATGGAGGCCCTCACTCCGGGCCTCCGCGGCTACCTCCTCGAGCTCGTGGGCGCGATGACGAGGAGCTTCTTCATCACCGGGATCATCGGCGCTTCCGCGGGCGCGGGCATCCTCTCCCTCCGCTGGGTCGCCGCCGCCCGGGAAATCTAGGAGAAAGAAAGATTCCGGAGGGAAACCCGCTCAAGCCGCTGGTTTCCCCCCGGCCCCCCTTTCCGGCGGCTTGCGCGCCGGGGCCCCTCCCGTCTACCATCGCCCCATCATTCCGTGAAGGCGGTCCACCGTGCTCGATTCCGTGAAAGCCGTACTACTCGGCCTCATCGAGGGCGTCACAGAATTCCTCCCCGTGTCCTCCACGGGGCACCTCATCATCGCCAACGAATTCATCTCCTTCGACGAGGGCTTCACGAAGCTCTTCGACGTCTTCATCCAGCTCGGCGCCATCCTCGCCGTCCTGATCGAGTACCGGAAGAGGCTCCTGCCCAATCGCCTCAATCCCCCGAGGCCCTGGGCGATCCTCTGGTCCAAGGTCATCGTGGCTGTGCTCCCCTTCCTCGCCGTCGGCTTTTTCCTCGGCGACCTCGCGCAGGAGAAGCTCTTCAATCCGATCATCGTGGCCGGAGCGCTCGCCTTCTGGGGCGCCGCCATAATCGTCCTGGACAGGATCAGGATCGAACCCAAGGTCGCGAGCCTCGAGGACCTCGGCTACGGGAGGGCCTTCCTCATCGGCCTCTGCCAGTGCCTCGCCGTCGTGCCCGGGACCTCGCGTTCCGCCGTCACTATCCTCGGCGCCGTCCTCCTCGGGCTCGCGCGGCCCGCGGCCGTGGAGTTCTCCTTCTTCCTCGCCATCCCCAGCCTCGGGGCCGCCTCGCTCTACGTCCTCTGGAAGTCCGGCCTTTCCATGAGCGGCCGCGAGGCCCTCCTCCTCGGAACGGGCTTCCTCGTCTCTTTCATCGTCGCTTGGGCGGTGATCAAGTTCTTCATCGGGTGGATAAAGAAGCGCGGTTTCGCGGCGTTCGGGGTTTACCGCATCGCCCTCGCGGCGGTAGTGCTCGCGTATTTCTTCTTGATCAAATGAACGCCCATCGTCGCCGGAGCGGAGAGGCGTATTAGGTCAGCGGGGCCTGTCGGAGGAAAGCATCGTTACGGGAAGAGCAGAGAGTACTTTGATAACGTAAGCGATGCAGTATTCTGCATCGCATATCATAGATACCTTGCGTTACCGCTCGATTCTGGTCGAGCGATTCCCTCCACGATGCTTTCCTCCGCCACCCGCGCTTTCTCCGCGGAACTCTCCCCTCCGGCGACGATGGGCGCCTCAGGTCGACCGCAGCCAA
>CAYNQK010000012.1:0-48900 GCA_964399285.1 uncultured Spirochaetales bacterium | reverse complement strand
CGGACAGCCCCTGGGCAGGATATACGAGCCGGGGGAAAAGGACTCCCGTCCTTCACCCCCCGCGGGGGTCCGCCCGGGCCCCCGCCACCCCCCTCATCCCGGCAGCGATATGGCGAGCGCCCTATCCGACAAATCCGGCGCGTATCGTCGCGCCGGCTCGCCGGCGCTTCCGCCCCGGCCCCGGCTCTGATATAGTTGCTTCCATGAAGCGTTCCCGCCTCGCGCTCCGCGTCACCCTCAATTCGGTCGTCATGATCTTCATCGTGTACTTCCTCATGCAGATCCTGTCCTACGTCCGCGACGCCGTCATCCTCGGCGTTTCCGACTTCTCCCTGCTCGCGCCGTCGACCGCGGCGTTCATGGGGACGATCGTGATCCCCTGCATCGTCGTCTTCGGCGCCATGCTCTATCTCAGCGCCCTTCCCATCCAGCGCGTCCAGCGGCGCCTGGAGGCGGGAGAAAACCTCCCGCCCGAGCTCATCGAGCGCACGCGCACGAAGATGCTCCGATTCTCCAGCATCGTGCTCGCGCTGAACGCGACGGGCTTCGCCGTCGGGTTCCTCGTCATGAAGGCCCTGCAGGGACGGTTCATCGAGGCCTTCACGCCCGGCCAGCTCGTGGTCCTCGTCTCCAACCTCCTCGCCTCCTACTGCTACGCGCGCGCCCAGACGGCCCTGAACAGCATCGCCTTCGCCGATCTCCGGGGCCTCCTCGGCATCCGCGAGATCGGCGGCCGCAAGCGGGAGTGGTCCAGTACCGCGAACCAGATCGTCCTGAGCGCCGCCCTCGTGTCGTTCGGCACGATCTTCATCCAGCACAACCTCGCCGACCTCATGACGCCGCGCCGCATCGCCGAGGAAGCCCTCGCTTCCGCGGCGCGGGGCGAGGCGACGCTCGCGGAGGCGGGGGAAACCTACCGTTCGCGCATCGCGGCGGAGCTTTCCTCGTTCTCGTCGCGCGCCTCCATCGATCCCGCTTCCCTGCCCCTCCCCTGGGAGCGGAAACTCGACCTATGGTGGGTGCAGTTCATCGCCTACCTCCTCGTCGCCGCCTACATCGTCCCCATCTGCTCGAGCATCCAGGTCATCGTCTCCCTCGACATGCGCAAGCGGCTCGCGGACTTGAGGGAGCGGCTCGGGGACGCCTCGTCGGGATCGGGGGACCTCACCATGCGGCTCTCGCTCCGCAACATGGACGACATAGGGGAGATAGCCGAGCTCGTGAACAGGCTCCTCGGGCAGATGCAATCCATGGTCACCCGCGTATCGGTGGCGGCCAGGCAGACCAAGATCAACGCCTCGGCCATCCAGGGGGCCATCGCCCAGGCCGAGGCCACGGCGCTCAGGACCGGCGAGGCGGCCCAGCGCTTCAAGGACGAGATCGCCGCGCAGTCGGAGGAATCGAAAGGCCTCTACGCGGCCATCGACGCGCTCAAGGTCGCGGCGGGCGGCGTGAACGCGGCCACCGAGGGCCAGCGCGACTTCGTCGAGGAGACGTCCTCGGCCATGACCGAGATGGCGGCGAACATCAGCTCCGTGGAGAAGATGACCGATCGCCAGGGCGCCCTCTCGAGCTCGCTCGAGAAGGACGGCGAGGGCGGCCTCGCCGCGGCCAAGGAAGCCGCCGAGTCGATGGCGAGCATCGAGGCCGCCTCGAAGGACGTGCTCAAGGTCCTCGGGGCCCTCGGGAAGATCGCCTCGAGCACGAACCTCCTCGCCATGAACGCGGCCATCGAGGCCGCGCACGCGGGCGAGGCCGGCGCCGGATTCGCGGTCGTCGCGGACGAGGTCAGGTCGCTCGCGACGGACGCCGCGGCGCAGACGAAGGCTATTCGGACGCTCATCAAGGATATGGACTCGCGCATCGCCTCGGGCGTCGAGCGCTCGAGCGCCTCGGGCGCGGCCCTCGCCTCGCTCGCCAAGGGCATCAAGGACGCGTCGGCCACGTCGAGGGAGATATCCTTCGCCATGAAGGAGCAGGCGACGGGCACGCGGTCCGTGGCTGACTCCCTGGAGCGGCTCGTCGAATCCACGCGCGCGATCCGCGAAAGGGTCGCCGACGAGAACAAGGAGACCGACCGCATGGCAGGCGGCCTCGCCGCGGCGCTCGAGCGCCTCGATTACCTCGCGGAGGAAGCGGGTAGGCAGGCCGACGCGGTGGCGGCCCTCAACGGCTCCTTCGAATCGGTGCGAGCCGAGGCGGAGGGCAACCTCCGCGCGGCTGAATCGCTCATGACGGAGATCAACCGCTTCAAGTTCGCGTAACGGGACGCCTTCCCGGCGGCGCCGGGCCTCGCCGGCGGCGCCCGCCTATTTCCGCCCCTTCGCTTCCACGCCCTCCCAGATGAGGCGGCGGGCCTCGGTCTCCGTTCCCGCCGCCGCGAGCGCCTCGCGGGTCGCGCCGTCGCGCAGGAAGGAACCGATCGCGGCGAGGAGCTGGACGTGCGGCCCCGCGATCTTCCGCGGCGACACGACGAGGAAGAGGAGCCTCGCCGGCTTCCCGTCGAGCGACTCGAATTCGATCCCCTCGTTCGAGATGCCGAGCGCCACCTTGAGGCCGTCCACGCCGTCTGTCTTCCCGTGCGGGAGCGCCACGCCGTCCTGCATACCCGTGCTCATAGCGCGCTCGCGCGCCATGACGTCGCTCAGGACGAGCTCGCGGTCCTTGAGATCCCCGGCGCGGTCCAGCGCGTCCACGAGCTCCTTGATCGCCTCGTCCTTGGTCCTCGCCTTGAGCCGGGGGAGGATGGTCGCGAAGCGGAGGTGCTTGCCCATCTCCGCGCTCGACCTCCCGGCCTCGCCCTGCGCGTCCTTGAGGATCGACGCGGGATCGAGGTCCGCCTTGAGGCGCTCGATCGATCCCTCGACCTTGAGGAGAGTCTCGTGGAATTCCCTCTTCACGAAGGGGAGGTCGGCCGGACTCGTCTCGATCTTGATGCTCTCGTCCGTCTCCTCGATGGAGATCGATATATCGCCCCGGCGCACCTGGGATATCCCCTCGGAGACGTTCATGAGCTGGATCCAGAATCCTTCGGCTTCGAGCTCGCGGAGGAGGGTGTCCATGACCAGGTCGGCGATGTCCCTGCCGGGCAGGTTGAAGACGACGCTGACGGTCTCGGCGTTCCGCACGGGCTTCTTGGTGCCGGGGGCGGGGCTCTTCAGGGCTAGGCCGAGTATGGGCGGCGTGAAGACCGTGGTGACGAGGGTCATGAGGATGGCCACGCCGAAGACCTCCTCGGGGAGGTAGCCCGCGGAGAGGCCGATGCCGGCGATGATGAGCGCGACCTCGCCGCGCGGGATCATCCCGAGGCCGATCCTGAGCGCTCCGCGCGGATTGAAGCCGAGGGCGAGCGAAGGCAGGCCGCAGCCCACGATCTTCGCGAGGATGGCGAGGACCGTGTACGCGCCGCCCACCATGAGTATCCTGGGGTCGGCGAGGATGCGGGGGTTCACGAGCATTCCCATCACGGCGAAGAAGACGGGCACGAAGAAGTCGTACAGTGTGTGGATCTTCTCGCGGATAACGAGGGCGATGTCCGACTTGGAGAGGGAGAGGCCGATGATGTAGGCCCCGATGATCATCGCGAGGCCTTCCATCTCGAAGAATCCCGCGAGGAGGAAGGCGAGCCCGAGCGCGAGGACGGAGAAGGCCGTGGGGCGCTTGAACGCCTTTAGGAAGCGCGCGAGCTGCTTGGAGAAGAGGAGCCCGAGCGCCGTGAAGCCGAGCCATATCCCGAGGGCCTTCACCGCTATGCCGGCGATCCTTCCCCAGCCGACGCTGCCCGAGGCGCCGCCCGCGGCGATGGCGGCGATTCCCATGACCACGGCGAGGCAGATGATCCCGAGGACGTCGTCGATGACGGCGGCCGAGAGGATGGTCACGCCCTCGGGAGAGTCCATCTTCCGTTGATCGGAGAGGATGCGCGCGGTGATGCCCACGGAGGTCGCCGTGGAGAGGATGCCCATGAAGAGGGCGCCGGGGCTGAACGGATCGAGCTTGAGGAGCCAGACCCCGGCGAGGGCTCCCAGGACGAAGGAGGCGATGACGCCGCCCAGGCCGACGATGAGCCCGGCGACGGAATACCGGAGAAAGAGGCTCAAGTCGGTCTCGAGCCCGGAGACGAAGAGGAGGAGGATGGAGGCGACCGTCGCGAACCCGTAAAGCTCGGGGCTCACCGCCATTGCTCCCTCGTGGACGGGGAAGATCCCGTGCGGGAAACCCGGGAGCCCGACGGAGCCGAGCGCGTAGGGTCCGATGAGCACGCCGGCGAGGAGCTCGCCCAGGACGGGCGGCATCTTCACCTTGGAGGCGAGGATTCCGCCGAGCTTGGCTATGAAGAGGATGATCCCGAGCTGGATTACCAGGGCGGCCATATTCTCGGTCATCGAGGCGGGTTCCGATTCTTGGCAGATCAGGGCGGGCGCGACGACCAAACAGAGCGCAATGAGGAAAAGGAGCTTGCGTTTCATAATAAACCTTAGGCGCTATCCGCGAACAATGTCAATATCCGCGCTATTAGGTCCGCTTCTACACGATATTCGCTATTTTTTTATTTATTTCCATCAACTATGCCTTAACACTTATCGTCAGCCGAGATCCTCGAGCGACTCGAGCCCTTCGAGCCCGGCGCCCGCTTCCCAGGCCTCCTCGCGGGGGGATGCGGAAGCGGGATCCTCGGCGGCGGCGCGAACGAGGGTGAAATTCCTCATGATCTTCACGAGCCGCATGATCTTGGCGTGGCCGGCGGAGATCGAAGCGATGATCTCCTTGTTCTTCACGCCGCCGATCGTCCTCACGTTCGTCACGAGCTCCGGCGTGGGCCGTTTGTAATCCTTGACGATCTCCGCGATGGAATCGGCGAGCATGTTGAAGAGGTTGGTCTCGTTCTCGATGATGTCGCGGGCCTTGGCGTTGACGCCGTCCACGAGCTTGGCGAGGAAGTCCTGGATGTCCTTCCCGCGCTTGACCTCCTCGAGATAGCGCTTCATCGCCACCACGGACACGCGCCCGTTGCCTGAGAGCTGCTCCTCGAAGGCGGAGAAGCGCTCCCCCGAGTGCTCGCACTGGAAGAACACGTTGGCGAGGTTGTTCTGGAAATTCTTGCTCTCGAAGTAGCCCTCAACGAGGAGCTTCTTGAGGGGCTCCTTGAACCCGGCCTCGAAGCAGGTCGAGACGAAGGTCTTGAGGATCCGCATCGGCTTCACGAGGGTGAAGGACTCCGGGCTGTCGCGCGAGAGCACGGCCGAGTTCTCCTCGTTGTAGGCGTCGATCTCCTGGACGCCGCCGTCGGGGAAGAGCGCGGCGATGTCCTGGGTGATGGCGGCCTCGTGGCGCTCGCGCCGGATCCTGTCCTTGTCGTGCTGGAACTGCGAGAAGAGGCGGTTGCGGTAGGCCTGGAGGAAGCTCGTCTTGCTCCTGGCCATGTCCGGCATGTAGCCGGGGTCTTCCTTGATGGCGCGGATGAGGCAGATGAGGACGTCCTGGGCGAGGTCCCGCCCCAGGAGCCGGTTGACGGCCGAGAGCACCTTGGAGAGCTTCGCGCGCTGCCCGGCCGCGTCCGATCCCGGGGGCGATATCCGCTCGAGGAGGGACGCGATGTTCGCCTCCATGCGCGGCGTGAAGGAGAAGCCCGCCGTGACGTAATAGAAGTCGATGAGCTCGGGCAGGACGGATTCCGCCTTGGCGGCCGCGAACTCCCCCTTGTACTTGGGATCGTCCAGGTCGACGCCCGGGTCGAAGAGGCCGAGGAGCCGCTCGTTGTCGTGCCTGCAGACGTCGGCGACGCGCTCCATGTCCCCGAGCTCGGCGTCGAAAGCGGAGACCTGGGGGCTCTCGAGGACGCGCATGAAGGACTGGAATTCCCGCGCGATCGTCTCGATCTCCTCCTCGGGGTCGATGGCGGCCTCGACGCGGTCCCTCATGCCCTCGTAGGAGAAGAAGGCCTTCTTGTCGCGCTCCTCCTCGGGGAGGAGGGAGTCGATGAGGTAGTCGAAGTACTTCTGCGACTGCCGGAGGTCGGTGGAGCCGATGGTCCGCCGGACGATGTCGGAGACCGACCTCAGGAGCTGGCAGTACTCGAGGAGGAGACCGGCGAATCCGGGAAGGACGGCTTTCTGCGAGGGGCGGTAGAGGGGCGGATGGCGGCCCGCGAGGAATTTATGGATTCTCCGGAGCTCCCGGCGCTTGTGGATCTCGACGGGATCCCTGAGGAAAAGGCCTATGAAAAATTCCTTGATCGCCTTGAGGAATCCCATGCGGCCATTCTACGCCCTGCGGGCCCGGGAGGCAAGCATCGGCGCGGTCAGACGCTGCTGCGTGGGGCCCAGTCCGGCTCGAGGTAATAGATGTCCGCGGAGTCCGTTCCCTCGGCGGGGGCGACGTAGCGGTTCGCGGGGGCGAAGCCGAAGAGCGAGGCGGCCGCGAGGAGCGGGGCGCCCGTCCTCACGGCGAGGGCTATCCCGTCCGAGGGCCGGATCTCGCGGACGTGGCGGGAGAGGGGGCCCTTCCGGTACCGCATCCTGCAGAGGTAGCCGTCGTCGAAGGCGCCGTAGAGCTCCACGGCGTCGAGCGAGAAGCCGTGGTCGCGGAGGAGCGAGACGATGAGGTCGTGGGGAAGGGGCCGCGGGGGGACGATGCCCTCGAGGCTCATGATGACGGAACTCGCCTCGAAGGCCCCGGACGGAACGGCGAGCATCCTGGCCCCGCCCTCCTCGCCCAGGACGATGACCGGGTTGGCTTCGCGGCCGTCCATGGCCACTCCCCGCACGCGCACGCGCACCATTTCCGCCTTCATGCACGCCAGTATATCCCGAACCGCGGGAATTTCTAGGAAACGGCGGCTATTGACAGGGCATAGGGCCAAACCTACACTCGTAGGAGGATGCAGGACGCCCTCCCCGACCACGATTTCGAACTCTACCGCAAGCTGATCTACGAGCACAGCGGCATACATTTCTCGGTCACCAACCGCTCCATCCTGGAGAGCCGGCTCAAGGAGCGGCTCCGCGAGAAGAAGATGGACGAATACGGCGCGTATTACCGCCTCATCGTCTCCGACCACGAGGAGATGAAGGTCCTCCTGGACTCGGTGACCACCAACCTGACGCGCTTTTTCCGGAACACCGCCCACTTCGACGCCTTCGAGAAATTCGTGATCCCCTCGGTCATCGAGGAACGGAGGCCGGGGGGCCAGCAGGTCCTCAGGGTCTGGAGCGCGGGCTGCTCGACGGGCGAGGAGCCCTACACCATCGCCATGGTGCTCAGGGAAAAGCTCCCCCCTGGCTGGACGGGCGAGATCATCGCCTCGGACATCTCCCTCAAGAGCCTCATGGTGGGCAAGGAAGGCTTCTATCCCGAGTCGAGGGTCCAGGGCATCCCCCCCGAGTACCTGGCCAAGTACATGGAGCGCAAGGGATCGGGCTACCTCGTCAAGGACGAGGTCAAGCGGCTCGTCAGGTTCGACTACCACAACCTCCGCTACGACTCCGGCACGCGGAACCTCGACGTCGTCTTCTGCCGGAACGTCCTCATCTACTTCGACGAAGCCGCCCAGAAGGCCACGGTCGAGCGCTTCTGGGAGGCCATGGCCCCGCGATCCTACCTCTTCATCGGGCACTCCGAGTCGCTCTTCGGGATGAAGACGCGGTTCGAATTCCTCAAGACCGAATGGGCCTGCCTCTACCGCAAGAACGAGGCCAAGTGACATGGCGGAGCCTATCTCTGTCCTGATAATCGACGACTCGGCCCTCATGCGGAACCTGATCTCCAGGATCGTCGAGGCGGCGCCCGGCCTCCGCGTGGCCGACCGCGCGATGAACGGCCGCTTCGGGCTCGAGAAGATCCCGCGCTGCAGGCCGGACGTCATCGTCCTGGACCTCGAGATGCCGGAGATGGACGGGATCGAGTTCCTCAAGGAGCGGAGGCGGCTCGGCATCGACGTGCCGGTCGTGATCCTCTCGAGCGTCGCGCGCGAGGGCGCGGGAATCACCATGAAGGCGCTCTCCCTGGGCGCGGCGGACTTCATCACAAAGCCCTCCGGCCCCTCCTCCGACGACATCCGCCTCGTGGGCAAGGACCTCGCGTCCATGCTCCTGGGCTACGGCGGCGAATACCGCAGGCGGAAGGGCGGCGAGCGCCCGGAGGTGTCCGAGGAAGAGCTCGAGCGGAGCTTCAAGGCCCCGCAAGCGGCGCGGACGGAAGCCCCCGCGCGCCCCGCGCCCTTCCCGATCGCCCCGCCCGCCAAGGCCTACGAGAAGCCCGTACCCGTCAGGAAGCACGGCCCCGTGGAGATCATCGCCATCGGCATCTCGACGGGAGGCCCCAACGCTCTCCGCGAGGTCTTCTCCGCGCTCGACCCGGGGCTCCCCCAGCCCATCGTCGTGGTCCAGCACATGCCCGCGGGCTTCACCGAGGAATTCGCGCGGAGCCTGGACCGGATCTGCCCCCTCGAGGTGAAGGAGGCCGCCGAGGGCGACCTCCTCAAGCCGGGGCGCATCCTCATCGCGCCGGGGAACCGCCACCTCGAGGTGGAGCGCCGCTCGCTCTCGGGAGTCGCGCGCATCTCGGACGCTCCCCACGTCAACAGCCACCGCCCGAGCGCGGACGTCCTCTTCTCCTCGGTGGCCAAGCACTACGGGAACCGCGCTCTCGGCGTCATCATGACCGGCATGGGATCGGACGGCGCGAGGGAGCTCGGCTCCATATACCGCGAGGGCGGACGCACCCTCGGGCAGGACGAGGCGAGCTCGATCGTCTACGGCATGCCGCGCGTCGCCTGGGAGATGGGCCACGTCGAGCGGCAGGTGGGGCTATCCGGAATGGCGCAAGCCATATGCGAGGCAGCGCGGCAGAACGCGGACTGAACGGCGAAGCGCCGCTCGGCCTCATTCCTCCAGCACGAAAGCCGAGACGGAGCCCTCCTGGGCCTTGGACAGGCGCGATAGCTCGGAGGACATCCTGTCGAGCTCGGCGATGCGTTCCGAGAGGAGCCTCGCCTCCTCCGTGATCGCCTCGGCCGCGGCCTGATTCTCGGCGTTGATCGCGCCGAGCTCTCCCATCGACTTCCTGAAGGCCCGGGACTCCTCCTCCATGCGCACGGCCGCGGAGGCGATCTCCCCGGCCTTCCGCTCGCTCCCGTCGGCGGAGGCGAGGAGCGCGCCGAGGCTCCGCTCGGCCTCGCGCGCCTCGGTCTCCCCGCGCTGCATGACGGCTCGGCTCTCTTCCATGGATGCGTTGGCCGCGGCCGCGCTCGCGCAGAGGGCGGCCACCAGCTCGCGCACCTCGCGGATCGAATCCCCCGACTTCACGGCGAGCTTCCTGATCTCCGACGCGAGCACGGCGAAGCCCTTCCCGCTCTCGCCGGCGCGCGAGGCCTCGATGGCCGTGTTGATCGCGAGGATGCCCGTCTGGGTCACGATGTCCTCGATCGCGCCGACCACGGAGCTTATCTTCGCGGAATTGTCCTTGAGGGTCCTGAAATCGCGGGAGACCGCCTCCGAGGCGCGAGCGGCGGATTCGATGGACGCCCGGCTCGCCCTGACCGTGGACTCGCCCGCCGCCGCCTCCTCCCTCACGGCCCGCGCGGCCTCGACGCTCCCGCGCCCGCCTGAGACGATGGAGACGAGATGGCCCTCGAATTCTCCGAGGAGGCCCTTCGAAAGGGAGAGCTGGTCGGCCTGCTTGCGCACGCCGTCGGCGACGGACCCGAGGTTCCCGCGGATGCGCTCCATCGAGAGATTGGATTCCCCGGCGTCCGCGGAAAGCTTCATGCCGATGCGGTCGAGGATCCTCGCGTGCCTGACCATGGACGCGACCATCCCGCGTATGCCGAGCGGTTCCGAGTTGAACGTCGCGACGGCGATCCCCGAATCGATCATGGCGTTGAGGCGGGGGACGAGCGAGGAGTAGAACACCGGAAGGCAGAGCCCGTCGGATCCGGACTCGGCGACCTCGTCGAGCGCCGCCTCGTAGGCCTCGACGCTCCAGGGATGCGCGCGGATGGGGGCCGGCACTCCCACGTCCATGTCCGCCCCCATGCGGGAGAGCAGGGCCGAGGCGTCGTACGCGCCCGCGGCGACGGCCTTCCAGAAACCGTCCTCGCCGGGAAGGATGAGGGAGACGCGGACGCGCTTCCCGGGAGGCAGGGGCAGGGGGGAAACGAGGCCCGACCTCACGGAATCGGAGACGATCGTTCCGCGGTCGGCGGCCCAATGCTCGTCGGCGTTCTCCCGCGTGATGAGGTCGAGGCGGGTGAGGATGCGCTCGCTCTCGGGCTCCTCGCCGGACACGACGCGGTTGTACATCCTCACGACGCTCTCGTAGCCCTGGGCGTAGGGATTCTGCGAGAGGGTCGCCGAGACGCGGCCCCGGTGGAGCGCCTCCATCGTCGCGTCCGCGAGGTCGTGGCAGACGAGGGCGACGCGCATGGAGGCCCCCGCCTCAGTGATCCCCGCGGCGGCCGCGGCCGGCGTGGTTCCCTCGGTCACGTAGATCCCCCGAAGGGATGGATGGGCCGCGATGACGGCCATGGCCTCGGCCTTGCAGCGCTCGGGCTCCTCGTGCTCCTCGCGGACGTCGACCACCCTGAGGAGGTGGGAGCGCTCCGAGAGCGCCCGCTTGAAGCCCTTGAACCTGAGCGCCTGGCTGATCACGGTCTTGGCGTTCATGAGGACCGCGATGTCCCCCTTTCCGTCAAGGAGGTCCGCCATCGCCGCGCCGCAGCGCTCGCCCTCGCGGACGCTCTCCGCGCCCACGTAGAAGATCCTCTTGAAGGGCACCGCGGTGAGGGACGAGAGGTCCTGGACGATCTCGCGAGTCAGGGCGTAGACGCGGTCGAGCTCCCTGGCGGTGCCCGCGAGCTCGCCGGGCGCGGAGATGGCGCCGTTGCCGCAGGAAATGCCGGCTTTCGCCGCGAGGTTTCCGCGGGAGAGATCCGCCATCGCGGCCTCGAGCGGCTCGAGCCCGTCGCTCGCGAGCGAGCGGAGGCGCTCTTCGAGCCTCCGGGACGGACCGAGGACGGCGATCGCGTGGCGTATCGTCATGGCGACGCAGAGGATCAGCGCGGCGGCGAGAAGGACGGAGCGGGCTAGCGGAGGGACGCCCATGGCCTCGAGGACGAGGGCGGCCGCCACGAGAAGAGCGGCGGCGACGGCGAGGGCCGGCGCCGCGAACCTGGCGGCCTTCACGACCGCATCCCGGCGTTCAAAACCATAATGAGTCGATTATAGACTATAGAGAAGCGGAGTAAAGGGATAAACGGGACGGGCCGCGGGTTCAGGCCTGGACGACTTCCTTCACCTGGGGAAACTTATCCTTGAGGAAGGCCTCGACGCCGTGCTTGAGTGTCATGAGGGCCATGGGGCAGGAACCGCAGGCGCCCTTCAGCTTCACCGAAACCATGCCGTCGGCGGAGACGTCCACGAGCTCGATGTCCCCCCCGTCGGCCTGGAGCCGGGGCCGTATCTCATCGATCGCCTTGGCGATCTCGTTCTTATCCATGAATGGTCCACCTCCCCGCCCGACCGGGCGGCACATCGAATGTACCGACGCGCGGAGGGTCCGGTCAAGGGCGGCGTTGCGTCACGGCAGCGCGATCCAAGCCTCGGTCAAGGGCCGCACCGCGCGCTCTATGAAGACGCCCTCCGGAAATGTCCCCGATCCCCCCTGCCTAGCGACGATCCCCACATATCCGCGGACCCTATCCCAGAATGGATATGCCCCATACGCGCCCGGGCTGGAGATGCGCGCTCCCGGCGTCCCCGCCCAGGGATTGCCCTCGTATTCGTGCCAGAATCCGAAGCCGTAATGCCAGTCCTCCTCCATGTCGGGATGGACGAGGAGGGGGGAATACACAATCGCGACGCCCATCCCCGTACGGTCCTGAAGGAACTGCGTCATCATCGCCGGGCTGAGGATTTCTCCGCGGGCGAGCTGGCCGAGGAATTCCATGTAATCGGACGCGGTCCAGTGCATGCCACCGGCGAGGCGAGGGTTATTCGGCTGGAGAGGGGGCAGATCGAACGCCGAATGGGTGAACAGGCCGGTCTGGGTCCGAAACTCGTCGAAAACGTCCTGCCAGACGAGAAAGTCGGCCGCGTCGGCCGCGTCCCTCGCCTCGATCGCCATCGCTCCCGCGACCTGGAGGTGGTTCGAGCCGTAATAGAACTGCGTCCCCGGGACGATAGCGCCGCCGACGTTCACATCGGCGATCTCGATCATCTCGTCATCGATCGACGTGAACAAGCCTGAGGGGTCTACATTCAAGCCGGAGGTGAAGCTGAGGAGATGCGCCAGCGTGATGCCGTGGAGGGGATCGGTATCAGGTACGGGCCAGACGGCGGCCGAGAGGTAGTCCTGAGGGGAGTCGTCCAGGGAAAGGTAGCCCGCTTCGACGAGCCTGAGGATGATCACCGCCGTCACGAGCTTGGACGTGGACGCGGACTGGTAGGACGTCTCCATCGTCGAACCGTCGCGCTCGAAGACGTACCGCCTCCCGTCGGACAGGCGCTCCGCGCAGTACGTGAATTCGGCCGAAGGCGAGGGCTCGACCGCGAGCAGGGCCGCGTCCATGCTCGCCTCGATCTCCTCCCGCGAGATAGGGGGATCGACGGTTTCGGAACCGCAAGCGGCTGCGTAAATCGATATGATCGCGCACAGCGCGCCAAAAATTACGGGTACGAACGAGCCTCTCGCTTTTTTCAACGTTTTCTCCTTATAAGCGGAACATCGCGATGATACCACGAATCGCGGACGGCCTCCAGGGTCCGGCATGCGCGGCTCGGGGAAGAGTCGACGGCGCCGGGACAGACTCGCCTTGGCCTCCTCCCCGTTCCGTGCTATACTCGCGCGCCATGGGGAAGGTCGTCGTATTCGTCAATCAGAAGGGGGGCGTGGGCAAGACCACCTCGGCGATCAGCCTGGGCGCCTTCATCGCGCTCGCGGGCAAGCGCGTACTCCTCGTCGACTTCGATCCCCAGGCCAATTGCAGCTCCGGGATCGGCGTGGACTCGGGCAGCCGCGGCGTCTACGAGGTCCTCTCGGGCCGCGCGCGCATGGCGGACATCGTGAAGCCCACGCGCGTGAGCGGCCTCTTCATCGCCCCCTCGTCCATCGACCTCTCGGGCGCCACGGTGGAGCTCGTCAACGAGGAGGGCCAGCACGGCTTCCTGAAGCGCCACCTCGCGGAGGTCAAGGACAAGTACGACTACGTGTTCATCGACTGCCCTCCCTCGCTCGGCGTACTCACGCTGAACGGCCTCGCCGCCGCGGACGAGGTCTTCATCCCCCTCCAGTGCGAGTACTTCGCCCTCGAGGGGCTCACCCTCATCCTCCAGACCATCTCCAAGGTGCAGAAGGGGCTCAATCCCTCGCTCGCCATCGGAGGCATCTTCTTCACCATGTTCGACTCGCGCACGAAGCTCTCCCAGGACGTGGTCCAGCAGGTGACGGGCTACTTCAAGAACCGGGTGTTCAGGACCATCATCCCCCGGAACGTGCGCCTCTCGGAGGCCCCCTCGCACGGCCTCCCCATTTCTTCGTACGACCCCGACTGCGCGGGCGCGCGGAGCTACCGGCTCCTCGCGGAGGAGGTTATGTCCCGTGGCTAAGCAGCACGGACTCGGCAGGGGCCTCGGCGCCCTCATCCCGGAATCGGCGGACCAGGCTTCCGGGGACCGCTTCGCCTCCACCGTCCCCCTGGGGAGGATCAGGCCCAACCCCAACCAGCCCCGCAAGGACTTCGACCAGGCGGCCCTCAAGGAGCTCGCGGATTCCATAAGCGTCCACGGGGTGATACAGCCCATCATCGCCGAGGACGACGGCTCGGGCGGGTACGTGATCATCGCGGGCGAACGCCGCTGGAGGGCCTCGCAGATGGCGGGCCTCCGCGAGGTCCCGGTCATCGTGCGGAAGGTGAGCGAGCCGGAGCGGCTCGAGATGGCCCTCATCGAGAACATCCAGCGCGAGGACCTCAATCCCCTCGAGGAAGCGCACGCCTACAAGGCCCTCATGGAGCTCTCGGGCGCCGCGCAGGACGAGATCGCCAAGAAGGTGGGCAAGGACCGCTCCACGGTGGCCAACGCCATCCGCCTCCTCAAGCTCCCCGCCGAGTGCCAGGAGGGCCTCAGGGACGGCAGCCTCTCGGCCGGCCACGCGCGCGCCCTCCTCTCCGTGGTGAATCCCGCGGACCAAGCGGTCCTGCGCAAGCGCATCGTCGAGGACGGACTCTCGGTGCGGCAGGCGGAGGAGGAAGCGCGCGAGCTCAACGCGGGAAAGCGCGCGGCGGGCAAGGCGTCCGCGAAGAAAACGCCCGCCAAGAGGAAACCGGTGGACATCGCCGACGTGGAGCAGCGCCTCATCGCGCGGCTCGGCACCAAGGTGTCGATCTCGGGCGGGGCCAAGAAGGGCAAGATCGTGATCGAGTACTATTCCTCGGAGGACCTCGACCGCGTGCTGGAGATCGTCAAGGCTTAGCGCGTCCCCGGAAAATCCCCGGCGCATCCTCCGCGAACTCCCATCGACGCGCTCTCAGTTACGCGACGGCGAGGCGTCGAGCGTTTCGCGGAGCTTCCCCGCGAGCTCGCGGATCGAATAGGGCTTCGCGAGGAAGGGATAGGCGATCCCGCCGCCCTCGTCCTTGAGGACGACGTTCTCGGCGTAGCCCGAGCAGAGCACGATCCTGATCCCGGGCTTCATGGCGGCGACCCTGTCCGCGAGCTCCTTCCCGTTCATCCCCGGCATCACGACGTCCGAGAGGAGGAGATCCACCTCCTCAGAGCGGCTCTCCATGAAGCGCACCGCCTCCTCGCCGCTCGAGGCCGGGATCACGGCGTAGCCGAGCTGGGCGAGCATGCGACCGGCCATCCTGAGGACGCCCTCCTGGTCCTCAACGAGGAGGACCGTCTCGGAGCCGCGCGGGAGGCGCTCCTCGTCCTCCTCGCGGGGAGCGGCGGCCGGGCTCCGCTCCGCGAGCGGGAGATAGACGTCGAATCGCGTTCCGAAGCCGCGCTCCGAGTACGCGTCCACGGCCCCTCCCGCCTGCGTCACGATGCCGTAAACGGTCGCGAGGCCGAGCCCCGTCCCCTCGCCCACGGCCTTCGTCGTGTAGAAGGGCTCGAAGAGGTGCCGCTTGGTCTCGGCGTCCATCCCCTCCCCGTCGTCGATGACGGAGAGCATGACCATCTTCCCCGGCCACATGCCCGGCCTCAGGGCGGGATTCGACGCGCCGAGCTCCGCGAGCGCGGTCGCGATGACGAGGGTGCCGCCGCGGGGCATCGCGTCGCGCGCGTTGGCGGCGAGGTTCACGAGGACCTGCTGCATCTGGCCCGGGTCCGCCTTGGCGAGCGGAAGGCCCTCCGCCAGCCTGAGCCGCACGACGATGTCCTCCCCGAGGAGCCGCCCGAGCATGCCCCTCAGGCCCTCGACGAGGGCGTTGACGTCGACGTCGCGCGGCTCGAAGGCCTGCTTCCGCGAGAAGGCGAGGAGCTGGCGCGTGAGCGAGGCGGCGCTCTCCGAAGCGCGCTTCACCTCGCCCAGGTAGCTCTTCAGCGAGTCGGCGTCGCTCGATTCCAGGAGCGCGAGCTCGACGTTGCCCATCACGCAGGTGAGGAGGTTGTTGAAATCGTGGGCGATGCCTCCCGCGAGCCTCCCCACGGCCTCCATCTTGGTCGCCTGGGTGAGCCGCTCCTGGAGCCGCGCCCGCTCGGCCTCGGCCGCCTTCCGCTCGGACGCGTCGCGCGAGTTGAGGACGATGCCGCCGATCCCCTGGACGTCGAGGAGGTTCACGCCGATGGTCTCGACGTCCACCCAGCGGCCCTCCCGGTGGAGGATCCGGAACTCCGCTCGGTGCGGCGTCCCCGGCCGGCCGAGGAGCCCCGCGAGCGCCGTCCTCGCCTCGGCCCCGTCCTCCGGATGGACGAAATCGAAGACTGACCTTCCGACGAGTTCGTCGGCCGTCCAGCCGAGGACGCGCGAGACGTTGGGGCTCACCCATTCCTGCGCGCCGTCCGCGCTCACGATCTCGATGAGGTCGGAGGAATTCTGGAGGAGGAGCGCGAAGCGCCGCTCCTTCTCGCTGAGCCGGGAAGTCATGGCGTTGAACGCCTCGGCGAGGGCCGCGGTCTCTGTCGTGCCCGGGGCCTCGACGAGGGTCACCTCGCCGCCCGCCGCGATGGCCGAGGCCGCACGCTCGAGCGTCACCACGGGCGAGGACAGAATGCGCGATATGCGCAGCCCCGCGATGGTCACCGCGACCGCGAGGACGAGGTAGAGGAGGACTCCGATGGCCGCCTCGTACAGCGTGCGGGCGTACGCGTCCAGCCAGCGAAGCTCCGCGATCACGGCCCACTCGGCCTCCTCGAGCGGGATAAAGGCCCCGACGACCCTCCTGCCGTCTGCGTCCGCGTACGTCTCCAGGCGGCCGGCCCCGCCGGGATCGCCGCGGGAGAACGCCGAGGCGGCGGGGAATCCTCCGACGGCCCGCTTCCCGACCACGAATGTGGGATCGGCGTGGGCGATGAGGGCGCCCCCGCGATCCACGACGTAGGCCGACTCGCCCGTACGGACCGAGCCGAGGAGCTCTCCCATGAATATGAGATTCAATTCCGCGACGAGGATCCCGCGCTCTCCGGGGACGCGGGAGGAAACCGGCACGCAGAGGTCCACGAGGGGCTCGTCGGAATCGGGATCGAAGCGGACCGGCCCGAGGCGGGGACGATCCCTCCCCGCGGCGGCCGCCGCCGCGAGGGCGTCTCCGCGCCGTTCGCGCTCGGCGAAGGAGGAACGCCTCGTCGCCTCCGCGACGAGATCGCCGTTTCCGTCCACGAACGTGATCCTGCGGATCGAGGCGTCGTAGCCGAGCATCGATTGGAGCGCCAGCCTGGCCTCGTCCTCCGGCGCCTCGCCCAGACGCGCGAACCACGCCGCCGCGTCGAGGTCCTCGGCCTTCCCGCGGACGTATCCGTCGATGGCGGCCGCGGCGGAACGCGCCTCGAACCCGAGGCGCTCCGACAGCGCGATGGTCCGGTTACGGTAGTTGAACGCGATCTGCACGACGCTGACCACCGCCATGGAGGCGAGGCTCAGGGCCACGAGGTACCGGGTGAGGATGTCGTTGATGCTCCGCGTCCGCCTTATCCCGCCCACCGCGCTATCGGACCTCGTTGGCGGCGTTCAATACGCCCGGCGGGATGGCCACGCCCATCCGCCGCCCCGCGCCCGCGTCCACGATCACGTTGTATTCCGCGCTCAGCACCGGAATCTCTCCGGCCTTCGCCCCCTTGAGGATCTTGTCCGCGAGCGCCGCCGCCTGCCTCCCCGACTCGTAGGCGTCCGTGGCCACCTCGAAGAGGGAAACCGCGCCTCCCTCCTCCATGAGGGCGCCTCCCACGGGAAGGCCGCGCCCGTAGGCCCAGGACGCGAGCGGGCCGAACCCGCCCGGGCTCACCATGAGCGGTTCGGCGATCATGAGGACGGCGTCGAAGGGCGGCGGGCCCGAGACGGGAAGCCCCGCCGTCCACGACGCGAGCGCCGCGGGGGAATCCATGGGCAGCTCGACGAGCCTGAGGCCGGAGGCCGCGGCCGCGGCCCTGAGCGCCTCGAGCTGGGCGGGAACGAGGTCCACGCCCCGCTGGTAGGGGACGAGGAAGCGCCTCGCCCTCGGCGCGATCTCGGAGAGGATCTCCAGCCGCTTCACGGCGATGTCCGGGCCCGGAAAACGCACGCCGGTGGCGTTTCCGCCCGGCCGCTGGACGCTCTCGACGAGCCCGAGCCCCTCGATGTTCGCGTTCGCGAAGAGGACGGGGATGCGCGACGCCTCGCCGGCCTTCTTGGCGAGGAGGGCGGCCTCGGTGGGGAAGGCGAGGATCAGGTCGACCTTGGAGCCCGAGAAGCCTGAGAGGGCCGCCTCGGTGGCGGCCATGTCCATGCGGGTCCGGCGGAAGTCGTAGGAAATCCGCCTCCCCTCCTCCCAGCCGAGCTCGGTCATGCGGGATTTGAAGCCGTCGAAGGTGGCGTTGAAGAAATCCAGGTTGGAGACGACGCCCACGCGCGCGACGCGGTTGAGCCGCGCGCATGAATGGAGGAAGGCGCAGGCCGAAACGAGCCCGGCGAGGAGGAGGAGCGTCGCGCGCGGGGGGCGCGTCGTCGGCCGGCCTTCCATAGGGTGTCTCCGCCTTGAAGTATAGGACCGGCGGGCCCGGCTTTCAAACGCGAAAAGCGATCAGCGCCTGGCGGGCGCCCCCTCGGACGCCGGCGTCATGGCGATGCTCCCCTCGATGGCGTCGTGGACGCGGCGGGGAAGGTCCTTCCAATCCTCGGCGCCGAGCCTCGAGGCGTCGATGGCGGGATGGATGACGATGCGGACGGGGCCGCCCTTCACGCGGCCGGGATAGCCCATGAAGCGCCAGCTCCCGTCCAGCGTGACAGGCACGATCCAGGAGCCGGAGAGCTTGGAGGCCTTGAAGGACCCTCCCTTGAAATCCGCCACGGGGCCGCCGAAATTCCGCGTGCCCTCCGGGAAGATGACGATGGGCCGGCCCTTTCGGAGGTTGGAGGCGACGCGATGGACCGTCCTGAGCCCCTGCTGGAGGCTCTTCCTGTCCAGGAAGACGCTGTAGGAGAGGCGCATCCAGGAGCTCAGGATCGGGACCATGCCCAGCTCCTTCTTCCCCATGAATCCGAGGGGCAGCCCCATCCACCCCAGGAGGAGCACGATGTCCGAGTAGTCCTGGTGGTTCGCGTAGACGCAGAGGTTTAGCGAATCGGGGAGGTTTTCCCTGCCCGAGACCCTGACCCGGCCGCCGGCCGCGAGCACGGTGTACCGCGCCCAGGTCCGCATGATGAAGGAAGTGAGACGCTCCGCGGATCTCCGCAGGCCCAGGCCGTGGAGGAGGAGGACCATCGGCATGAGGACGAAACCCGACATGAAGAGGGTGCCGAAAACGTAAACGGCGCTGAGAAGGAGCCTGAGCATGCGAGGATTCTACCCAAGCCCGATCCCGTCGTCTACGACGCGCCCGTCGCCTTAGGCGCGCCCGTCGCCTCAGGCGCGCTCCCGCGCTCCTATACGAGCCCCCTCCCCGAGGATATACTCCGCGCCATGGCAAGCGAGGAAACGGGGCGAGCGGGCCCCGGCGACGACATCATCCAGACGGCGTTCAGGTTCGACGTGCTCGCGCGGCTCCCGCGCACGGGCTTCCTCATCAGGGGGATCGACCGGCCCGAATCGGTCGCCGAGCACAGCTTCATAGCCGCGGTCATGGCGGCCCTCCTCGTCCCCGAAATCAAGAAGGAAGGCTTCGACGTCGACGGGGAGAAGCTCGTCTCCATGGTCCTCCTCCACGAGGCGGGGGAGATCCTCCTGGGCGACATCCCCGCTCCCGCCGCGGCCTTCTTCGGCCCCGGGGGCAAGGCGGACGCGGAACGGGCGGCGGCGGCCGCCGTCCTCCGCGGCCATCCCGAGTGCGCCCTCGTGGCGGACGAGTTCGAGGAGGGCGGAAGCCTGGAAGCGCGCATCGCGCGCAGCCTGGACAAGCTCCAGCTCATGGTCAGGGTCCTCAAGTACGAATCCGAGGGAAAGGGCTGCCTCGAGGAGTTCTGGGGCTACGGCGGGAATTTCCCCCGCTGCGGGGTGAAGGCGGTGGACAGGCTCTTCGACCGCGTCCGCGCCCTGAGGGGCGCCCACTCCCTGGACTACATGGGGATGGTCCCTGAACCGTCCCCGCGCCCTGATAGCCCGGAAAAACCCTGTTAAAAGTCCGGGAACGCAGTATATTAGGAGAGGCCCCGCACGGCTTGCGCCGCGGACGCCCGTGCGGTATCGTTGCCGTACATCCTATTCCGGGAGGAAACGCATGAGAAAAGCGAAACGCGCATTGGCGGCGCTCTTCGTCGCCTTCTTCGCGGCCGCCGGCCTCTCTTCCTGCATTGTCGTGAGGGAAAGCAGGCCCAGGTCCACTACCGTCGTGAAGAAGAAGACGGTCGTTAAGAAGAAGGCCCCGAGGCCCAAGAAGACCAAGAAAATCTACGTATACTAGTCCGGCGCTCGGTTGTCCGGGGCTCCTTCCCCTCGCCGCCTGAGAGCGGCGGGGCTGGAGGAGCCCGTTCCCTCCCCTAACCCGCCTAAGCATTCCGCGACAGCTCAAATCATCTGTCCCGGGTCGGCAGTGAAACCGTGAAAGCCGCGCCCCCGAGCTCGGAACTACCGACGCGGATACTCCCTCCGTGGGCCCGGATGATTTCACGCGCTATCGAGAGCCCTAGGCCACTCCCGTCCTTCCGCTTCGCGGCGGCGCCTTCTATCCTGTAGAAACGCTCGAATATCCGATCCCGCTCTTCCACGGGTACCCCCTCGCCCGAGTCCTCGACGAGGAGATACGCGCCTCCTTCCGGTGATTCCCCCGTCTCCGCCCGCACGATCCCTCCGGCCGGCGCGTGATCGATCGCGTTCCTGATGAGGTTGCGGATGACCTGGCCTATTCTGAGCCTATCGGCGTACACGATCGGATGAGGTCCGCCGGAACGCGCCTCGAGGACGACGCCGCGCTCGGCCGCCTCCCGCGCGAAGGCGGCGAGGGTCGCGTCGATTTCTTCCCCGAGGCTGAATTCCGATCGCTCCAGGACGAGCCGTCCCGATTCGAGCGCCTCGAGCTCGCGGAGGTCTTCGATGAGTCGCGAAAGCCGGATCGATTCCTCGAGGAGGGATTCTATCGCCGCGCGGTCAGCGGGATAAACGCCGTCGAGCATGGCCTCCGCTGTGCCCTGGATGAGGGCGGCGGGCGTCCTGAGTTCGTGCGCGGCGTCCGCGATGAGCCTGCGCCGCGACCCGTCCAGGCGCTCGAGCTCTCCTGCCATCGCGTTGAAGGAGGACGAGAGCCCGGCCGCCTCGTCGTCTCCCGATACGGGCACGCGGACCGCGAAGTCCCCCGAGGCGACGCGGGCGGCGGCCGATTTGAGCCGAGCGAGGGGCCGGGCGACTCCCGCGGAGAGGATGAATCCGAGAGCGATCGCGACCGCCGCGGCGGCGGCGCCCGACCAGAGGAGCGCGGCGGTCACGGACCCGAGGAAGGCGGCGTTCTCGCCGGAGAGCGCTGGATCGGCCATAGAGCCGACCATCAGCGTGCCCACGGCCTTCCCCCCCGACGTTATCGAGATGCCCTGCGCGAGGTGGTCCCTCGGATGCGTCGTGCCGATGAGCTCGTCCCGGTTGTCCGCGACGATCCTGCCTTCGGCGTCGGCGAGCACGACCCTGTCGCGCCACCCTCCCCGTTCCGAGGCCTCCGCGAGGCGGCCCTGGGCGCCCTCCCAGGAACCGCGCTCCGCCCAATGCGATTCGAGGAGGGATTGGATCTCGTTCCCGCGGCGCGCGTCGGCGTCATGGAGATAGGCGCGGAAAAGGCCCTCGATCGAGGACCGAACGAGTACTATCGAGATCGCGGACGCGAGGGCGATGGCGGCCGCGAAGGAGAGCGAGAGCCGGGGCCCCAGCCTCACGCGCCGCCTCCCCCCGCGTCGATGAAGGCGTAGCCGATCCCGCGGACCGTCCTGATGAACCGGGGCGAGGCGTGGTCGTCGCCGAGCGCCTTCCTGATCTTCTTCACCTGCGCGTCGATGGTGCGCTCGTAGCCGCGGTAGGGCTCTCCGGCCGAGGGGGCGCCCTCGAGGATCTCGAGCCGCCCGAAGACGCGGCCGGGATTCCGCGCGAGGAAGAGGAGGATGTCGAATTGGGCGGCGGTGAGCTCGACGGCGCGGCCGTCCAGGACGGCGGCGCGCTTCGCGGGATCGAGGGCAAGGGAGCCCGCGCGCAGGGCGCGCATGCGCGGATCGACGCGGTCGGCCGGAGCGGGGCGGCGGAGGCGCGCGCGGACCCGCGCCACGAGCTCTCGGGGGCTGAAGGGCTTAACCACGTAGTCGTCGGCGCCGAGCTCCAATCCCGCGACGCGGTCCGTCTCGTCCGCTCTCGCGCTCAGGAAGATGATGGGAGCGGAGGATTCCGCGCGGACCTCGCGGGCCACGTCGAATCCCCCGGCGCCCGGCATGGCGACGTCGAGGATGAGGCAGTCCGGTCGGCGCTCCCTGAAGAGCTCGAGGGCCCTCGCGCCGTCGTAGGCGGCCACGACCTCGAAGCCGTCTGCCTCGAGATAGCCCCGGACGAGATCCACCATCTTGCGTTCGTCGTCGGCGACGAGGATGAGCGCGGGCATCGATCTCCTATTCGATGGCGACGACGTCGTAGCCCGCGTCGTCGACGGCCGCCTTCACGGCGGCCTCGTCGATCGCTTCGGCTTCCACGAAGGCCGCCTTCTCCGCGAGCCGCACGTCCACGGCCTTGACGCCGGGTAGGCCCTTGAGCGCCTCCGTCACGCGCCGCACGCAGTGGTCGCAGCTCATGCCTTCGATGCTTATCCGCTTCTTCATGCCGCTTCTCCTTCCCTTACGCTCCGCTTCTCCCCGCCCCGCGCGATCCCGTTCCGTCCCCGCGCGTCGCGCCCCGTCGGCCTGAAGGCTTTGAGCCTCAAGGCGTTCGTGAGCACGGAGACCGAGCTCATGGACATGGCCGCCGCCGCCAGCATGGGATTGAGGAGCGGCCCGCCGAAGGCGTGGAGCAGTCCCGCCGCCACCGGTATGCCGAGGACGTTGTACCCGAAGGCCCAGAACAGGTTCTGCTTGATCACGCGGATGACCGCGCGCGATAGCCGCAGGGCCGTCGCCACGTCGACGAGGTCCGACCGCATGAGGACGAGGTCGGCGCTCTCCATGGCCACGTCCGTGCCGGAGCCGATGGCGACGCCCAGGTCCGCCTGAGCGAGGGCGGGTGCGTCGTTGATGCCGTCGCCCACCATCGCGACGAGTTCTCCTCCCGCCTGGAGCTTCTTCACCTCCGCGGCCTTGTCGCCGGGCAGGACCTCGGCGAGCACGCGATCGATCCCGACCTGCCGCGCGATGGCGGCCGCCGTCCGCTCGTTGTCGCCCGTGACCATCGCCGTCTCCAGGCCCATGGCCCTGAGCGCGGCGACGGCGCCCGCGCTCGATTCCTTCACCACGTCGGCGACGGCCACGAGCCCGAGAAAGGCCCCGTCCGCCGCGAGGTACATCGGGGTCTTTCCCTCGCCCGAGAGCCGCTCCGCGTCGGCCTTCCCGCCCGACGCGTCGATCCCTTCGTCCGCCATGAGGCGAGCGTTCCCGAGGAGGAGTTTCCGTCCGTCCGCGACGGCCCTGATGCCCTTCCCGGGGAGGGCGATGAATTCATCGGGCTTCAGGAGGGCGGCGCCGCCCCCTTCCGCCCGCGCCGCCTCGACGATCGCGCGGCCGAGGGGATGCTCGGAGCCGAGTTCGGCCCGGGCCGCGAGCGAGAGGACCTCCGCCCTCGAGCTTCCCGCGGCGGGGACGACGTCCGTGAGCGCGGGCCTCCCCGTGGTGAGGGTCCCCGTCTTGTCGAACACCACGATGCCGACCTTGTGCGCGATCTCCAGGGCCGTCCCCGACTTGAAGAGGACCCCGAGCTCGGCGCCCTTGCCCGTCCCCACCATGATGGCGGTGGGCGTGGCGAGGCCGAGGGCGCAAGGGCAGGCGATGGTGAGTACCGCGACGAGGACCGTGAGCGAGAAGACGGGTCCGCGCCCCGCGACGAGCCAGGCGCCCGCCGCCGCGACGGCGATGGCGAGCACGATGGGGACGAAGTAGCCCGAGACCACGTCCGCGAGGCGGGCGATGGGAGCCTTGGAGCCCTGCGCGTCCTCGACGAGCTTGATGATGCGCGCGAGAGCGGTCTCCGCGCCGACCTTCTCCGCCCTGAAGACGAGGGCGCCGTTCGCGTTGATGGACGCGCCCACGACGCGGTCCCCCGGGCCCTTGTCCACGGGGAGGCTCTCCCCCGAGAGCATCGACTCGCCGACCGCGCTCTGCCCCGAGACCACGCGGCCGGCCACCGGGACGCGCTCGCCCGGGCGCACCGACACGAGGTCCCCCGGCTTCACGTCCTCGATCGGGATCTCGATCTCCGCGTCGCCCCGCGCCACGCGGGCGGTCTTGGGCCTGAGCCCCATGAGGCGCTTGATCGCCTCGCTCGTCCGGCCCTTGGTCCGCGCCTCGAGGGACTTCCCGAGGAGGATGAGGGCTATGATGACGCCCGCGGTCTCGAAGTAGAGGTGATCCGCGGCATGCGCGTCCCCCCTGAAGATGAGCGCCGTCGACCAGACGCTGTACGCGATCGCCGCCGTGGTTCCGAGGGCGATGAGCGAGTCCATGTTGGGCGCAAGTTTGAAAAGGGTCCGGTAGCCGACGACGTAGAAACGGTAGCCCGCGGCAACGATGGGCGCGAGGAGGAGGATCTGCGCGAGCGCGTACCGGAGCGGGTAGTCCATGGGGCGGAGCCCCGCGGGCACGGGCAGGCCGAGCATGGCGCCCATGGCGAGGTAGAGGAGGGGGACCGAGAAGGCCGCGGCCGCGAGGAACTTGATCCACAGGATCCGCGTCTCGCGGTCCTTGGCCGCCTGATGCTCGTCGACGGCCTTCCGCTCCCGCTCCTCGGCGGCGGAGTATCCCGCCTTCTGGACGGCGGCCTCTATGGAACCGGCGGAGAGGGCTCCCTCGTCGTACTTCACGAGGAGGATCTCCGAGGCGAAGTTCACCGAGGCCTCCGCCACGCCCGGGACCTTGCGCGCGGCCCGCTCGGTGGCTGACGCGCAGGCGGCGCAGGTCATGCCGCCTATCCTGTATCGAGCTTCCTTCACCATCCCCTTCGCTCCTTCCTCGCCGTCCGCGGGATCATTCGTCGAGCACCGCGAAGGCTGAGCGGATCATCCCCATCCAGCAGCTGTAAGATACTACCCCGGACTCCTTAGGCGTGAATTCGATCACGTTGATTCCGGGCCTCAAATCCCTCTTGATCCTGTACGCGGGGACGATCACCGTCCTGTTGCAGCCGTTCAGGTCCGCGGCGCTGATCCTGATCGTCCATTTCACCGGAACGCCGGCGACGACCGCGAAGGGAGCGTAGGACCCCGCCGTGAAGACGGTCTCGATCGCCTGGTAGCCGCCGGCGGCCTCCGCGACCGGGACGCCGGGCGGAAGGCGGTCGCGGGTGACGCGCTCGGAGGCCGCCTTCGGTCCGGACCGGCCGCCGCTCGCGGAGCTCGCCGCCGGTTTCGGCTCCGCCGCGAGCGCGGCGCCTCCGCCCGACCCGGGAAGCGGAATCCCGGCGAGGGCGGCAGCCCGCCCGAAGGTCGCGAATCCGAGGGCGAGAGTCAACACCGCTCCGGCTTTCACCAGGATCGGCGCGATCCTCCGCGGAAGGAGGACGGCGGTCAGGGCGAAGCCGGCCATGAGGGGCACGGTGCCGAGGGCGAAGGCCGCCATCGAGAGCGCGCCCATGAGGGCGCTGCCCGTGCCGAGCGCGTAGAGTTGCATGGCCTGCAGGGGGCCGCAGGGGATGAACGCGGTGAGGACGCCGACCGCGAAGGGGCCGCCCTTCGCGACGAAGCCCCGCGCGGCCTCGAGGGCCGCGCGCGCGCGCGCGGGAAGGCGCGACGCGATCGAGGGAAGCTTGACGAGCCCGAGGTTCCTGAGACCGACGAGGACCATGAAGACGGCCGCGGCGAGCGTGATGACCGCCTTCGCGGAATCAGAGAAGGAAAGGGCGCTTCCCAGTCCGCCGACCGCGGCGCCCACGGCCGAGTATCCGATCACCCTGCCCGCGTTGTACAGCATCGTCGGCGCGGCGCTCCTCGCCCGCGCGCGCCAGGAAACGCGGGCTTCGCCGCCGTCTTTTCCGCCGGGAACGCGGAGGCCCTGCGAGAGCGCGATGCCGCCGCACATGGAGACGCAATGCACGGAGGTGAGGAGGCCCACGATGAAGAGCGCTCCTAGGCCGATCCCGGAACCGATCTCAGGGATGGCGTTGAAGGAACCGCGCGCGCTTAAGGCGAAATACCCAGCCGCCAGGAGGACGCCCAGCGCTATCGCCGCGGCTCCGCCCGGACCTCCGGCCTTCCGGGCGCCGGCGGGTCCTCCGTAGGAATATCCCGCCGCCGCGAGGGCGGCGGATACCGCCGCCTCGTCGGGCTCCGCCCCGGGCTTCCAGCCTATATCCGCCGCGCCCCGCCTCAAGTCCGCGGAGGCCTCCGCGACGCCGGGCAGGGCGCGCAGGGCTTTCTCGACGCGCCCGACGCAGGCCGGGCAGGTCATGCCCTTCACGCGCGCGGAAGTCCTCTGTCCATCCATTCAGGTTCCTCCGCGGCGAATCTACGGCCTGAATGTGAACGGCGCGTGAACGGCTCGAGGAATTTCGATTTTCGCGGGATAGGGGCGTCGCTGAACCGGAAACGCGCGAGCTCGTCGCGCGCGGCCGGATCCCGTCCGGGCGAGCGCCGCCCCCTGGCCGGCCTAGCGTACGGGGATGACGCCTTTCTTCAGGATGACGTTCGCGTACTTCACGGTCTCTCCGGTCATCACCACCGCGAAGGCCTTCCTCGCCCGCTCGTAGAACGCGAAGCGCTCCACGCGCTCGATCGCGGGCGTTCCGGGCCATCGCGCATCGATCACGGCGCGGTACGCCTTCTCGACGGAAGGATCGAGCTCGTCCCCCGGCACGGGCGCCATCATCGCCACGGGGGCGCTCACGTAGGAATCGAGGTTCATGAGGGCGAGAATCCCGCCTAAGAGGTCGGGTATCCGTATCCCGTCCGCCCGGACCACGCGCGCGTTGCAGGAGTCGCCCGGGAAGAAGGCGTCGGCGAGCACGATCTCGTCCCCGTGGCCCATCCTATAAAGAACGGAGAGGAGATCGGGAGAGACGCAGGGGGATATTCCGATGAGCACGGGAGCCTCCTCGATCGAACGGATCATTCATACAGCGAAGGGACGCCGCTGTCAAACCGGCCGCGCGCGATCGAGCGGCGCTGATGGAAAAAATGGGCCGTCCCTTTCGGGACGGCCCGAGCGGGGAGGCACTCCGCTCAATAAAGCACGTTCTTGGCCGGCGTCGTGTCGATGTTGTCCTTGGTCACGATGAGGAAGCCGGTGTCGACGAGGGGCTGGACCTTCTTCTTCCCGATGGAGACGTCGTAGGCGGTCTTCACGCCCATGTAGCCCATGTTGTAGGAGCTCTGCACGCAGATGGCCTGGATGGTGCCGTCCCTGACGAAGCCCTGCAGGACGCTGTTGCCGTCGAAGCCGATGGCGACGATCTTGCCGGACAGCCCGGCCTGGGCGATTGCGCGCCCCATGCCGACGGCGGAGGGCTCGTTGGCGCCGAAGATCCCGACGAGATCGGGGTTGGAGGCGAGGATGTTGGTCACCTGGTTCAGCGCGGTGACCTGGTCCGCCTGGGAGTACTGGACGGTGACGATCTGGAGCTTGGAGTTCTTGGCGATGTAGTCCTTGAAGCCGCCCACGCGGCCGACCTCGGAGCCGACGCCCGCGACGTATGACTCGATGGCGATCTTGCCGGCGTCGGAGCCGGTCTTGGCCTTGATCCGCGCGATCATCTCCTTGGCGCAGGCCTCGCCGGCGGCCCTATTGTCGGTGGCGAGGAAGGAGTCGTAGTTGGAAGCGTCGCCGTCGAGCTTGGAATCGATGATGATGACGGGGATCTTGGCCGCCTTGGCCTTCTTCACGACGGGTATCAGGGCCGTGGTGTCGGAGGGGGCGAGGACGATGGCCTTGACGCCGCGGTCGATCGCCGACTCTACGATGTTGATTTCCTCGTTGACGTTCGACTCGGACTGGGGCCCGAGGAACGTCACGGAGAGCTTCGGCGAGGATTTCTTGAGCTCCTTCTGCGCGTCGAAGCAGCCCGTCTGCACGTTCTGCCAGAAGCTCGAGTTGCCGGTCTTGACGATCACGGCGATCTCCTGCGCGGTCGCCATGGACGCGACGAGGGCGAGCGCCATGAGGGCGATGAGGACTTTCTTCATATTGAACCTCCTTGAAAAATTGAAGCGGCCCGACGGGCCGCGCACGAGCCGCGACGACGTCATTTTTTCTTGTACCGGAGCTGGTCCACCGCGACCGCGCCGATGACGACGAGCCCGATCGCGATCTGCTGGACGAAGTAGGACGCTCCCTGCATCGTGAGGCCGACCGAGAGCACGCCGATGATGAACGACCCGATGACGGCCCCTCCGACGGTGCCGACGCCGCCCATGAGGCTCGTGCCGCCGATGACCGAGGAAGCGATGGCGTTCAGCTCGTAGTTGTTGCCGCCGTTGGGCTGCGACGTGACCATCCGCGAGGCGAGTATCACGCCCGTGACGGCCGCGCAGAAGCCCGAGATCATGTACGCGACGATCTTGTACCGATCGACCTTGATCCCGGATAGGCGGGACGATTCCTCGTTGGAGCCGATGGCGTACGCGTACCTGCCTATCCGCGTCCGCTTCAGGACGAAGCCGAAAGCGAAGGCGCAGAACGCCATGATGATCACGGGATACGCGATGCCCGGGAATTCCCTCCCGAGGTTGAGCACGGTCTTGTTCCCGAGCGCTCCGAAGGCCTCGGGCGCGGGCTTGGACATGGCGTTCGTCGCGGTGAGGACCGCGCCCCGCGCGACCATCTGCATGCCCAGGGTCGCTATGAAGGGCGGGAGCTTAAGGCCCGTGATGAGGAGCCCGCTGCAGAGGCCGCAGAAGACGCCGGAAAGCAGGCCCGCCGCCATGGAGAGCCATATCGGGAGGCCCGCGTTCGCGCACATGACGGCGACCGTTCCCGCGAGCGCGACGACCGAGCCGATGGCGAGGTCGATCCCGCCCGTTATGATCGTGAAGGTCACCCCGATGGCCATGATGGTGATCGTGCTCGTCTGGAGCGCCAGGGTGAGCGCGTTCCTGACGGTGAAGAAGTTTCGCGCGGTCAGGGAGAAGAGGACGTACAGCGCCAGGAAGGCGCCGAGGATCACGAGCTTGTCGAGTGAAATCCCGCGCTCCGCCAGGCGACCGGGCCCCTTCACCCGCCCTCCCGCGCCGCGCGCGTCGGCCTTGCTTTCCATCGTCTCTAGCGCCTTTCCCGCGCCGGATCGGCCGCCGTCCCCGTCGGGGCCGTCGTCCCTGGCGGGGACGAGCGCAATCCCGCGGCGTAATTGAGGATCTCCTCCTGGCTGGTCTCGCTCGTCCTCAGCACGGCCGTGACCTCGCCCTCGTGGAGCACCATGACCCGATCGGTCATGCCCATGATCTCAGGCAGCTCGGAGGAGATCATGATCACCCCGACCCCCGAGGCCGCCAGCTTGACGATGAGCTCGTAGATCGCGTACTTCGCGCCCACGTCGATGCCCCTGGTGGGCTCGTCGAATATCAGGATCCGCGAATCGCGGAAGAGCCACTTGGCGATGACGGCCTTCTGCTGGTTCCCGCCCGACAGGTTCCGGATGAGCTGGGAGACGCTCGGCGTGCGGATCGAGAGCTCGTCGACGTACTTCTCCGCGGCAAGCCGCTCCTTCGCCCCGGAGATCACGCCGACCGCGTTGCAGACCGCCTCGACGTTGGCCATGGTCACGTTCTGGTCGAGGCGCATGTCGACGGCGAGCCCCTCCTCCTTGCGGTTCTCGGAGAGGTAGGCGATGCCGCGCCTGATGGCGTCCGCGGGCGATCGGATCGCGAGCTCCTCGCCGTCGCGCGACACCGTTCCGGAGTCGATCCTGTCCGCGCCGAAGATCGCCCTGGCGAGCTCGGACCGCCCCGCGCCCATGAGCCCGGCGACCCCGAGGATCTCGCCCTCGAGGAGGTCGAAGGAGACGTCGTTCAGGACGCCGGCCCTTCGGAGGTTCCGGACCTCGAGGAGCTTGCGCCCGGTCGGGACGTTGGTCCGCGGCGGGAACAGCTTGTCCAGCCTGCGTCCGACCATCATCGCCACGATCTCGTCCAGCCCGACCGCGCCGAAATCCATCGTTCCGACCACGCAGCCGTCGCGGAGCACCGTCACCCGGTCCACGATGTGCTTGAGCTCGTCCAGCCTGTGGGATATGTAGATGATCCCGACGCCCTTGTCCCGCAGGGCGTGGATGATCCCGAACAGCTCGTCGATCTCGGACTCCGCCAGCGCGCTCGTGGGCTCGTCCATGATGAGGACCTCGGAGTCCCTGGAGAGCGCCTTCGCGATCTCGACCATCTGCTGCTTCGCGATCGTCAGGCGGTTGAGCCTGGTCGACGGGGCGATGCCCAGGTTGAGGCGGCGGAGTATCCCCGCGGCCTCCTCGTTCATCCTTCGGTCGTCGATGTACCCGAGCCTCGTCCTCGGCTCGCGCCCGAGGAAGACGTTCTGGGCCACGCTCAGGTGCGGCACCAGGTTGAGCTCCTGGTATATGATCCCGATCCCGGCGTCGCTCGATTCCTTCGCGTCGCGGAAGGCCGTTTCCCTCCCCTTGTAGAGGATCCTCCCCTCGTCGGGGCGGTAGACGCCGCTCAGGATCTTCATGAGGGTGGATTTGCCGGCGCCGTTCTCCCCGACGAGCGCGTGCACCTCGCCGCGGCGGAGCTCGAACGAGACCTTGTCCAGGGCCTGCACCCCGGGGAAACGCTTGGATACGCCCTCGACCGCGAGGAGGCGGTCCGCGCCGCTCGGTTTCATCGCGCGGGAGTATAGGGCCGCTCCGCCCGGCGGGAAATCGACGATCCGGCATTCGGAGTGGAGTATCCGGCACTCCGCGCTCCCCGCCGTCGGCCGCGTGTTATACTGCCCGCGATGTACCGCTTCCTTATGGTCGACGACGAGGACCTCGTCCGCCGGGGATTCGAGTCCAAGATCGACTGGCCCGCTTCCGGCTTCGAATTCCTCCCGCCGAGCCGGAACGGCCGCGAGGCCATCGCGGCCATCGACGAGCTCGTCCCGGACGTCGTCATGACCGACATCCGCATGCCGCAAGCCGACGGCCTCGCCGTCGCGGCCCACGTCGCCGAGAAGCACCCCGAGACGGTCGTTGTGGTCCTCTCGGGCTTCGACGATTTCGCGTACGCGCAGGCCGCCATCAGGAACGGGGTCTACGATTACGTCCTCAAGCCGGTATCCTCCCGGGACCTCTCCGCCCTCCTCTCAAGGCTCAGGGCCAAGCTGGACGCCGATCGGCTCTCCCGCGCCGCCGAATCTGAATTGCGGGAACGCGCCGGCCTCGGAGACGGCGCGATCCGCGAGCGCGTCCTCGCTTCCTTCATCGGCGACGGCTCGGGGGCACCCTCCGCGGCCCGGATCGCCGGGATCCTCGGATTCGATCCCGCGGGCCTCTCCTGCGCCGCCGTCGTCGCGGAGCGCGATTCGCCGGGCGCCGCCGATCCGGAATCGGGGATCGATTCGGCGAAGTCCGTCCTCCGGCGCTTCAAGCGCTGCCCCGCGTTCTCGCCCCGGCCCGGCCTGATCGCGGCCCTGGCCTTCGAGGCCGATCCGGCGCGATGCCGCGCCGCCGCCCTCTCCGCCGCTTCGGCCCTCCTCGACGGCGGGAGGACGGGGCTGCGGGTGGGGATCGGAGCCGCCTCCCCCGAATGGCGGGACGCGCCGCGGTCCTACGCCGAGGCCCGGGCATCCCTCGCCTACCGGCTCGTCCGGGCGCCGGATCGCCCGTTCGAGTACTTCGAGGGCGAGGAAGGCAGGGACGGGATCGAGCGCCTCCGCTCGGACGAGGAGCGGCTCAGGCTCGGCGTCCGTTCCGGGGCCGCGGACGACGTCGCGCGGCTCGCCGACGCGTACCTCGCCTCCGCGATCGCCGCGGGGCTCTCCCCCCGGCGCCTCCGGCACGGGGTGATCGAGCTCTTCGCCCGGCTCCACGACGATCTCTCGGCCATCGGGATGACCTCCCAGGCGCTCTCCGCCGCGCTTGGCTGCGACTACTACCGCTTCGCCGAGGGGCTGGAGCGGCGCGAGGACCTCGTGGCCGCGCTCGAGCGGCTCGCGGAGATCGCCGACGGCGAGCTCAAGTCCGCGCGCCTCCGCGGGCCGGAATGGAAAATCCTCGACTTCAAGGATTTCATCTCGCGGCGCTACGCGGAGCCCGGGCTCTCGATCGGCATCGTCGCCGAGCGCCTCTACATCAGCGAGAGCTACCTGTCCAAGCTGATCCGGCGGATGCTCGGGACCTCCTTCGTCGACTACCTCGCCGAGTACCGCGTCGAACGGGCCAAGGAGCTCCTGGCCTCGAGCGACATGATGGGGTACGAGGTCGCGGAGGTGGTGGGCTACGCGGACGCGCGCTACTTCGGAGCCCTCTTCAAGCGCCGGACCGGCGTGACCCCGTCGGAATACCGGAAGACGCTCCGCGCGGACGGTCCGGGGGCGGGATGAGGATCCGCAGGATCCAGTCCACGCTCGTCAGGGCCTTCTCCCTCATCGTGGCGCTCACGATCGTCCTCCTCGGGGCGGTGTCCATGTACTTCCTCAGGACGGCCCTCGTCGAGGCCGCGGAGCAGAGCACGATGCTGTTCGCCTCCCAGCTCTCGAGGATCGTCGACGACTACATCTCCTATATGGACGACATCTCGCTCGTCGTCGCGGGGGACGCGGACGTCCGCGCCTACATGGCCTCCCCCGGTTCCGTGGATCGGGAATACCGGGCGAGGATCGCTCGCTTCCTCGGTTCCATCAGGGGCGTCCGCAAGGACATCGATTCGGTGTTCCTCATCCCCCTCGGGCCGGGCGGCGCGGACGGCGCGAGGGCCATCGCCCCGGAAAACGTCCTCGCGTCCTCCCCCGGGATGCGCGTCAACCCGGACTACGACTTCTCCCGCTTCCCGAGGCCCGTTGGCGGATTCTCGCTCTCCTCCGCGCACGTGGAGAACATGATAGACGGACGCTACCCATGGGTCGTCTCCCTGACGCGCGAGGAACGGGGCGAGCGGGGGGAGCTCCTCGGCTACGTCCAGGTCGACCTCAATTACGCGATCATCGACGACCTCTGCCGCGCCGCCCGCCCGAGCTCCTCGGGGTACGTGTTCATCATCTCCCCGGACGGGAACCTCGTGTACCATCCCCGCCAGCAGCTGATCTACGGCGAGCTCAAGACCGAGAGGATCGGGGAACTCCTCGCGATGAAATCCGGTTTCCTCGACGCGCGCGTGGACGGACGGCGCCTCATCTACACGGCCACCCCCTCGTCGAAAACGGGATGGGTGGTCGTGGCGGTCTCCTACCTGTCCGAGCTCCTCGAGGGCACGCGGAGAGCGCTCCTCGGCTTCGGCTCGCTCGCGGCGCTCTGCTTCGCCGTCGCCGCGGCCGTCGCCGCGATAATATCCGTCCGGATATCCAGGCCCATCGAGTCCCTGAGGCGGCTGATGCAGGAGGTCGAGAAGGGCAATTTCGACATGGACATCACGGTCGAATGCGAGAACGAGGTCTACCAGCTCGCGCTGGACTGCGACATCGCGGTGAAGAAGGTCCGCGACCTCATCGAGCAGAACCGGAAGGACGCGGAGCAGAAGCGCATCCTCGAGCTCAGGGCGCTCCAGGGCCAGATCAATCCCCACTTCCTGTACAACACGCTCGACTCGATCATATGGATGATCGAGCTCGGCGAGCACGAGGGCGCGATCGACGTGACGTCGAGCCTGGCCCGCTTCTTCCGCCTGGGCCTGAGCAGGGGATCGGAGATCATCCCGATCAGCGCGGAGGAGGAATACCTGGAGACCTACCTTTCCATCCAGAGGGTCCGCTACAAGGACAAGCTGGACTACGCGATCGACTTCGATCCCGGGATCCGCGGCTTCAGGATACTCAAGCTCCTCGTCCAGCCCCTCGTGGAGAACGCCATTTACCACGGCATCAAGAACAAGGAAAGCCCCGGGACGGTGCGGGTGTCGGGCAGGCGGGACGGCGACGACGTAGTCATCCGCGTGGAGGACGACGGGGTGGGGATGGACGGCCTCAAGCTCGGCGAGCTCGAGAGGATCCTCCGCGACGCCCCGAGGCTCTCGTCCGGGGAGCCCTTCGACGGGCCGTCCTCGCGGGGAGGGGTGGGGATCAGGAACGTCCAGGAGCGGATCATGCTGTATTTCGGACCCAAGTACGGCCTGTCGTTCGAATCCGGGCTCGGCGAGGGATCCGTCGCGTCAATCCGCATCCCGGTGATGTCGGGGACGGTCTCATGAGGCGGGTTAGGCTGTTCGCCGCGCTGGGCGTCGCCCTCGCCGTCGCGGCGGGAGCCGCCGCGGTCCTGGCGATCCGCGGCGCGGGCCGCGCGCGCCCGGGCCCCAAGCGCGTCGTGGCGATCTTCAAGGAGACCGATCCCTCCAACGCGTTCTGGAATTCCGTGCGGAGCGGCATGGAGTCCGGCGCTCAGGATTTCGGCTTCGAGGTCTCGTTCCTCGCCCCGGGGGACGAGACCGCCATCGACGAGCAGATCGGGATCCTGAGGAGGATCGTCGAGGATCGGCCCGCCGCCGTCCTGCTCTCGGCGTCGGACGTCCGCCTGCTCATCAAGCCCGTGAGGGAAGCCAAGGCGGCGGGGATCAAGGTCGTCTGCGTCGATTCCTTCATCGAATCCGAGGACGCCGACGCGATGGTAGGGACCGACAACTTCGAGGCCGGACAGCGGTGCGGAACGGCTCTCCTCTCGCGCCTTCCGGCGGGCGCGCGCGTCGCGATGATGAGCTACGTTCGCGGCAGCTCCACGGCCATAGGGAGGGAGAGGGGCTTCCGGACGGCTATCGGCGATCGCGCGACGATCGCGTCGACCACCTACAGCGGCTCGGAGGAAAACGCCGCGTACGAACAGGCCAGGGCGGCCCTCTCGTCGGCCTCGCCCCCGCCGGACGGCATAGCGGCCCTCAACCTTCCGACCCTCCTCGGCGCGGCGCGGGCGCTCGCGGAATCGGGGCTCGCAGGTTCCGTGGTCCTCGTCGGCGTGGACAGCTCGCCCGAGATCGCGAAGCACCTCGAGCGGGGCGTGATAAAGGACGTCATCGTCCAGAAGCCCTTCAACATGGGTTATATCTCGATGCAGATCGTGCGGGACCTCCTCGCGGGGAAGCGCCCTCCCAGGTACGTGAACACGGGATCGGCGGACATCAACAAGGCGAACATGTTCGATCCCGCGAACCAGAAGCTCCTCTTCCCCGTTTCCTCTCCTTGAGGGAGCGGCTCTCCCTGAGGGAGCGGCGAGGGCTCCTCAGCCCGCCGCCGGCATCGCGAGCTCGAGCCCCTTCGAGGTGATTTCCCGGTCACGGCCGTAGACCGTCACGACGACGGGACCGCCCTCGACGACCTTGAACCTCGCCTCGTTCTTTTCGACCTCGACGGATATCAGGGACCCCTTGTAGAGGACCTTGAAGCGGTAGGCCTTCCACCGCCCCGGGATAGACGGATCGAACGAGAGCCTCGGCCCATCGGTCCTCATTCCGCCGAAGCCGGAGACCATGCCCGCCCAGACGCCCGCGGCGGACGACGAATGGATGCCCTGCTCGGTGTTGCGGTTGTAGTCGTCCAGGTCGAGCCGAGCCGCGTACGCGAGGAACTCGTAGGCCTCATCAAGCTTCCCGAGCTCGGCGGCGAGGATCGCGTGGAGCGAGGGCGAGAGCGAGGACTCGTGGCTCGTACGCGCCTCGTAGTAGTCGTAGTTGGCGCGCTTCTCCTCCATCGTGAAGTCCCGGCTGAAGAAGTAGGGAAGATTGAGGAAGTCCGGCTGCTTGAGCATGTCCATCCGGAAAATCCTGACGTAGGCCCAGTTCTTGTAGATCGGCACCTGGGACATCGGTATCGACTTCACGTCCACGTGGGGCAGGTCGAAGTAGCCCGCGTGCTGTTCGTAGATTCCCGTCTTCTCGTCGCGGGGGATGCGCATCTTCTCGGCCATGCGCTTCCACTCCGCGAGCTCGCTTTCCTTAACGCCGGTTTTTTCCACGGCCTCGCGCCTGAGCTCCGGCGCCGCCTTCTCCATCTCGGCGAGCACCTCGAGGGCGTACTCGAACATCTTCTTGCCGAGGTAGTTCGTGTAGCAGTTGTGGTTCACCATCATGTGGAACTCGTCCGGACCCATGACCCCGTAGAAGCCGAAGTCGCCCTTGGCCGGGCTCCAGCCCCCCGCGCTCGCCATGCAACGGCACATCTGAAGGAGCATCTCGACGCCCTCGCGATAGAGGAACTCCTTGTCCCCGCAGATCCGGTCGTAGTGCCAGACGGCGTAGAAGACCGCGCCGTTCTGGTGGATCTCGAGGTCGACGTGCTGCCAGGTCCCCGAGTCCTCGTAGCCAGTGATGGTCGAGAAGGGATAGCGCGCCCCGTCCAGGTCGAGGCGCTTCGCGTTCTCGATCGCGCGGGGCAGGTAGCGATAACGGTACATGAGGAGCTTCCGCGCGATCGCGGGGTCGAGGAACATATACATCCTGTGGCAATAGATCTCGGTATCCCAGAAGTTGACGCCCGAGTAGACCTCGCCGCCGAGCTTGCAGAGAACGTTCCGCTCCTCGCTCTCGCCGTGGTAGTTCTCGTACATCGCGAAAAGGGAATAACGCACCCCCTGCTGGAGCTCGGGATCTCCGTCGATCCCGACGTCCATCCTGTCCCAGAAACGCCTCCACGCGGCGCGGTGCTCCCCGAGCGCCTCGTCGTAGCCGACGGCCGAGAGCTCCTCGGCCCTCCGCGCGCCCTCGCGCCAGACGTCGTCGGCGCCCTGCCCTTGCTTCCAGTAGTTCACGGCGGTCCGTTCGAGGACGGAGGCCTCGCCCCGTTTCAGCTCGAGCTTCGCCTCGAGGCCGATGAACTTATCCCGATCGACGGGGGCGATCGGCGCCGGCCGGCCGAGACGGAGGCGGAACGCGGAGTAGAGGCGGCAGCCGGACCGCTTCGTGCGCGCCTGGATCGCGCAGAGCCCGCCACGGCGTTCCCGCCGCTCCTCCTCCCAGAAGTTCGCCCGTTCCAGGAGCTCCTCGCGGGAAGCGCCGCTCGCGCCGGAGCTCCGGGTCTGGTCCCATCCCGCGGCCAGTTCGTAGACGGTGTTGAAATCGGCTCCGGCGACGATGACGGCCTCCCCGGAGAAGTCGAGCGGTTCGAGCGTGATACGCTGGCAGCCGATCGCGGTGGTCCTGACGTCGAGGAACCGTTCGAAGCGCAGCTTGAGCCGCTTCCCGCTCCGCGTCTTCCATACGAATTCCCGGGTCAGGGTCGCGTCGCGGAGGTCGAGGACGCGCTTGAAGTCCGAGAACTCCGCGTTCGCGAGGTCCAGCGCCTCGCCGTCCACGGAGATCCTCACGTGGAGCCAGTCGACGGCCGTCACCATGGCCGCCGTCTCCCGGACGAAGCCCTTGAAGGCCTGGGGATACTCGACGTCGAGCGTATCGTAGAGCTGGCTGAAGTAGCTGCCGAGGAGGTGGTCGCCGGAGTAGCCCTCCTCGAAATAGCCGCGCACGCACATGTGCTCGTTCGCGAGCGAGAAGACGGATTCCGCGAGGCGCTGCTTGGCGGGATCGAATCCGGTCTCGGAGACGAGCCAGGGATCGACCCCGAAGCGCTTTTCCGAGGTCTTGAAGAGATGCATGGGTCACTCCTTCCCGTTCATGCGCGCGAGCGCGTCAGCGAGCGTCCCGCGGTAGGGCCCCGGGGACTCCATCTTCACGGACACGAGGGCGGCCGCGAAGCGGAGGGATTCCGCGACGCCGTGGCCGTCCCGCCACGCGAGGTAGGCCGCGAAGGCCGTGTCCCCGCGGCCGGTCCGGCCTATCGAGCTCCGGTTCGTGAATCGCTCGTAAAAGGTCTTCCCGCGCGAGCGCGCCAGGACGCCCTCGGCCCGGGTGATGACCGTCTCGGGGCATCCCCAGCCCTCGAAGCGCGCGGCGGCCTCCTCCAGGTCCTCCGTGCCCGCGAGGACGGCGGCCTCGACGACGTCGAGCTTGATCCGTTTCATGAGGGAGGCGATCTCGCGTTTCATGGGGACGTCCTTGAAGGCGATGGACCCCGTGGCGGGATCGACCTGCCGGACGAAGCTCTGCATGTCCGTAGAGAGCGCGTAGCCGCGGGCCGCGAGGCCGCGGATGAAATCCATGGTGAATTCCCGGTCGGATATCCCCGCGAGGTGCACCGCTCCGGCCCGGATGTCCGGCATGTCCTCGAGGCGGAAGGGGCCGGCCGACCTTTCGATCCTGAGGATCCGCTCGTCGACGTTCTCCGACGGGTGGATGACCACGGAATACGTGGTCTCGGGCGCCGGAGCCGCGAAGCACTCGACGCCCAGCTCCTCGAGCGGCCCCAGCATCCCCGCGTCGTCGGGCGACATCCTCGTCACCACGGCCACGCGCTTCCCGATCCTGGCCGCGGCCATGGCGCCGCAGAGCACGGCGCTCCCCGGAGCCACGATCTTCTCTCCCCCGTAGGGCCGTATCTCGTCGAAGCACATGTGGCCGACGAAGGCTATATCGAAATCCCGCACGCTCCCGGTTCTCCTTTGATGACTCATCTGATCGCTCATCGCGCGCAACGGCGGTCCGCCCCGCCGAACGAACGGCCTCCAGCCGCTCCTAGCCCTTGAGGGCCCCTGCGGTGACGCCCAGGGTCACCCTCCTCTGGAAAACGATGAACACGAGGAGCGGGATCGCCATGGCCAGCACGAGGGCCGCGCTCAGGATGGGGACCCTGAGCCCGTATTGCCCCCTCAGCACGGCTATGCCGACGGTCACGGTCCTGAGCGCTTCCTTCGTCATGATGAGCATGGAGAAGGGAAGCTCGTTCCACATCGATTGGAAACCTATGATGGCTATGGTCGCCACCATGGGGAGGGCCATGGGGGCCATGACGCTCACGAGTATCCTGGTCTGCGAGGCGCCGTCGATGCGCGCGGCCTCCACGAGCTCGTAGGGCATATCGGAGAAGTAGGTCGTCATGATGTAAGTCCCGAAGGGGCAGAAATACGCCGTCCACGCCAGGATCACGCCGAGCGCCGTGTTGGAGAGCCCCATGAGCGCGATGAGCTTGGAGAGCTGGGTCGCGAGGAGGAGCTGGGGAAAGATGGACATGAGGAGGACGACGAGGAAAAGCGGCCGCTTGAGGGAGAAGCGCAGCTTCCCGAAGGCGTAACCGGCGGACACGCAGATGGCTATGTAGGCCGCGAGCCCGAGCGGGACGTAGACGAGGGTGTTCAGGGTGAACCTGAGGAGATGGCCGCTGACCGCGGCGTAGGCGTAATTGGACAGCGTCGGCCTGATCGGGAGGAGGACGGGATTCGCCGGGTACTCGTCGATCGGCTTGAGACTGGCCGAGATCACGTGGTAAAGGGGGAGGAGCGACGCGACGGCGAGGACGAGCATCGTCGCCTGGACCGCCATCCGTCCCGCGAACCCGAGGCTCGAGGCCTTTTTCACGGTTCCCTCCTCCTCATGAGCCTGACCTGCGCGACCGAGATCGCGGCGCAGAACAGGAAGAGCACGACGGCCCACGCGCTCGAGTAGCCGACCTTGAATTTCGAGAACGCCGCGATGTAGATCCCGTATTCAAGCGTGAAGGTGCTGTACCCGGGCCCTCCCTGGGTCAGCGCGTGTATGAAGGGGAACATCCGCGCGAACACCTCGATGAAATTGAACACGATCCAGAATTCCAGAGCGAACCTGACGCTCGGGATGGTCACGCTGAAGAGCGTCCGCCAGAATCCCGAGCCGTCGATTATGGCGGCCTCGTAGATCGAGGAATCTACGCCGTTCATGGCGGCGAGGAAATAAATGAGGCCGAAGCCCAGGTGGAGCCAGACCACGTGGAGGAAGCCCACCGCGTTGACGGCGATGATCGGGTCGATGAGGAACCGGACGGTCTTGCCCGTCACGGCCTGGATCGCCGCGTTAACGGGCCCCTCGTCCCGGAGGTAGATGGAAAAGATGACTCCCATGAGCACGTAGCCGAGGAGGTTCGGCACGTAGAGGATGGCGCGGTAGGCCTTCCATCCGTTGATCCCCTCGCGGAGGAGGGCAGCGATGAGGACCGTCGCGATCGTGCTCAGGGGTATGTAGAGGATCATGAGCCCCGTGTTCTTGAGCGAGGTCCAGAACTGCGGATCCGCGATCATATTCCGGTAATTCGCGAGCCCGACCCACTTCCAGGGCCCGTAGCCCTTCCACGAGGTGAAGCTGACGACGACGTTCATGATGACGGGGTAGACGATGAACGCGGCGAGCAGCGCCATGAGCGGCGCGATGAAGACGTACGGCGCCGCGCCGTCGCTCTCGAGACTCCTCTGTCGCATTCGCTCCTCCCCCCCATCGGCGATAGAGGGGACGGAGCCTCGGCCCCGTCCCCTCCCGCGCAGTCTTCGGCTCGGTCAGCCGGGCGTCATTCCGCCTCGTCGACGAGCTTCTGGTATTCGGCGATGAACTTCTCCACGTTGATCTCCTTGGTCACGAAGACCCGGTCCAGGAGCCGGTTGGAATCGTCCTCGTACCCGTTGTAGAAGAGCGGGATGTAGTCCTTCTGGCTGTTCTTGAGGTACCCCTGGATCGCCTTGAGGACGGGATAGTCGCTCGCTCCGCCCGAGGCCGCGGTGTTCGGCGAGAGCGCGCCGGTGGCGGAGGCGTAGGTCCTGGCGCCCTGGCCGGTGGACACGAACTTGACGTACGCGGCCGCGACCTTCTTGTTCTTGGACCATTTCATGACCCCGTAGCCGATGCCGGCGCCCTGGGCCACCTGCTGATCCTTGAACTTGTATCCCGGGAGGTTGACCGCGGGGAAGTATCCGACGTTGTCCGCCCCGAGCTTGTCGGAGAACACCTTCCAGTTGCCGACGTCGGACAGGAGGCCGACGAAGATCCCGCCGCCGCCCGCCGCGAACTTGTCGATGCCGTCCATGAAGTACGGGCGGGAAAGGCCCGCCGGCTCGATGTAGCCCTTGTCGACGAGGGTCTTCACGAAGACGATCGTGTCCTTGAACGCGGGATCGTCGAACTTGCGCGACTTGTCCACGAGTCCGGCGACGTCGGGTCCGTAGATGTTGGCCACCGCGCAGCGGAGGAAGAAATCGATGGTGTAGGTCTGCCCGGTGGTGATGGGCACGATGCCGGCGGCCTTGAGCTTCTCGCAGGCGGCGAGGAATTCGGCGGCGGTCTTGGGCGGCTTCTGGGGATCGAGCCCGGCCTTCTTGAAGTAGGCCTTGTTGTAGTAGATGCCGAAGCCCTGCATCGTGAGCGGGAGGACCTTCACCGGCTTGCCGAGCTTCTGGCCCAGCGAGCACATCTCGATGCTCCCCGTAGTGAACTGCTTCTTCACGTCCTTGATGTAGGAGTCGAGGTCCACGATGACGTCCGCGAAGCCGTCCACGCGGCCGCCCGGATGGAACATGGCGACGTCGGGGCCGTCGTTCGCCGTCGCGGCGCTCTGGATCAGCTGGTAGTACTGGGTCGAGTCCGTCGGCTGGGCGACGTGGACGACCTTGACTCCGGGGTTGGCCTTCTCGAAGGCCGCGTCGTTCGCCTTCATGGGGATCTGGGCGCCGTCCACCTCGCTGTACTTGAAGTCCCACACGGTGAGGGTGACGCCCTTCTGGGCGGCCAGGGACGCCACCGCGCACAGGAGCGCGATCGCGGCCAGTAACGACCTTTTCTTCATCTCTCTCTCCTCCTTCAGACGGATTCGGTGGCGACCACTATGGGACCGCCCCGAGCCGCCGTAAATGGAGAGGATTGACTCATCTCATGGAGATTCCTGACGGCCCCCGGGAGGCCGGAGAAGGGGTTCCCGGGCCGGGGAGACGCTCGGTCGAACCAGCCCTCCGGTCGCGGCGCGTCCCCGGATATGATATCATCCGCGGGTGCATCGGTACCGGAGCGTCCGCGAATCGATCTTCGTCTCCGTCTCCGCGCTCCTCGCTTGCGTCCTCATCCTCTTCTCGCTCTTCGTCTACGATTACGCCTCCGGCGTGGCGCGGGACCGCTTCTCCGAGACGCTCTCCTCGCTCTCGCGGTCCCTGGCGTCGAACCTCGACGCGCAGGTGGGGGAGATGAACCGGCTGAGCATGACCCTCATCTACTCGCGCGTCTTCCAGAGCCTCTACGCGCGGCACCTCTCCTTCCCCCTCCAGCCGCGCTCGTTGGAGGAGCGCATTGCCAAGCTCGAGAACACCGAGGCCCTCATCGAGATCGGGGACACGATCCTGGGACCGAGCCAGGCCGCTCCCCAGATCAACATCTACGACCCCCGCGGCCAGATGATCGGCGCGGGATTCTACAGCCGCCTCATCGAGCGCGACGCGTCCCGGGAGCCCTGGCACTCCCGCGTCGAGGCGGCGGGCGGGGCCAGGGTGATCCTCCCGCCCCACCTCGACCCCCTCCTCGAGGAGACCTCCGTCATCGTGAAAGGCAAGCGCTACGTGTCCCTCGTCCGGAGCTTCAACGATCTCCTCCTCTCCACGCGGGGAATCGTCGAGGTGGAGCAGGACTGCGACGCGCTCTTCGGCGGCCTGGACGTCCTGGCCGGCCCCGCCTCCGCGGTCTACGTCCTCGACGAATCCGGCGAGCAGCTGTACCCCTACGACGTCCCGCCCGCGGACGAGGCGGCCCTCATGGAGCTGGCCTCCCTCGCGCGGAGCCGGAGGACCGTCACCGGGACCTTCCCCGGAGATCGGTCCCCCCGCATCATCGCGGCGGCCACGTCGCCGGAGACGGGGTGGACCCTCCTGATCGGCGACCCCGCGGAGGGCCTCACGGCGAGCATCTCACAGTACGCGCTCAGGATCGCCCTCGTCGGGATCGGCGCCATCCTGCTTTCGCTGGGCGCCTCGTATTTCATCTCGCGCCGCGTGACGGTCCCGCTCAAGGCGCTCCACGCGGAGATCGAGTCGTTGGACCTGGAGAACCTGCGGTCACCCGCGCCGGGCCGCCGCGCGCCGGGGCTGGGCGAGATAGACGAGCTCCGCCTCGCCTTCCACGACATGCGGCTCAAGCTCGACGAATCGATCCGGGAAGCCGTCTCGCTCCGGGAGCACGAGCGGCGCGCCCAGCTCGTCGCCCTGCAATCGCAGCTCAATCCGCACTTCCTCCATAACATGCTCCAGACCATCGCCATCATGGCCGAGGAAGACCCGCCGGTCGCCATCCGGGACCTCATCCAGGACCTCACGAGCGTGCTCCGCTACGCCTCTTCCTCCGAGGAGTCCACCGCCACGCTCGAGACCGAGCTGCGGTACGCGGAGAGCTACCTGTCCGCCATGAGGGCGCGGTACGGCTCCAGCCTGTCCTACTCCGTCGACCTTCCCGAGGAGATGCGAGGCATCGTGGTGCCGAGGCTCATACTCCAGCCCCCGATCGAGAATTTCTTCAAGTACGGGACAACGGGGCGGCCTCCCTGGCGGATCGAGATCAGGGGAAGGGCCGCCGACGGGAGATGGATCGTCGAGATCCGGGACGACGGTCCGGGATTCGCTCCCGAGGCCCTCGACCGAGTGCGCGCCCGGCTCGAGGAACGGAGGAACGCCGACGAAGGCCTCGCCCCGCTGTCGATATCGGGCATGGGGCTCCTCAGCGTGCGGGAGCGCCTCGTCCTCGTCTTCGGGGAGGAGGCCCTCTTCGAGGCGGGCAACCTTCCGGACGGCGGCGCGCGGATCGCGATGGGAGGACCCTTCCATGGCTGAGCGGACCTTCCAATTCATCGTCGCCGAGGACGAGGAGCGCACGCGGGTCTACCTCTCCCGGAAGGTGCCGGAGATCGCCCCCGGATTCGCGTGCGCGGGGACGGCCGCGGACGGGGAGGAGGCCGTGGAGCTGGCAGACCGGCTCCTGCCCGATCTCCTCATCAGCGACATCCGCATGCCCGTCCTCGGAGGGCTCGAGCTCATCGAGCGCGTCCGCGAGGTCGATCCCGACATGCGGATCATCATCGTCTCGGGCTACAGCGAATTCGAGTACGCGCGCCGCGGGATCGAGCTGGGGGTGGACGAGTACCTCCTCAAGCCGGTGGACCTGGGCGCCCTCGCCGAGGCCCTGAGGCGCGTGAGGATACGGCTGGAGTCCCGCTCCGCCGATGTGGAAGGCGAATTCGCCCTGGACGGCACGGCGGAGCGTGGCAGGGAGCTCGCCCGGGCGGTGAAGGTCTACCTCCAGGAGAACTACCGCCAGCCCTACTCGCTCGAGCGCCTCGCGGCGGCCTTCTCGCTCAAGCCCGCGTATCTCCTCAGGCTCTACAGGCGGGCCTGCGGGAGCACTCCGACCCAGGACCTCAAGGCCATCAGGATCGAGCGCGCGAAGCGCCTCCTCGCCGGGCACCCGGACCTCGAGGTGAAGCAGGTGGCGGCCGCCTCGGGCTACGGCGATCCCCTGTACTTCTCGCGCATCTTCAAGGAAGCGACCGGCCACAGCCCCTCGGCCTTCCGCGACGCGAACGCGAAACGCTGAGGGCGGGAGGCCCGGCGCCGGGCGGGTCGCCTAGCGCCAGGCGGGGTCCTTGGTCGCGCGGGCCATGTTCGCGCGGCGGTCGTCTATGGCCGCGAGGAAGTCCCGCGGGCTCATCGCGCCCGCGAGCATCTTCTCGAAATCGGCCTCGATCTCCATCCACTGGCCCATGACGTAGGAGACGCCGCCCTGGAAGGGCTCGCCCCCCAACCGGGCCGTTTCCAGGAAGGCCGCCTCGTTCTCGAGGAGGGGCACCGCCTTCACGGGGAAGGAGAGGCTCGTTCCCTCGGGCTGCGCGGCGGCGTATCGGTAAAGGCTGTCGTCGCGGGTGAGGAAGCGGAAGAATTCCTTCACGGCCTCGGGGTCCTTGCTCTTGGCGTTGCCGAACCAGGTGGGGGCGGAGCGCTCGATGCTGACCGTCCGGTTGTCCAGCCAGGGGATGGGGAACATCCCCCAGGATTCGGCGCCGGAATCGGGGTCGGCGCGGAGCACGCTCCGCGCGAAGCCGATCTTGTTGAGGGTCATCGCGGCCGCGCCGGAGACGAGCGCGCTCCTCGCGCCCTCGATCGTGTTGGCCATGAAATCCGCGCCGAAATATCCGGAGCGCACGGCGGCCTGGATCTGCGCGATGGCCTCGTAGAAGGGCCGATAGTCGGCGAAGCGGAGCGCGTTGCCGTTGAGCCGGCCGTAGAGGCCGGGATCCCGCTCCTCGAAGGTCGCGCCCATCTCGAAGAAGGTCAGCGCGGAGTGCCAGCGGCTCGCTCCGGGCTCGTAGACGGGGAGGATGCCCGCGGCCTTGATCCTCTCGCAGGCGGCGGCGAACTCCGCGTGGTTCCGCGGCGCGGAGAGGCCCAGGCGCCGGAACACCTTGTCGTTGTAGGTGTAGACCCAGCCCACGGCGTCGTCCCAGATGATGAGCCCGTAGACGCGCCCGCGGTGGGACACGGCCGGGAGCCAGGCCGGCTTCAATCGCCTCGTCCATTCCTCGTCGGTCAGGTCGAGGCAGCGCCCGCGCGGATCGATCTCCCTCCCGAGGTAGAAGCGCGTGGACTGCATGAGGAAGACGTCCGTCGCCTCGCCCGAGTCGAGCATGGTCGTGAGGGCGCGGAAATACGCGTGCGGCGCGTAGATGGTGAAGGAGACGCCGATGCCCGTTTCCTTCTCGAAGAGCTTCGCGTTCTCCGCCATGACGTCGTAGATCCATCCGTCGGAGGCCATCACCTGGATCTTGCGCTGCGCGGGCTTGGCCGGCGCCGTTCCCTTCCACGCCCCGCATCCCGGGAGCATGAGGATCGCGAGGACCGAAGCGAGCGGGGCGGAGCGGAAGGCGATAGGGGCGCGCGCCATGGACGACACTATAGCACGCGGCCGCTCACCGGAACCGGCCATCGTACGCGGAAGCCGCGGCGGCGTGGAGCTTCTTGAGCTCGTCCGCCCTGGATGCCGGGCAGACCATGGTGGCGTCGCGGGTATGGACGACGACGAGCCCCTCGACGCCCAGGCAGGCCACCAGGTGCCCGTCGACCGCCGAGACGACCACGTCGTCCCGGCACTCCTCGAGGACTGCATCGCCCTGCACGGCGTTGCCGGACCCGTCCCGGGGAAGGAGCCCTCCGTAGGCGGTCCACGATCCGATATCGAGCCATTCCGACTGCAAGGGGAGCGCCGCGATGCCCGCCCGCGGATCTGCGGAGGCGGGTTCCATGACGCCGTAATCGACGCTGATCCTCTTGAAGCCCGGGTACGCCTCCGCCAAGCCCTCGGCCCACGCGGGGCTCCCGGCGGCCGACGCCAGGCGGAGGGCGCGTTCGGCGACATCCGGCTCGTAGCGCGCGACGAGTTCCAGGAAACGCGACGCGCGCCAGGCGAACATGCCGGAATTCCACAGGTAGCGCCCGGGACCGGCATCGAGGAAGGCGCGAGCGGACTCCGCGTCCGGCTTCTCGCGGAAGCGCTCGACGCGGCGCGCCCCGGATCCGCCCTCGATCTCCGCGCCCAGCTCGAGGTACCCGAAGCCGGTGGCGGCGCGATCCGGCCTCACGCCGAAGGTCAGGAGGAGATCCGGCCGAGCCTCCGCGAGTAAGAAAGCCCTCTCCACGGCGGCGAGGAATTCCGACCGGGGGCGGATGACGTGGTCCGAGGTGAAGACGGCGATCGTGGCGTCGGGGTCCTCCCGGGCGATGAGGGCCGAGGACAGGGCGAGGGCCGCGAGCGTATCGCGGCCCTCGGGTTCGCCGATATAGCGGCCTAAGCCCGAGCGCGAGGGCGCGGCCAGTCCGGGGATCCGCTCTAGCGCGGCGCCGCGGAAGCGTTCCAGGGCGCAGACGAAGCGGCGCTCCTCCGGCACGAGGCCGTCGATCCGCGCGTAGGCCTCCTCGAGGAGGCTCCTGCCGCCGTACAAGGGAGCGAGCTGCTTGGGCAGTGCCTCCCGCGACAGCGGCCAGCGCCGGGTGCCCGAGCCGCCGGCCAGGACGAGGGCGTATCGCACGGCCCCGTCCTCAGAATCCCCGCAGGTCGGTGCTCGACCGCTTGGGGAGCCCGGCCTTGGGAAGGCGCTTCAGGACGATATACCCGATGCCACGCTCCTCGCAGAAGCGCCGCTTCTCTTCCTTGTCTCCGTCCTCGTTCACGACGTAGCGCGCGGCGCCCAGGGCGCGGATCTCCGGCTCGGCGTCCAGCCAGCCCGAGCCCGTGGAGACGAGGCAGCGGAAAACCGGCCGCATCGATCCCACCATGTATCTCCGCTCGTCCTCGCGGATCAGGGGATGCCCTTCGCCCTTGAGAAGGCGGACGTTCGCGTCCGAGCCGATGACGACGTTGAGCTCGCCGTATTCCGCGGCCTCCTCGAAGAAGCGTATATGGCCGGAATGGAACCAATCGAAGCAGCCCGTGACCACCACGCGCCTCACGCCGGGCGCCACGGGCGCGCCTAAGGGGGGCGGATCGTACGGGAACCCCGTCGGAGGCGGGGGCGGCTCACGCCGGGCCGAGGCCTCGGCATCCGCTTCCGACGCGGGTTCGATGCGGTCCACGTACCGGACCGCCTCCAGGAAGTAGCGCCGTTCGGCGAAGGGCCATTTCGGCGGACGCCCGAGGATCCGCGTCACGGCCTCGTCGGTCCAGAGGAGGACGGCGAGCGGGCCCTCGGCGGCGGCGGCCTGGAGGAGCCTGAGATCGCGCGAGCGGATGTCGTCGAAGGCGCCGCAGAGGACCTGCCGGATCACGCGCGGCCCCCGGCGGCGCGGCGGACCCTGAAGCCGAAGGAACCCGGGACGTCGCGATCCGAGGCCACGAAGAGGTAGCCGCCTCCGCATCCGGAGTACATCGCGCCGCCGTACTCGGACCGATAGCGCGCGAGGAGGCCGACTAGGTCCACCGCGATAAGGGGATGCCTGAGGGTCGCGGGCAGGAGGGCCTCCCAGGCCGCCATGCACTCGTTCATCGCGAAGCGGAGGATCTCGATGTCCCGCGACGCGATGGCGTCGAAGCAGGCCCGGCCCGACGCGCCGAGGCGCCGCACCCAGACCGGATCCAGGTTCTTCTCGATGAGGGGGGAATAGCCCGCGGGGCGCTGGCAGACGGGGACGATCTTGAGGACGCGCTCGATCCAATCGATGGAGGCCGGGTCGTCGAGCGTCTCGATCGCGGCCGGGAAGACGCCGCCCTCTATCCGCGCGTCGAAGTCCATGCGGACGATCCCGGGGTAGCAGATCCCTACCATGTCCTGGGCGCCCGAGGGATCGGCCTTGCCCCGGTTCTCCTCCTCGTACAGCTCGCGCACGAGCCGCTCGGGGGGCAGGTCCGGGAGGCGGTCGCCCCAAAGGCGAGCCGCGACCTTGCGCGTGCTCGTGGCCATCCCCGCCATGTCCATGAAGCGGTAATCGGGTTCCGCCGACACCACGGTCATGGAGCCCGGGGGTTCCGGATCCAGGCGCGAGACGAAGGGCTGATCGATCCAGCCTCCCGAGAGCGCGAGCCGGTACGGGATGCCCCCGATGGTCTCCGAGACGCTCATGCCCCGCTCCCGGCTCCGGGCGCGGCGGGGATCGCGGTCGTATCCGTCAATCCACGACCCGCTTTCCGGCCTTCCGCGCGGCGCGTTGGGTCGCGATCCAATCGTAGGTCTTCTTGAGGCCGACCTTGAACGGCGTGGAGGGTTCCCACTTGAGGACCCGCTTGATGAAGGTATTGTCCGAATTGCGGCCGGCGACTCCCTTGGGCGCGTCGGGGCTGTAGGTCCTCTTGAGCTTCACGCCGCCGATCTCCTCCGCGAGGGTCACGAGGTGGTTGATCTCGATGAGCTCGGAGGAACCGAGGTTCAGGGGCGTGGCGACGAGCTCGTCGCAGTGCGTGATCATGTCGATGCCCTTCACGCAATCCTCGATGTACATGAAGGAGCGCGTCTGGGTGCCGTCGCCCCAGATATCGATCGTCCCGGACTCGGAGTCGATGGCCTCCTGGACTTTGCGGCAGATGGCGGCGGGAGCCTTCTCGCGGCCGCCCATCCAGGTTCCGTAGGGCCCGTACACGTTGTGGAAGCGCGCGATGAAGGTGGCCATGCCCCGCTCGGCCCAGTACTCCTGGCAGAACATCTCGGAGACGAGCTTCTCCCAGCCGTAGCCGCGCTCGGCCATGGCCGGAT
>CAYNQK010000011.1:0-50752 GCA_964399285.1 uncultured Spirochaetales bacterium | reverse complement strand
AGGGCGTCCAGCAGGCCCTACTCAAGATCATCGAGGGCACGGTCGCCAACGTGCCGCCCCAGGGCGGGCGCAAGCATCCCAACCAGGAATACATCAAGATCGACACCACGAACATCCTCTTCATCTGCGGAGGGGCCTTCGTGGGGCTCGACAGGATCATCGAGTCGAGGATCGCCTCGCACCCCATGGGCTTCGGCGCGGACGTGAGGCCCAGGAAGGACAAGGACCTCAGGGAGCTCTTCAGCCACATCCACCCCGAGGACCTCATCAAGTTCGGCATGATCCCGGAATTCATCGGACGCCTCCCCATCCAGGTGGCGCTCGACGAGCTCAAGCGCGAGGACCTCAAGCACATCCTCACCCAGCCGCGGAACGCCATCGTGAGACAGTACCAGGCGTCCTTCGGCATGGACGACGTCGAGCTCGCGTTCGAGGACGAGGCGATCGACGCCATCGCGGACCGGGCCATCGCGCAGAAGACGGGAGCCCGCGGCCTTCGCGCCATCGTCGAGGCCGTGATGACCGACATCATGTACGACATCCCCTCGATACCGGGGAAGAAGAAGGTCGTGGTCACGGCGGATGCGATCCAGGGAGGGGCCAAGCCGCAGATCACGCGCCTCCAGAAGAGCGCCTGAGCCCCATGGCGTCCTCCGCCCGCAAGGAAAAGGAAAACAGGCAGGTCTCCTCCTACCCCCTCGTCCACGTCAAGGACATCGTCGTCTTCCCCAACACCGTCGTGCCCTTCGTCGCGGTCGCGCGGACGACGATCGCGGCCGTCGAGGAGGCCCTCAAGGGCGGCGGCTTCGTCTTCATCGCCCTCCTCAAGCCGGGCCAGCGGGACTCGGCCGAGGTCGACGTCCACAGGACGGGGACCCTCTGCCAGATCGCCCAGCGGATCGCCATGCCGGACGGGACGGCCAAGCTCATCCTCTCCGGAAAGCGGCGCGGCAGGATCGAGAAGCTCCACTTCGACAAGCCCTACGTCTCCTGCGAGGCGGAGCTCCTCGACGACCAGTACGCCGCCGGTCCCGATACGGACGCCCTCGCGCGCGTCGTGAAGAAGTCGATGTCACAGTACGCCGAGCTCGCTCGGCGCTTCCCCGCGGAGGCGGCCGCGCAGATCGAGCGGACGGAGGACCCCTCGATCCTCTGCGACGTGGCGGCGAACATCCTCGCGGTGAAGCCCGAGCGCAAGCAGGCCGTGCTCGAGTGCATGGACCTGGACGGGCGCCTCCGGCTCCTCATCACCGCCATAGAGACCGAGAACGAGATACTCTCCATACAGAAGCGCATCACCTCCAAGGTGAAGAGCAAGATCGAGAAGAACCAGCGCGAGTATTTCCTCCAGGAGCAGCTCAAGGAGATCAACAAGGAGCTCGGCCGAGACGGCGAGGAGAACGAGGGCGGGGAGCTCGAGAAGCGCCTCGCCGCGCGGAGGCCGCCCGAGGAGGTCATGGAGAAGGCCAAGAAGGAGCTCGCGCGCCTCGCGAAGCTCCAGGCCTTCTCGCCGGAGGCCGGCGTCCTCCGCACCTACGTCGAGTGGCTCGCGGACCTCCCCTGGTCCGAGCGCTCCGAGGAGAACCGGGACATCGAGCTCGCGCGTAAGATCCTGGACGAGGACCACTACGGCCTGAAGAAGCCCAAGGAGCGCATCCTCGAGTTCATCGCGGTGAGGCAGCTCAAGGAGGACGCCAAGGGCCCCATCCTCTGCCTCGTGGGCGCGCCGGGAACGGGCAAGACGAGCCTGGGCCGCTCGGTGGCCCGCGCCCTCGGGCGGGAGTTCGTCAGGATGTCCCTGGGCGGGCTCCGGGACGAGGCCGAGATCCGCGGCCACCGGAAGACCTACGTGGGGGCCCTTCCCGGGAAGATCATCCAGTCGATGCGGAACGCGAAGACGGTCAATCCCGTATTCCTCCTCGACGAGGTCGACAAGATGAGCGCGGACTTCAGGGGCGACCCCGCCTCGGCCCTCCTCGAGGTCCTCGATCCCGAGCAGAACCGCTCCTTCCAGGACCTCTACCTCGAGGTCGGCTACGACCTCTCGCGGGTCATGTTCATCACGACGGCGAATTCCCTGCACGGCATCCCCTACCCCCTCCTCGACCGCATGGAGGTCATCGAGATCCCCGGCTACTCGGAATTCGAGAAGCTCGCGATCGCGAAGGAGTACCTCGTGCCGCGGCAGATCGGGGAATGCGGGCTCGAGGGCGCTTCGATCGACGTCAAGGACGAGGCGATCCTCGAGGTGATCCGCTCGTACACGATGGAGTCGGGCGTGCGCAACCTCGACCGCGAGATCGCGCACATAGCGCGGAGGATCGCCACGGACGCGGTGGCCGAGGGATACGGGAGCGGCGGCAAGCCGCTCCCGGGATTCGCCTGCGCGGTGACCAAGGCCAAGCTCAAGGGCTATCTTGGCCCGGCGAAGCGCGGCGAGCAGGCTTCCTTCAGGGCGCCTCCGGCGGGATGCGCGGTCGGCCTCGCGTGGACCGAGGCGGGCGGAGCGATCATCCCCATCGAGAGCGTGCTCTACGACGGCGACGGGAGCCTCATCCTCACGGGCAACTTAGGCGAGGTGATGAAGGAAAGCGCCCGCGCGGCGCTCTCCTTCATCCGCTCGCGGCACGAGGCCTTCCCCTTCGCGTCCAAGGCGAACGGCAAGAAGTCGATCCACGTGCACGTTCCCGAGGGCGCGATCCCCAAGGACGGGCCCTCCGCGGGCGTCACGGTGACCGCGGCCATCATCTCCCTCCTCTCGGGTTTTCGCCTCCGCGAGGGATTCGCCATGACGGGGGAGATCACCCTGAGCGGCAAGATCCTCCCCGTGGGCGGCATCAAGGAAAAGGTCCTCGCGGCCCACAGGAACGGCCTCGACAAGATCCTCCTGCCGGAGGGCAACCGGAAGGACATGGACGACATCCCAGAGGAGGTCATGAAGGCGATCGAATTCTCCTTCGCCGGCGACATCATGGGCGCCCTCGCAGTGATCTTCCCGCCGGCCTTGCTCAAGGCGGAGAAGAAGGGATATAGTGCGAAAAAGGCGCCCGCGAAGAAGACCACCTCCTCGGCGAGGAAGCGGGCCCGTACTTAGCGAACCGGGGTGTCCGCGCGTGCGCGTCGCGCTGCGCGGGCTGAGATCATACCCGTAGAACCTGAACCGGATCATGCCGGCGGAGGGAGATACCCATGGGATCTTCTCGTTCATTCGTTTCCACCAGGAATAGCCTCATCGCCTCAGGGGAGCGTGGAGGACGCGGCGCGCTCGATCGCGCGCGGATGACGCTCGCCGCCATCGCCTGCGCCGCGAGATTCGCGGCGCTATCGGCCTTGGCCGCCGCGAGCCTCGCGTCCTGCGGAAAGCCCGTAGACGACGGCAAGCTCGTCGTCTACGCCTACGATTCCTTCGTCACCGAGTGGGGCCCCGGCCCCGCGGCCGTGAAGGGCTTCAAGGCCAGGACGGGCATCGAGCTCGAGCTCGTGCCCAAGGGCGACGCCGGCCAAGTGCTCGCGTCGGTCATCCAGGAGGGGCGGTCGCCGAAAGCGGACGTCGTTCTCGGCCTCGACCAGAACCTCCTTCCGAAGGCCGCGAGGGCCAGGGTACTCCTTCCCTACGCCGCCGCGGGCCTCTCCGCGATTCCCGAAAACCTCAGGTTCGAGGGAAACCTCCTCACGCCTTACGACTACGGGGTCTTCACCCTCATCTGGGACAGCGAGTCGGGCGTGAAGCCGCCTGAGAGCCTCGCGGATCTCGCGGATCAGCGCTTCGAGAAGAAGCTCATCCTCATGGATCCCAGGACCTCATCGCCCGGGCTCGGCTTCCTCGCCTGGACCCTCCTCGAATTCGGGGAGGGATGGAAGGACTACTGGGCCTCGATCAGGAGATCCACGCTCACCGTGGCCTCGGGCTGGGACACGGGATACGGGCTCTTCCAGAAGCACGAGGCTCCCCTCGTGGTGTCCTACACCACGAGCCCCGCCTACCACGTCTACGCGGAGGACGAGGACCGCTACGTCGCCCTCGCCTTCCCGAAGGGGCATCCCGCGCAGATCGAGGGGGCGGGCATCGTGCGCGGGAGCAAGAGGCAGGAGAACGCCCGGAAATTCCTCGACTACCTCCTCTCGGAGGAATTCCAGGGAAGCGTCGCGCTCACGAACTGGATGTTCCCCGTATCGCCCGCGGTTAAGCTCCCCGATTGCTACTCGGTCGTTCCGGAAGCCTCGGTGCTCGATTCCCCGAGCGCCGAAGCCCTCGAGAAGGCCCTCGATGAGTGGCCGGACGCCGCTTCCGCCCGCTAAGGCGCGAGTACGGGAGAGCGCCGCCGCCTTGGCCGCGGCGCTCCTCCCCGCCTGCCTCGTCCTCATCCCCGTCATCGCTTTCGCGGCCTCGGAGCTCGCGGGAGCCGCGGGACGGGTCGAGTTAATCGGAGCGGCGACGAGCGCGCGGGCGTACCGCGTCCTCGGCTTCACGGTCTTCCAGGCGGCGCTGAGCGCCTCCATCGCCTCGGCGCTCGGCGTTCCCCTCGGTTTCATCGCGGCGCGAGGACCTCGTTCACTTGCGCGGCCGCTCTCGGCCCTCTTCTCGATCCCCTTCGCGGCTCCCTCGCTCCTCGTCGCCATCGGGCTCGCGGGATTCTGGGGCGTAAACGGCACGGTGAACGGCGTCTTACGGGCCGTCGGCGCGGAGAAGCCCTTCGTGGTCTACGGACTCGCGGGGATCCTCCTCGCGCACGCGTTCTTCAACTTTCCCATCGCGGGGCGGCTCGTCGCCGACTCCCTCGCCGCCGCCGATCCCGCGCGCGAGGAAGCGGCGATGCTGCTCGGCGCCGGAAGGGCTCGGCGCTTCATAACCATCGGACTCCGCGAGGCTTCCCCTGGCATCGCCGCCGCATGGCTCCTCTCGTTCATCTACTGCCTCCAGAGCTTCGGGATCGTCCTCCTCCTAGGGGGCGGCCCGGCCGCCTCGACGGTCGAGGTCGAGATCTACGAAGCGATGCGGACGAGTTTCCGCGAGGGCAAAGCCCTCTTCCTGGGGCTCGTCTCGATGGCCGTCTCAGGAGCCGCAGCCGTCCTCCATCTCCGGGCCTCATCATCGATTTCGCGACCCTCGGGAAGGGAAACCCCTGTCCCTCGAGCGGGAAAGGCGAGAGGGCGAATTTCCTCGATAGCGATCGCCGCCCCCTACCTCGCCCTCCTTCTCATCCTCGCGGGAGGGCCCGCCTTCTCGGTGATAGCGGAGGCCTTCTCGCCGACGCGCGGGACAGGCGCGTTCCCGAGCATCGAGCAGTTCGCCTTCATCGCGCGCGGCGGAATCGGATCGCCGCTCGCCGTATCCGCCTTCAACACCGTCACGACGGGCGCGGCGGCAGCGCTGCTCTCCACCGCGCTCGCTCTCGTCTGCGCGGGGCTAAGGGGCGGGCGGAGGCCGGGAAGATCGGCGGCCATCGGAAGGATCCTTCCTCTCGCCGTATCGCCCCTCATCCTCTCGGCGGGGCTTTCGCCCTTCGCCTCCGCCCTCGGCGAGCGAATCGCCCTTCCGGTTTTCCACGCGCTCCTGGCCTTCCCCCTCGCCTCCTCCGCCATAGAATCGGGGCTAGAGAAGCTCCCTCCCTCCCTCATCGACGCGGCCCGCCTCCTCGGCTCCTCGAGGCTCAAGGCCTTCGCGGACGTCGCTCTTCCCGCCGTACGGCCCTCGATCCTCTCCGGCCTCGCCTTCTCCTTCGCGGTATCCGCCGCCGACGTCGCCGGCGTCCTCACTCTCTCGAGGTCGGACTTCCCCACCCTCTCCCTCCTTGTCTTCAGGCTCGCGGGGGCCTATCGCCTCGGCGCCGCCTGCGCCGCGGGGCTCGCGCTCCTCGCGCTCACGGGAACGGCCTTCGCCTTCGCTGGGAGGAAACGATGAACGGACACCTGGTCGTGGAGGGCCTCGAGAAATCCTGGCCCGATTTCAAGCTCTCCCTCTCCTTCAGCGCTTCCGCTGGGGAGTTCGTCTCCGTTCTCGGCCCCTCGGGCGCGGGAAAGACGAGCCTCCTCAGGATGATCGCGGGGCTCGAGGAGCCGGACCGCGGGAGGATCGTCCTCTCAGGCAGGGAGGTCGGAGGCCTCGCTCCTGAGAAGCGGAGGATCGGCATGGTCTTCCAGGACCTCGCGCTCTTCCCCTACTATCGCGTCCGCGGCAACGTCGCGTACGGGCTCCGGGCCGCCGGAATCCGCGGCGCGGAGCTCCGCCTGAGGACGGACGAGGCCCTCGCGAACGTGGGCCTCTCGGGTTTCGCCGATCGGCGTATCGAGGGCCTCTCGGGAGGCGAGCGGCAGCGGGTAGCCCTCGCGCGTACGCTGGTGACGAGTCCAGAGGCCGTCCTCCTCGACGAGCCCCTCTCCTCGCTCGACCGCCCCCTCAGGCGGAAGCTCCGCGGGGAGATCAGGGCCTGCCTCCGCGAGGCGGGGATCCTCGCGATCCTCGTCACCCACGATCAGGAGGAGGCTTTCGAGCTTTCCGACCGCATCCTCCTCATGAGGGCCGGCTCGATCGTGGACGCGGGGAGCCCGGAGGAGCTCAGGAACGGCGGGGCTCATCCCTTCACCGCGGAATTCCTCGGGGGCGAATGAGGCCCGGGCGCCGGGCGGACCGCCGCCCGGGCGCCGTTCCCGCACTTGAACCCTTCCCGGAGTCGCGTATACTGGTGTCATGGATCGGAAGGGCGCTCTCAAAGGCGAAAAGCGGGTGCGGGAAGCCCTGATGTCGGGGATCTTCTATCCGGACGACGGAGCCGAGCTCGCGAGGATCGTGGACGGGCTCTTAGGCGGGGCTTCGCCTCCCGGCACGGACTCGACGGCCATACTCTCTCCCCACGCCTCGATCTCCTACTCGGGCAAGCTCCAGGCCCTCGCCTTCGCCTCGGCCCGGTCGCGCAATCCCAAGACGGTCATCCTCCTCTGCCACCGGCACCGGCCGGACGCCGAGGCGGTGTTCCTTCCGGAGTCCTCGATCTTCCGCACGCCCCTCGGGGACCTTCCCGTGGACGAGGACCTCCTCGAGTCGCTCGAGAGCAGCGCGACCTACTACGAGCGCGCGGACTTGCCGCATTGGGAGGAGCACGCCATCGAGGTCCAGCTCCCCTTCGTCCAGCGCCTCTTCCCGAACGCGTTCATCCTGCCGGCCATCGTCAATTTCCACGATATCGACCTCGCGCTCCAGCTCGCGAAGGACCTGGACTCCTCGACGGCGGAGGATCCGGAATCCTATCTCCTCGTGGCTTCCTGCAACGCGGGTTCCGCTCCGGATCCGGCCAAGGCCCGTCGCATGGGAGAGATGCTCACGTCGCGCGTGCTAGGGAACGCGAAAGGAAGAGCGCGGCCCTGCGTGGAGGCCTTCCTCGCGTCTAGGCCGGCGCGGACCGCGAAGCCCGCGCTCCTCGGGCGAACGAGCTCGAAGGAGGCAGAGGAGAACGCGGCCGATCAGCCGTGGAACGCCTGGGAGGGCGCCGACGCGGTGGTGGAATACGTCGCCGTCGCGTTTTATAAGGGTGGGGCCGCATGACGCTCTCCGAAGGCGAGAAGCGGACCCTGCTCAGGGCCGCCCGGGAATCCATCAGGTCGGAGCTCATGCGCGCCAAGGCGGACTCCGTCGAGTCGTCCGGGAATCTCGGCGTCCCCTGCGGCGCATTCGTCACCCTCAAGAAAGAAGGCGATCTCAGGGGCTGTATCGGGAGGATGGATGCGGAGCTCCCGCTCCTCCGGGTCGTGGAGGCCATGGCCCGGGCCGCGGCTTTCGAGGATCCGCGTTTCCCGCCTCTCCGCGCCTCGGAGTTCGACAGGATCTCCATCGAGATATCCGTCCTCACGCCGATGGAGCGCGTGAAGGGGATATCGGAGATCGTAGTGGGAAGGCACGGCGTCCACATGCGCAGGGGCTTCAGGTCGGGAGTATTCCTTCCGCAAGTGCCCGTGGAATGGGGCTGGGACCTCGATACGTATTTGAAGCAGCTCTGCAGGAAGGCTGGATTGCCTGAGAGCGCGCTCGACGATCCCGAGACCGAGCTCTCGGTCTTCGAGGCCATCGTATTCGGGGAGGAGGACCTTAAGGCTCAGCCCTGAGCTTTCTTGGCTTCTCCCTCTCCGCGCCGTCTCCCGCCCTTCCTCAGCACCTTGTGGTAAAAGGCCCTCGCCCGCTCCGCCGCGCTGAAGGCCGCGTAGGCGAGTGGCCTCAAGGGGAGGTCCCAGGCTCCCGGATACCGAACGATCGTCCCGCCGAAGCCCGTCTTGAAGCGGTAGAGCCCGTGGAGGGAGCTTGCCTCGTCGCCGCTCGGCGGAATGCCGAAGAGGTCGTAGGTCTCGCATCCTGACGCCATAGCGGCGCGCATCGCCTCCCACTGGAGGGCGTATGAAGGCATGTACTCGCGCTTCGCGTTCGAGGAGGCGCCGTAGAGATAGACGGCTTCCTTGCCCTGGAAGAGCGTGACGATCATGGCGATGTCCTCGCCCTCGACGCTCGCCGTCCAGATCCTCACCTCCGGCGCGTCTTCGCGTTCGCGCGCGAGGAAGGCGAGCCTGCGGTAATACGATTCGCCGTGGAGAGCGATGCGGTCGCGCTCGGCCGTCTCGCGGTAGAGGGCGTAGAAGCGCTTCACGGCGGATTCGAGCTCGGCCTCGCTCGAGCCCCGGGCGCGGACGCATGACACCGCGACGCCCTTCTTTCCGGCGAGCTTCACGTTGTAGCGCCACTTGGGCTTCATGCCGGCGAGCACGGCGTCCTCGCCGCCCGAGAGGTCGATGAGGACGGTATCCGGTACCTGGACGTCCGAGGCCGCTTTCCTGAAGGGGGAACCGGGCGCGTACGGGGCGCCCGGATCAGGGGCGGAAAGGGGCGCGGAGAGGTCGAAACGGATGAAGAGGCAGCCTCGCGGCATACGCGATGCGAGCGCCCGGCCGGCTTCCTGGAGGAGGTCCGGGGGTATGGGCGCGCGCGGGACGTACGCGAAGCCGAGCGGACCGCGGAGCCTGCGCTCCATGAGGAGGACGGGGAAAACCCGGCCGTCGTCCGCGCGGAGGATGAAGCGCCGCGCCTTCCAGGACGGAGACTCCTTGAACGCGGCCCAGAACCGGCTTTGGAGGAAAGTCCCGGGAGGCGGGGCGGATTCCCCGTCCTTCACTTCCTCGACGGTCATGGGAACAGGCACGCGTTCCTCAGCCGATCTCGCCTTGCTTGACCGCTCCGCCGAGGAGGGGCTTGCCGTCCGCGAGGAGGCGCTTCCCCCCCACCCTGGCCTCCCCGCCGTCCATGACGAGGGGCACCGAGAAGAAGTCGTCGATCGTGATCTCCGCGGGCGAATCCGCGGGCGGCTCTCCGCCCTCCACGGTTATCCGCGTACCGGGCGCCGCAGAGGAGGCATCGATGACCTCGACGATCTCCTTCCCCTCTTCCCCGGAGGGCATCGATGCCGCGAGGAGCATGCCCCGGCTCTCTATCCCGCGGAGCTTGGCCGGCTTCAGGTTGTACGCGAGCACCACGTGCTTCCCGAGGAGCTCCTCCTCGCGGTAGTACGGCACGAGTCCGGACACGATGACGCGTTCGGTCCCTGATCCGTCGTCCACGGACTCGACGTAGAGCTTCTCCGCCTTGGGGTGCCGCTCGATCTTGACGATCTTCGCGACGCGGAGGTCGACGTAGCGGGAGAACGCCGCGTCCCTCGGTACGTCCGCGGGGATGACCAAGGCCTCTTTCTTCGGTTCCGGCGCCGGCTTCTTTTCGCTCGCGTCTTTCTGAGCGGACGTGTCTTTCTTAGGCGGTTCTCCGGCCTTCGATTCCCCGTTCGCCGCATCGCCCTCCTGCGTTCCCGCGTAGCGAGCGCGTAGCGAGGCGACCTCGTCGTCCTCGAGCTTGCGGAAGAGCATCTCCGGCGTATTGATTTTCGAAATACCCTCGAATTTGCCGAGGTCGTTCCAGTCCCTCCCCCCCTTGCCGGGAACGAAGCCGAGGAAGGAGCCGATCTTTTTTGCCGTCGCGGGGATGAAGGGTTCGGCGATGATGGCGAGGTCCTTGATGAGGTAGCAGAGGCCGCGGAGGAGGCTCGCCGCCTTCTCCGGAGCCTGCGTCCGAGCCTTCCACGGCTCGCCGTCCTGGAAGGCCTTGTTGCCGAGCGAGGAGAGCTCGAAGAAGAGGCGGAAGGCCTCGCGGAGCTCAGCGCGCTCGAGGCGGGCGCTGATATCCTCCTCGCGCTTCCTTATCTCCGCGATGAAGACGGGGTCGATCGACCCCTCGGGGACCACTCCGCCGTAGAAGCGATCGATGAAGGTGAGCGTCCTGTTCACGAGGTTCCCGAGGTTGCCTATGAGCTCGCCGTTCACCTTCTCCTGGAAGTCGGACCAGACGAAAGCGGCGTCCGACTTCTCTGGCCGGATGTAGTAGATGTAGAAGCGCCAGACGTCCGCGGGAATGCCCGATTCCACGGCGTGGTTGCCGAAGACGCCCTTGTTCCGGGACTTGGAGAACTTGCCGTCCTCGTAATTGAGGTACTCGGTGGAGGACATGTGGTGCAGCATCGTCCATGCCCTGCCGTCGCCTAAGAGGCTCGAGGGGAAGACGACCGTGTGGAAGGGGATGTTGTCCTTCCCGATGAACTGGAAGAGCTCCACGTCCTCGGGCGCCATCCACCAGGATTTCCAGTCTTTCGTGAAGCAGGCCGTGATGGATACGTAGCCGATGGGCGCGTCGAACCAGACGTAGAAGACCTTGCCCTCGAAGCCCTTCTTGGGCACGGGGATGCCCCATTTGAGGTCGCGGGTGATGCAGCGCGCGTGGAGGCCGTCCCTGATCGAGGCTTGGGTCATCTGGACGGCGTTGTTGGCCCAGAAGCCCTTCACTGAGGCGTCCTTCATCCAGGCCCCGAGCTTCGGGAGGATGGCGGGAAGATCGATGAAGAGGTGCCTCGTCTTCCTGGGGGAGGGCTCCGAGGAGCAGGTGGAACAGCGCGGGGACTTGAGCTCCGTCGGCTCGAGGAGCTTCCCGCATTTCTCGCACTGGTCGCCGCGGGCGCCGTCGTAGCCGCAATGCGGGCAGACGCCGAGCACGTAGCGATCGGCGAGGAAGCGCTCGCAGGAGGAGCAGTAGAGCTGCTCGATCTCCTTCTCCTTCATGTAGCCGGCCGCGTCGAGCCTCCGGAAGATGTCCTGGACTATCTCGGTCTGCTCCGGCGTGGAGGTGCGGCCGAACTTGTCGAAGGATATCTCGAACCATTCGTAGATGGAGGCGTGGAGCGCGTGGAAGCGGTCGCAGAGCTCGCGCGGGCTCAGGCCCTCCTCGAGGGCCTTGGTCTCGGTGGCGGTGCCGTACTCGTCGGTGCCGCAGACGTAGAGGGTGTCGTAGCCTCGCGACCTGCAGAAGCGCGCGAAGACGTCGGCGGAGAGGGACTGGATGAGGTTGCCGAGGTGCGGGACGTTGTTCACGTAGGGCAGCGCGGCGGTGATGAGCCTTCGTTTCATGGTGCTCAACTATAGTCAGTGCCGGGAAGGCATGTCAACTCGCGGCGCGCCCGCGCATCAGGCGAGGAGCTCCGAGAGCCTCCGGTAGAGGGCGCTCACGCGGTCCTTCCACTCGGGCTTAGCGTCCTCCCCGAGCTCGTCCATGAGGTTCTCGAGCGAGGCGAGCGATTCGTTGAGCGCCGTGTGGAAGCCGCGAGAGGGCTTGTACCAGTACGAGCCCTGCCCGTCGGTGAAGAGCCCGGCGAAGCCGAGTTCGTCTCCCCTGCCCTTCCCCTTCCCGCCCTTGCGGGAAACCGTGAGCATGAGGATCATGCCAAGGGAATCGACGAGCTCCTCGGGGCCGTCGAACGAGGAGTAGCTCTTCCGCTTCGGCGGCGTGGACGCGAGGTCCGCGTCCGGATCGAGGAGGGGGGCGACGCGGAGGATGAGCCCGACCTTCTCTCCCTCGAGGAAGGAATAGCCGCGGTGCCTGACGACGCCGCGGAGGTCGCCGTAGATTCCGCTCTTCCCGCCCTGTCTCGCGCCCTCCTCCGTGGCCTTGAGCGCCTTCCACTCGAAGACGACGAGCTTCTTCCTACCCTTCTCCTTCTCGATGGGGAAGACCGCGGAGCCGACCTTGATCTGGTTCGTGAAGTCGCGCTCCTCCTTCGCGGAGCGGGGCGTGCGGGGCGCCTGGACGTCCTGGGTGATGTTCGCGAGGCGCTCTCCGAGGAGGGGCGATATCCTCGGGAGCCAGGAGCGCTGGAGCGGGGAGACGGACATCGCGTAGGTGCGCGTGGTCTTAACGATCTCGCCCGCGACGATGAAGGCCGCGTGCTCGCGGTACATCGAGGAACCGGGATGTACGGATATCCTGTCCGCGGTGAGGGTCCGGTAGCCTTCCCTCCCCGACTGGACGGCCACGAACTGGATGAGTCCCCTGCTCACGGAGCAGAGGTATTCCTCCGTCGTCCCGCCCGAGAGGACGGGGAGGCCGAGCTCGGAGACGATTATCTCGAGCTGTTCCTTGACGCGGGAGATCTCGGCCATCGCGCGCTCGTCGAGGTAGTGCTTGTCGCAGAATTTCGCCTTGACGGGCGCGTCCTTGTACGCGCGGAAGATCTTGAGGTACGAGGCGAAGTCGCCCGCGGGATCGCGGAAGGAGTGGTGGGCGAGCCGGGCTTCCATTTCCTCGCCGGGCGGGAGGATGAAGGGTGACTGGGTCGTAAGGAAGGACGCGGCCGTCACGACGTCCTCGATGGAGCGGGGATAGCGCTGGATCGCCTCGACGATCATGCGGGAATGCCGCGGGAGGAGGGGGAAGGCGCACATCATCGTACCGGTCGGGGAGAGGCTCCTGTCCCCCTCGAGGGCGTCGAGGAGGCTGAGGCTCTCGATGGCGGAGCGGATCGGCTCCTTCCCCGGCTGGGAGATGAAGTCGAAGTCCTCGAAATTGCTGATGCCGAGCTCGGCCATGCGGAGCACGACCTCGGAGAGGTCGGTCCTGAATATCTCCTCGGTGGTGTAGAGGGGGCGGTTCTCGAAGTCCTTGCGGGAATAGAGGCGGTAGCAGGTTCCGGGCCTCGTCCGTCCCGCCCTGCCCTTCCGCTGGTTGCAGGACGCCTTGGAGATGGGCGTCTCCACGAGGCTCGAGGTGAAGCTCCGCGGGTTGTAGTAGCTCAGCTTCGCGAGCCCGGAATCGATGACGCTCGTGACCCCGTCGATGGTGACGCTCGTCTCGGCGATGTTGGTCGCGATAATGACCTTGATTTTCCCCTCGGGCGCGGGATCGAAGACCTTGGCCTGTTCCTCCTTGCCGAGGCGCGCGTAGAGGGGCACGAGGTGGAGCGATTCCCGGGCCTCGCAGACGGAGAGGCGCTGCATGCAGTCCTTGATCGCCTTCTCGCCGGGGAGGAATACGAGGATGTCGCCTTCCCTTCCCTCGCCCGAGACGCGGTTCACGATGGACTCGATCTTGAGCTGCAGCGCGTCTTCGCTCTCCTCAGCGAGGGGCGGATCGTAGACGAGGGTGACGGGGAAGGCCTGCGCTTCGATCTTCACGACCGGGCAGGGGCCGTACGTCCCCGCGTCGCCGAAGTACTCGGCGAAGACCTGGGCGTTGATGGTCGCGGACGAGACGATGACGCGGAATTCCGGCCTCGCCTCGATCACGCGCTTGAGGAGCCCGAGGACGAAGTCGATGGTGAGGGATCGCTCGTGCGCTTCGTCCACCATGATGACGGAATAGCGCGTGAGCATGGGATCGAGCTTCATCTCCTGGAGGAGCATTCCGTCGGTGAGGATCTTGAGTCGCGTGTCCGGCCCGGTCCTGTCCTCGAAGCGCATCTTGTAGCCGATGTAGGAGCCCACCGGCTTGTCGATCTGCTTGCTGATGAACTCGCTCACGGAGAGGGCGGCGATGCGCCGCGGCTGGGTGACGCCGATGATGCCCTTCTCCGCGTAGCCGGCTTCGCTCAGGATGACCGGTATCTGCGTGGTCTTGCCTGAGCCCGTGGGGCTCTCGACGACGATGGCCGGATGCTTCTCCAGGGCGGAGAGGATCACGTCTTTATGGGTGTAAACGGGAAGGCTGCGGTAATCGATCATTTCGTATCCATTGTACACGGTAATGGCGAGACATGGAAGTGATCGGCTCTCGGGCGTTCGACCGACACGCGAAGAAAGATGACCGCGAGCTTTAGATTTTTTCGTCTCGATAAACGAAGATATATTATAATGACCGGCCGCCCGAGCGCGGCGCATGGCATGACCGCGGAGGAACCGATGAAGCGAACGCATACCTTTAAGCAAGTCAAGCTTCCCATCACCGAGACCGTGCCTCAGCGGATGCGCTCGAGGATCCCGATCCTCGCGAAGGAGATCGTGCACAGCGTGCGGACTCAGGACGGGAGCGTGCGGCACTTCACGTACGCGTCCTTCTGGGACGAGGTGGTATCGCTCGCATGCGCGCTCAAGTCCATCGGCGTGAAGCGCGGGGACAGGATCGGCATCATCTCGGACAACAGGCGCGAATGGATGAAGATCGACCTCGCCGTCCTCTCCCTTGGAGCGGCGGACGTTCCCCGCGGCTCGGACACCACGGTCGACGAGATATCCTACATACTCGCCCACGCGGAGTGCGCCCAGGTGTTCGCGGAGAACGCGCGCATCGCCGGCCTCATCCTCTCGCGCAAGGCGGATCTCGAAAAGCTCTCGCGCATTATTCTCATCGAGGACGAAAAGGAAAAGATCGGAAGCGTGGCCTCGGGCGTGGAGATCCTCACCCTCGCCGAGCTCGCCTCGCGCGGTTCGCTCTCGAGCGCCGAAGAGCGCGCCGCGATCGACCGAGAGATAGACGCGGGGAAGCCCGACGACGTGGCCACCCTCATCTACACCTCCGGCACCACCGGCGAGCCCAAGGGCGTCATCCTCCCGCACAAGTCCTTCATCTTCCAGGTGGAGAACATCTACAACTACCTTCACGTCCACCCCTGGGACGTGTGCATCTCCGTCCTCCCCGTCTGGCACTCCTACGAGCGGGCCGTGGAATATATCATCTACGAGCGCGGCCTCTCCATCGTATACTCGAAACCCGTCGGATCGATCCTTCTCCAGGACATGGCGACCTTCCGCCCCACCATCCTCCCTACCGTCCCCCGCCTCATGGAGGCGGTCATGCAGGGAGTCTACAGGAACATCAACCAGACGGGCGGCATCAAGAAAGCCCTCTTCAATTTCTTCATCAAGGTCGGCGGATCCTTCGCCCATTGCCGCAACCTCGTCCGCGGCTGGATCCCCGCCTTCACCCCCCGCTCGAGGTTCCTTGACGTCATGGGCGGTTCCCTCGGCGTATTCTTCCTCTTCGGCTGGAAGCTCCTCGGCCACCTCCTCGTGTTCAAGAAAATCCACGAGAAATTCGGAGGCCGCTTCTGCATAGCCGTCGTCGGGGGCGGCGCCATGCCCAAGAACGTGGACGACTTCTACCAGGCCATCGGCATCACCTGCGTCGAGGGATACGGGCTCACCGAGACGGGCCCGATACTGGCGGTGCGCGAGCAGCACCGCCCCGTGGTGGGGACTATCGGGCCCATTTTCCCCGACGTCCAGTGGGAGATCCGCTCGGTGGAGGACGGCGTCACCGCGCTCGGTCCCGGCGAGAAGGGCGTCCTCTTCATCAAGAGCGTCCAGAACATGTACGGCTATTACAAGAAGGAAGAGGAGACGGCGAAGGTCCTCAAGGACGGATGGCTCAACACGGGCGATCTCGCCATGTACGCTTTCGGGAAACGCCGGTTCATCAAGATCCTCGGACGCATCAAGGACACCATCGTGCTGAGGGGCGGAAAGAACATCGAACCCGAGCCTATGGAGCAGAAGCTCAACGCGCATCCCGAGATATTCCAGTCCATGATCGTCGGCCAGGACCAGAAATTCCTCGGCGCCCTCGTCGTTCCGGCGAAAGAGAACCTCGAGGCCTGGGCCGCTCGCGAGGGCGTCAAGGCGGAGGACTACGCGTCCCTCCTCAGGATGCCGGAGACGGTGAAGCACCTCGAGGACGTCGTCCACGACATCATCTCGGTGAAGAACGGATTCCACTCCTACGAGCGCGTGTTCAAGATCGCTCTCCTCGAGAAGCCTTTCGAGGTCGGCGACTATATGACCCAGACGCTCAAGATCAAGCGCCACGTGGTGAGCCAGGCCCTGGCCGACGTCATCGCGTCGCTCTTCTCCTGAGGACGGGCATGGGCGGAGGAGACGGCGGCCTCACCGAATTCAGGGGGGAGCGGGTCCCCAAGGACGACGAGAGGATCGAGGTCCTGGGTCAGTTCGACGAGCTCCAGGCCGCGCTCGCCCTCGCCGCCTGCGCTGATCCGCGCGAGGACGTCGCCGGAGAGCTGAGGACGGCCGTCGCGGAGGCGGCGCGCGCGCTCGAGGCGATCGCGGGCTACCCCTCCTCGCGGCCTTTCCCGCCCGAGGCCGTCGAGCGCCTCGATCGCGCCTGCGCCGATCTCGAGAATGGGCGGACCTCGAACGGTTTCGTCCTGCCCGGAGCGGACGAGGATTCCGCCCGGCTCAACCTCTGCCGGACCGTCGCGCGGAGGGCCGAGCGCGCCCTCGTCGCGGCATCGCGCGCCGTAGGGGCTGATCCGAGTCTCCTTTCCTGGTCCAATCGCCTCTCCTGGTGGCTCTTCCTCGCATCGACCCGATCATCCGGCGGGGGCTGAAAAACCATACGGGGTCGTGGCAATGGATTGCCGCATCTGATAGAATCCCCTCCAGCAGCCCGTACGCGCCCGGGAACCGCCGATCCTCGGTAGTCCTCTCCGCGCGGCGGGACGTCGCCGGGAGGGTCTCATGGCAGTGAAGAAGGCATTCGACAACGACGCGTACCTCAAGGAGCAATCCAGCTTCATCCGCGAACGGATGAAGCGCTTCCCCGGACGGCTCTACCTCGAATTCGGCGGAAAGATCCTCAACGACTTCCACGCCGCGCGCGTCCTCCCCGGCTACGATCCCAACGTGAAGGTGCGGCTCCTCAAGGAGCTCAAGGACGAGGCGGAGATCATCCTCTGCATCCACGCCGGGGCGATCGAGCACCGGAAGATCAGGGCGGACTACGGCATCACCTACGACGACGACGCGCTCAAGCTCATCGACGACCTGGGGGAATGGGGCCTCAGGGTCGCCGCAGTCGTGGTCACGCGCTGGGAGGGCCAGCCCCAGGCCAAGGCGTTCATGACCAAGCTCGAGAACCGCGGCATGCGCGTTTACGCGCATACGCCCACGAAGGGCTATCCCACGGACCTGGACCGGATCGTCTCGGATGAGGGCTACGGCGCCAATCCCCGCATCGAGGTGGAGAAGCCGCTCGTCGTCGTCACGGGCCCCGGTCCCGGCTCGGGCAAGATGGCCACATGCCTCTCGCAGATCTACCACGACCACAGGCTGGGCGTGAAGGCGATGTACGCGAAGTTCGAGACCTTCCCCATCTGGAACCTCCCCCTCAAGCATCCCGTCAACCTCGCCTACGAGGCCGCCACCCTTGACCTCAAGGACTTCAACCTCATCGATCCCTTCCACCTCGAGGCCCACGGCGAGGCCTCGGTGAACTACAACCGCGACGTGGAGACCTTTCCCGTCCTCGCGGCCATCCTCGAGCGCATCACCGACGTTCCCGGGGCCTACCGCTCGCCCACGGACATGGGGGTGAACCGGGCGGGCTTCGCCATTTCCGACGACGAGGCGGCGCGCGAGGCCGCGCGGCAGGAGGTCGTGCGCCGCTACCTGCGCTGTTCCTGCGAGTTCATGATGGGCATGGCGGACGAGGAGGCGCTCAACAAGGCCGACCGCCTCCTCAAGGAGCTCGGCATCACGGCAGAGCACCGGAGCGTCGTGCCCGCGGCGCGGAAAGCGGCAGAGGAAGCCGCGCGCGAGGCCGCGGCATCCGGCGAAGCGGCGCTGGCCGCGGAATCCGCCCACTGCGGCGCCGCCATCGAGCTCCCGGACGGGAGGATCGTGACCGGCAAGAATTCGAACCTCCTCCACGCGGCGACGGCCGCCATCCTCAAGGCATCGAAGCTCCTCTCGGGCGTGCCCGCGAACATCCACCTCCTCTCTCCCCTCGTCATCGAGTCGATCTCGCGCTTCAAGAAGGACGTCATGCGCGGGAAGAGCGCGAGCATCGACGTGGACGAGGCCCTCATCGCGCTCGCGATCAGCGCCGCCCTCACGCCCATGGTCCAGGCCTGCATGGAATCGCTGAAGGCGCTCAGGGGATGCCAGATGCACCTCTCCCACCTCCCATCCCCCGGCGACGAGGCGGGGCTCCGGAGGCTCGGGATAGAGCTCACCTCGGATCCGGTGTACGCGACGAAGCGCTTCTTCATGGAGTGAGAGCGCGGGCGGAACGCGCAGGCGATCAATCCTTCGATTCATTGGAGCGAGGGCGCTCGCGCGAGCGGAAGCCTTCACGCCGCAGGACGGCGCGGAGCCGAAAGGCTCAGGCGAGCGGCCGGCCGTTGTCCCTGAGGCGGGCGGCCAGGTAGGCCTCGTCGAGTGAGAGCTCTCGCATCGCTCGAACGGCCTGCTCGGCGGAGAGGAGATTCTGCTCGGCGTAGAGGAAGACGAGTGCCCGCTCCGCGAGGCGCGGGAGCCCGAGGGCGTTCAGGTAGACGTCCCTCCCCTCGCCCTCCGGCGCGTGCTCGCGCAGGGATTCGCCGAAGGCGGAGGCGGCGGGGCGCTCGGCGAGGGCGGAGAGCTCCCGGAAGAGCGGCCCCGCGTCGCCCGAGGCGGCCGCCCGTCCGAGCGGCTTGAGCGTGAGGAACGCGTACTCCTTCCCCGGGAGGAAGTGGTGCGCGTCGCATCTCGTGCAGTAGTCGGGCTCGAGGGGATCGCGCTTCTTCCTGTCGCCGCCCACGATGATGAGGGGATCGAAGTAGGGCGCGGGGCATTCGCGCCCGTCGGCCTGGTAGTAGCGGTACGTATAGAAGGAGTCGAGGAGGCATTCCTCGTGCTCGCAGTAGGCCGTGAGCGGAAAAACGTCCGTGGCGGTCTCGAGGAGGAGCCGCGCCGTCGCGTTGAAGATCTCCTTGCGGAAGTTGAGGACGAGGGTCGGGAAGATGAAGATCGCTCCGCGCTTGCGCGACTCCTCCATGGCGAGGTAGGCGAGGCGCTCGTCGAAGAAGGAAGCCTCGTCCACGATCCATGTGCCCTCCTCCGGATGCTCGGCCATGGCCTTCTCGAGCTGGAAGGAGTCGCGGGCGGCGACGCGCCGGTCGCCGAGCCGGTCGTAGCCCGAGCGGTACGCGAGGGCGTCATCGGGATAGCCGGGGAAGCGGGACGAGTCGAGCGAGGATCGGACGAAGGCCACCCGCCGCCTGTCGGCGACCCCGGTCATGGCGCTCTCAGCCGCCCTGCCGCTCTTCTGCGAGGCGACGGCCGCGTCGCGCCAGACGCGGGAGGAATACTCGGTCTTGCCCGAGCCCATGGGCCCGATGACGAGGATCCGCCTTCCGGGCCGGACGAAATCGAAATGGTTGAACGCGAAGTGGACTTTGAGGCCGGGGAAGCCCAGGCTCTTGAGGAAGTCGACGGTAGCGCGCTCTCCTATCCCGCCCTCGGACTCGGACATCAGCCCCCCAGGTAGGCTTTCTTGATGCGCTCGTCGGCCATGAGCTCCGACGCGGGGCCTGAGACGGCGACGCGTCCGGTCTCGAGGACGTAGGCGCGGTCCGCGATGGAGAGGGCCTTGTACGCGTTCTGCTCGACGAGGAGGACGGTGACGCCGTCGTCGTTGACGCGCTTGATGATGGAGAAGATCTCGTCAACGAGGACGGGCGCGAGGCCCATGGATGGCTCGTCGAGGAGGATGAGGCGCGGATTGGCCATGAGGGCCCGAGCGATGGCGAGCATCTGCTGCTCTCCGCCCGAGAGCGTCCCCGCGATCTGGAGGCGCCGCTCCCTGAGGCGGGGGAAGCTCGCGAAGGCCCGCTCTTCGTTCGCGGCCTTCCTCGCCCGGTTCCGTTCGGTATAAGCGCCCATGTCCAGGTTCTCCTGGACGGTGAGGTTGGCGAAGATCCGCCTCCCCTCCGGCACCTGCACGAGGCCGCGGCGGACGATCCTGTCAGCGCGCTCGAGAGAGACGTCCTCGCCGTCGAAGACGACGGAGCCCTTCTTGGGAATGATTCCGGAGACGGCGTGGAGCGTGCTCGTCTTCCCCGAGCCGTTCGAGCCGATGAGGGAGACGATCTCGCCGGAGGAGACCTCGAAATCGATCCCCTGGATCGCGTGGATGCTGCCGTAGAATACCTCGAGCCCGGAAACCTTAAGCATCGGGGCCGCCCTCCTTCCCGAGGTAGGCCTCGATGACGAGGGGATTAGTGCGCACCTCGGCGGGAAGCCCCCGCGCGATGACGCGCCCGTAGTCCAGGACGACGAGGCGCTCGCAGATCCCCATGACGAGGTTCATGTCGTGCTCGATGAGGAGAATGGTGAGGCTGAAGCGTTCCCTGATGAAGGAGATGAGCTCCATGAGGTTGTTGGTCTCCTGGGGATTCATGCCCGCCGCGGGCTCGTCGAGGAGGAGGAGCTCCGGGCCGGTGGCGAGGGCGCGGACGATCTCGAGCTTCCGCTGTTCGCCGTAGGGGAGGTTCGCTGCGCGTTCGACGGCCTTGTCCTCGATTCCGAAGATGGAGAGGATCTCGAGGGCCTTCTTTTCAATCGCCGCCTCGCCCCGGGAGAAGCGCGGGAGTCTCAAGAGCCCGGAGGCCGGGTCGTAGGCGACGCTGGGATGGAGCGCGATGCGCACGTTGTCCAGGACGCTGAGCTCCTTGAAGAGCCTGATGTTCTGGAAGGTCCTCGCGATCCCGGCGCGGGATATCGCGTGGCTCTTCATGCGGTCGGGACGGAGGAGCGCTCCCGACGAGGGGGTGAATTCGATCCTGCCCGAGGTGGGCTTGTAGAGGCCGGAGAGGAGGTTGAAGACCGTCGTCTTCCCGGCTCCGTTCGGGCCGATGAGGCCGACGAGCTCTCCCTCCCCGAGCTGAACGTCGAAGTCCGCCAGCGCGCAGAGGCCGCCGAAGACGATGCCGAGTTTCTCGGTGCGGAGCACGGTGCGCGGCATCCTACGCCCTCCCCTTCCCGCCTGAGAAGATCCGACGGGCGAAGGCCGGGAGCTTCTCCGCGAGGAAGGCCGCGGGCGACCACTCGCGCTTCCCCATGATCCCTCCCGGCCTGAAGATCATGACGAGGATGAGGATGAGGGGGAAGAATACGAGCCGGTACTGCTTGATGAAGCCGAGGCCTTCGATGCTCCCGAGGTTGATGAGGACCCAGTCCCTGAGGAGGGTGAGCGAGAGTCCCGAGAGGACGGTGCCGGTGATGGAGCCCATGCCGCCCATGACCACGAAGACGACGAAGTCCACGCTTCGGAGGAAGTCGAAGTTCGTGGGATTGAGGTACTGGAAGAAAGGCGCGTAGAGCCCTCCGCCGATGCCCGCGATGAAGGCGGAGCCGATGAAGGCCGCCATCTTGTATTTGAAGATCGGAATCCCCACCGAGGAGGCCGCGATCTCGTCCTCTCGGACCGAGAGGACGGCGCGTCCGTAGGATGAAGTCATGAAGCGCCTCAGGCTCGCCACCACGAGGGCCATGACCATCACGCAGACGAAGAAGGCGATCGCGGGCTGGAGGAGGATGTCCTTCGTGAAGGAGGGGATCCCCTTGAGGCCGGCGGCGCCGCCCGTGATCGATTCGAGGTTGATGAGGATGACGCGGATGAGCTCGCCGAAGCCGAGGGTGACGATGGCGAGGTAATCCCCCTTGAGCCTGAGCGCGGGGAATCCCACGAGGAAGCCGAAGCCCGAGGAAAGGAGGCCCCCCGCCACGATCCCGACCGGCAGGGGAAGGCGGAGGCGCATGGCGAAAAAGGCCGTGGTGTAGGCGCCGATGGCCATGAAGCCCGCGTGTCCGAGCGCGAGCTGTCCGCAGAATCCGGATACTAGGTTGATGGATAGCGCGATGACGACGTTGATTGCGCCCAAGGTGAGGATCTGCGCGAGGAATTCGTTGATCACCCCGAGATAGACGAGCGCGGCGAGCGCCCCGCTTCCCAGGACGGATATCGCGAGGAGGAGGACGGTCCTCCAGGGGGTTTCCTTGCGCACTATACCTTCTCCTTGAGCCGGGAGGTGATGATCCCCGTGGGTTTCACGAGAAGGATTACGATGAGGATGCCGAACACGACCGCGTCCGCGAGCTTCGTCGAGATGAAACCCTTGGTGAGCGTTTCGACGATGCCGAGGACGAATCCGCCGAGCATGGCTCCGGGAATCGATCCTATGCCCCCGAGGACCGCGGCGATGAAGGCCTTGAGTCCGGGCATGATTCCCATCGTGGGCGTGATCTGGGGATAGGACAAGGCGAAGAGGACGCCTCCGGCCGCGGCGAGCAGGGCGCCGAGGCCGAACGTGAAGGAGATCACGGAATTGACGGGGATGCCCATGAGGCTCGAAGCCTGCATGTCGAACGAGACGGCGCGCATCGCCTTGCCCATCCGGGTGAACGCGACGATGAGCGTGAGGACGGCCATGAGCACGACGGTTATTCCGAGGACGAGGGCTTGCGTCAATGAGGCGCTCGCTCCGAAAAGGCCGATCTGGAGGTTCCCGATGGTCGGGAATTCCCTCGGATTGGGACCGATGAAGGGAATGACCCGCGCGCCGTTCTCGATGAGGATGGAGACGCCGATGGCGGTTATGAGCGAGTTGATGCGCGGCGCGCTCCTGAGGGGGCGGTACGCGAAACGCTCTATGGATACCGCGATGGCGATGGATACCGCGATGGCGAAGACGAAGGCGAAGATGAAGCCGAACAGGGACGGGCCGACCCACTTCAGGGCGAAGAAGGCGGAGTACGCGCTGATCATGAGGAGGTCGCCGTGCGCGAAATTGATGAGCTTCACGATGCCGTAGACCATGGTATAGCCGATGGCGATGAGGGCGTAGATGGAACCGAGGGAGAGGCCGTTGATGACCTGCTGAAGTAGGATCGCTGAACCGGACATCAAGCCCCCTTTCGGGAGGGCAGTGTACACGAAAAAAAACGGATCGTCCACTCTCGCGGACGATCCGTTCCGTCAGGGCGGTCCCGTACCCCTTAGGGATTCACGGTGCCGGCGTACTTGGTCGCGAGCTTCCCGTCCGAACCCTTGACCACCTCGAGCATGATGGCGGATTTGACGGGATTCCGGGTCTCGTCGAACTTGATCTGGCCGGTGACGAACTTCTTGTCCGTCTTGGCCAGGGCGTCCCTGATGGACTTGGAATCCGTCTTGCCGGCGGCGGCGATGGCGTCGGCGATCATGTAGGCGGAATCGTAGCCGAGGGCGGCCAGTGCGTTGGGCGTCTCGCCGTACTTGGCCTTGTAGGCGGAGATGAAGGCCTGGACCTCGGGGTCCTGGGAATCAGTGGAGTAATGGTTCGAGTAGAAGCAGTTGAGGACCTCGTCCCCGGCGTTGTTGACGATTTCGTCCCAGCCGTCGGCGCCGAGCATCGGGATGGTGATGCCCTGGGACCGGACGGTCTTGGCGATGAGGGACACGGTGGAGTAGTAGTCGGGGATGAAGAGGACGTCCGGCTTGAAGCCCTTTATCTTGGTGATCTGGGCGTTGAAGTCGGTATCATTCGTCACGTAGGATTCCGTCGCGACTATCTTGCCGCCGACGGCCTCGAACTTATCCGTGAAGGATGCGGTGAGGCCCTTGGAATAGTCGTTGGTGTTGTCGAAGAGGATGGCCGCCGTCTTGGCGTTCAGGGTCTCTCCAGCGAACTGCGCCACCACGACGCCCTGGAAGGAGTCCTTGTAGCAGGCGCGGAAGATGAAGTCGCCGGCGTCCGTGACCCTGTCGTTGGTGGAGGACGGGGAGATCATGACGATCTTCTTGGCCTGGGCGAGGTCGGTGATGGCGAGGGAGCACTTGGAGGTGAGGGCGCCGATGATGACGGGCACCTTGTCCTGGGCTGAGAGCTTCTTGAAGGCGTTGGTGGTCTTCTCGGGGTTCCCCTCGTCGTCCTCGGCGATGAGCTTGAGCTGCTTGCCGAGCACTCCGCCCTTGGCGTTGATTTCCGCGAAGGCGAGTTCGATGGCGTTCTTGGTCTGGGTGCCGTAGGCGGCGATCTGGCCGGAGATCGGCTGGATGGTTCCCACCTTGATGACGTTGCCGCCCGAGTTGCAGCCGGCGACGAGCAGGGCCGCGATCGCGACGATGACCGCGACGGGGATGAGCTTCTTCATCGTATAGTCCTCCTTGATATGATCGAGTATCCGGGGAACAATACTACCAGGACAGGACTATGTCCAGCAGAAGGCGGGAATTTCCGCCCTCGCCCCGGGACGCCTAAAAATCCGGCAAGGCGTTCCGAAAGGCTTGAGAGCCGATCGGCGCGGGCTTATACTTTCGGCAGGCGGGCGAACGGCCGTTCGCCCGCGGGAGGAGCAGGATGACCGTCGAACGCTTCATGACCAAGGACCCCGTCACCGCGCATCCGGACACCACCGTCCCCGAGGCCAGGGCAGTCCTCAAGGAACGAGGCATCTCGCGGCTTCCCGTAACGGACAAAAACGGGGCCCTCGTCGGGATCGTCACCGAGTTCGACCTCGTGAACGCCTGCCCCTCGGCGGCCACGAGCCTGGACATGTGGGAGATGAGCTACCTCATCGCCAAGCTCAAGCTCGAGACCATCATGAAGAAGAAGGTCATCACGATAACCGAGTCCTGCACGGTGGAGGACGCCGCGCGCCTCATGGCGGACAACGACATCTCGGGCCTACCCGTGATGCGCGGCAAGGAACTCGTCGGGATCATCACGGAATCGGACCTCTTCAGGATCTTCGTGGATCTCTTCGGCGCCAGGAAGCGGGGGATACGGGCCACCCTCCTCCTCCCCGAGCGGGTGGGCGAGATCGCCTCCCTCACTTCATCCATCGCCGCTGCTGGCGGGAACATCATCTCGCTCAACACCTTCCCCGCCGAGAACGACAACGAGGTGATCTGCACGATCAAGCTCGAGGGGATCGAGAAGGACCGGTTCGTCGCCGTCGTCCTCAAGGACATCGACGGCGTTCTGGACGTGCGGGAGGCCTGAAACGGCGGAACCGGGCCCGATGGCCGCAGCGCGCTAGGCGAGCTCCTTGAAATCGAACTTCCGCTTTCCCGCGGAGAAGTCCGCGACGGCGTCGCCCGAACCGTAGAGTTTCCACTTGTAGATGAGGAGCCCCTCCATGCCCACGGGGCCGCGCGCGTGGAGCTTCGAGGTCGATATCCCGACTTCGGCCCCGAGGCCGTAGCGATAGCCGTCAGCGAATCGCGTGGAGGCGTTCCAGAACACGGACGCGGCGTCCACCGCGGACATGAAGCGCTCGGCCGCCTCGCGGGAAGCGGAGACGATGGATTCGGTATGGCGCGAGCCGTACGCGTTGACGTGCTTGATGGCCGCTTCGAGGCCGTCCACGACCTTCACCGAGACGATGTAGTCCAGGTATTCCGCGCTCCAATCCGCCTCGGTCGCCGGAGCGCAGGAGACGATCTTCCGCGTCCGTTCGCAGCCGCGGATCTCCACCTTGGCGCCCTCGAGGGCGGCCGCGAGCGGAGGAAGGATCCTCTCGGCGCAGGACGAATCCACGAGGATGGTCTCCGCCGCGTTGCACACGGCCACGTACTGGGCCTTGGAATCCACGCAGACCTTCACGGCCATGGCGGTATCCGCGTCCCCATTGACGTAGACGTGGCAGACGCCGTCCGCGTGTCCCATCACGGGAATGGACGAGGAGCGCATGATCGAGGTGACGAATTCGTTCGAACCGCGGGGGATGATGATGTCGATGAGGGCGGAAAGGCCGAGCATGGCCTTCACGTCGTCGCGGCTCTCGAGGGCGCACAGCCATCCCGAGGGCATGCCCGCGCCGACCGTGGCCTCGAGGAGAGTCTGGGCCAGTACGGCGTTGGTCTCCCTCGCCTCGCTCCCGCCCTTGAGGAGGACGGCGTTCCCGCTCTTGAGGCAGAGGCCGGCGATCTGGACGAGGGCGTCGGGCCTGGACTCGAACACCATGCCGATGACCCCGAGGGGGCAGCTCACGCGCTCGAGGGTCATCCCCTCCGCGATCCGCCGGCGCGAGAGCACCTTGCCGACGGGATCGTCGAGGCCGATGAGGCTCTCGATGCCCGAGACGACTTCGTCGAGCTTGGCTTCGTCGAATTTGAGCCGCTTGAGAAGGGGCCCGGGAAGGCCCTCGGCGCGGGAGCGCTCCATGTCCGCGGCGTTCGCCGCGAAGATGGCGGCGGAACGGGAGCGGAGGGCGCGCATCGCGGCGGAGAGGGCCGCGTCCTTGGCCGCCCGAGGAAGGGCGGCGCAGAGGAGGGAGGCTTCCTTTGCTTTCCTCGCTTCGGCTTCGACGTTCATTTACCGTTCCTTTCCTGGACGAGGAGCGCGAGCCTGTCGCGATGGATCGCCTCGTCGTAGGGCTTCGATCCGAGCACGGACGCGATGTCGTCGGATCGTTTTCCCTTGATCCTGCGGAGGTCCGCGGCCGAGTAGTTGCTGATCCCGCGGCCGAGCTCGCGGCCGCTCCCGAGCGACACGACGCTCACCACGTCGCCCTCGGAGAATTCGCCCTCGACGCCCTTGATGCCCGCGGCGAGGAGGCTCCCCCCTCCCGACACGAGGGAGTGCTCCGCGCCCGCGTCGACGACCACCCTGCCCTCCACGCGGGCGCCGAAGGAGATCCAGCGCTTCTTGAAGCCGAGGCCTCCCTCGCGGGGCATGAAGAGGGTTCCGATCTCCTCTCCCGCGAGGAGCCTCGAAACAGGAGAGCGATCGCAGGAATTGGCGATCACGAAGGGAATGCCGGCCGCTGTCGCGATCTTGGCGGCCTGGACCTTGGTGGCCATGCCGCCCGTCCCGCGAGACGAGCCGGCGCCTCCGGCGGACGCCTCGACCTCCGCCGTGATCTCCTCCACCGTCCGCACGACGACGGCCTTCGGGTCCTTGCGGGGATCCGCGGTGAAGAGGCCGTCGATGTCGGAGAGGATGACGAGGAGCTCGGCGTCGATGAGGGAGGCCACCATCGCGGAGAGGCTGTCGTTCTCGCCGATCTTGAGCTCGTCGACGGCCACGGCGTCGTTCTCGTTCACGATCGGGACGGCTCCCATGGAGAGGAGGGTCGTGATAGTGGTCCGGGAGTTAATGCAGCGCGAGCGGTCCAGGGTGTCGTCCCGCGTGAGGAGCACCTGCGCGGCGACGAGGGAACGCGCGGAGAAAAGCTCCGCGTAGGTGCTCATGAGGGCGACCTGGCCGATGGCCGCGACGGCCTGCTTCTCGGGGATGGTCTTGGGGCGCTCCTTGAGGCCGAGTTTGCCCCGGCCGGCGGCGATGGCGCCCGAGCTCACGAGCACGAGCTCCCTCCCGCCCTTGACGGCGGAAGCGACGTCGTCGACGAGCCGGGAGACCTTCCCGGCGTCGATGGCGCCCGACTCGTCGGTGAGGCTCGACGAGCCGACTTTCACTACGATTCGCTTGGCTTCCTTGAGCCGATCCCGCGCGGACATGGCCTTACTGTGGGGGATAACCGCGTTCCGTTTCAAGTCGTCGGCGACGGATCGGAGAGCCCTTCAGGATTACCGCGCCTTATCCGCGGAGGGCGGATCGATCCGGAACCGGGGCGGACCTTCCTGAGACGGCGCGTCCATGCTAGGATGGGGCCGTGCCCGCGCTAGAGGTCCTCACCGTATCCAGGCTGACCGCCCTCATCAAGGACAGCATCGAGGGGTCCTTCCCCGCGGTGAGGGTCGAGGGGGAGATATCCAATTTCCGCCCCGCGTCCTCAGGCCACCTCTACTTCTCCCTCAAGGACTCCGACGCCGTGATTCAGGCGGTGATGTTCCGCGGACGCGCGGCCGGGCTCTCCTTCCGTCCGGCGGACGGGGCCGTCGTGCGCGTGACGGGGGCGCTTTCGGTCTATCCTCCGCGCGGCAACTACCAGATCATCTGCGAGACGATGGAGGCGAGCGGAGAGGGCGCCATCCTCGCCATGCTGGAGGAGCGGAAGCGGAAATTCGCCGAGGAGGGGCTCTTCGACGCCGAGCGGAAGCGCCCCATTCCCCGCTTCCCCGAGCGCATCGCGGTGGTGACGAGCCCCACGGGGGCCGCCATCAGGGATATCCTCTCCGTCCTCGCCCGCCGGAACGCTTCACTCGACGTGGTGATACTTCCTTCCGCTGTGCAGGGCGCACAGGCGGCGCAGGAGCTCGCCCGCATGATCCGCCTCGCGAATATCCACGCGCTCGGGGAAGTGATCATCCTCTCGCGGGGCGGGGGCTCCATCGAGGACCTCCTCCCCTTCTCCGACGAGGCCGTCGTGCGCGCCGTAGCGGAGAGCGGGATCCCGGTCATCTCCGCGGTGGGCCACGAGATCGACTTCCCCCTCTCGGACTTCGCCGCCGACCTCAGGGCCCCTACCCCCTCGGCGGCCGCCGAGCTCGTCTCCGGCGAGAGCGCCGCTGTCCTCTCCCGCGCCAGGGAGCTCAGGCGGATCGTTCGGGATTCCCTCTCGGGAATCGCGGAGAGGCAGCGATCGAGGCTCGACCGCTTCACGGTCGACGAGCTCGAGTACGCTTTCAGGAACCGCTACCAGCCCGCGCTCCAGCGGTTCGACGACGCCAAGGAGACGCTCCTCGGCTCTCTCTCCTCCATGGCCATGGATCGGAGGAAGCGGCTCGAGGTGGCGTCGGCGTCCATGGAGGCCTCGAATCCCGCGTCCGTGATGGAGCGGGGGTATTCCATCGTCAGGAAGGCCGGTTCCCGCGCCGTCGTCGCGTCGGCTTTCGGCCTCGCGAAGGGCGATAGGCTTTCTATCACGTTCAAGTCAGGTTCGGCCGTCGCGGTCGCCGAGGAGATACACGATGAAGAAGTTTGAGGAACGGCTCGAGCGCCTCGAGGAGATAGCGCGCCTCATGCGGTCGAGCGAGACCGGCCTCGACGAGGCCATCGTCCTCTTCGACGAGGGCGTGAAGCTCTCCAGGTCGCTCGAACGGGACTTGTCCCGGGTGGAATCCAAGATCGAGATACTCCTCAAGGCCGACGAGGAGGAGGAATCGCCTCCCGAGCTCGGGCTCTTCGATCCCGACCAGGCCTGACGGCGCCCTCCTCGAACGGGATCCGTCCAATCAAATCAGGAAGGGAAGAATCTTGGCGTCGGAGTCCGCGAAGTCGAGGGAGAGGATTTCCTCGAACGTAGCCCAGCGGAATTCGCTGTGCTCCCTGAGCTCGATGGCCTCATCGGTCGCCGCGATGCTCACGAAATAGGCGTTGAGCGCGTATTCCTTCCCGCCGTTCCTGAAATCGACCTCGCATATCCTCGTGCCGGCGATTATGGGTACGCCGAATTCCTCGTCGTATTCCCGGTGCAGCGCGGAAACGCAGTCCTCGCCCTCTTCCACCTTGCCGCCTGGGAATTCCCACCTGCCTCCCATGTCTCCCCCGGGGAGCCTTCGCGCGACGAAGTAGCGCCCGTCACGGAGCGATATGCCAGCGACAGATAACCTACGCCGGGCCTCGCTCACAGGAGGACGATCCTCGGGAAGACGAAGTGGAGCGCCGCCGCGGCGAGGGCGGCGACGCCCAGGGCGCGGCGCCTACCCAGGATGAGCTTGAAAACGCGCTCGAGGCCGGGTGAGGCGACGTCGCTCTTGGAACGGTAGTAGTCGAGGAGGAGCGCGACGCCAGAGAGGAGACCCGCGAGGGCGGGCGCGAGGTCGCCGATGACGGGGACGTCGCCCTCCACGGGAGTCAGGAACTTGAAGACCGCCGTCACCACGGAGAGCGATCCCACGATGAGGCGCGGGGCGTCGCCAGAGAGGAAGGCGCGGAGCCCGGCGAGGGGGCCGGTCGTCGCGCCGTCGTTCCTGGACGCGAGCGCGAGGCCGGCCGCGGCGTTCAGGAACACCGACAGGAAGTAGAACTGGATCATTCGCCTTTCTCCACCGGGAGGGTCCATTCCCGAGTCTTGCCGCCGTAGCCGAGGATGAGCCAGATCTTGTCGCTCCCCGTGTCCGGCAGGGAGAAGAAGATGGTCGTCGAGCCCGACGCGGCCAGGGCGGCTTCCTTGCGCGTGAAAGAGCTTCCGTCGGTGGAGACGGTGACCGTCGCGACCTCCGCTTCCTTCCCGCTCGCGTCCGCGCCAGCCTTCGGCTCGATGGCGAGGGCGAGGGAGATGATGCCGTCGACTCGCCGCGCCTTCGCGGATACCTTGAACGCGTCGAGCCCGGCCGGGGAGCGCGATTGGAAAAAGGCGAAGACGACGGCCATGAGGCCGAAAGCGAGGACGGTGGTCATGGTGATGGCGAGGCCCCTGTTCCCCTTGAGGAAGGAGAAGAAGCCTCGCTTCCCGCCCTTCCGCCATTCCTCGAGGGCCCGGACGGCCGGGGGAGCACGGCGGAGGCGCTCCTCGCGGGAATACCTGAATACGAGATCGGTTTCCTTCCTGTCCATATCAGCTCCGGCCTTCCGCGTCCTTGGACGCGCGCGAAACCTCGAGGAGGATGTCCTCGGCGAGGATGTTTCCCCGAGCTAATGCCGCCCTGCGCCCGGCCTCCAGGTGGATGAGGACGCCCGCCTTCGCGGCCGCGAACGAATCCATGCCGCGCGCGAGGAGGGCTCCGATGATTCCCGCGAGGACGTCGCCCGATCCCGCAGTGCCGAGCTCGCTCGTCCGACCGTCTACGCAGGCGAGGGATCCCGACTGAGAGGCGATCCAGGTAACGGAGCTTTTAAGGACGGCGACGGCCCCGTGGCGCCGCGCGAGGGCGAGCGCGCAATCGGGGGCGTTCCTGAGCACGGCTCCCGCGTCCTCGCCGAGGAGAAAGGCGGCTTCCCCGGGATGGGGCGTGATGACGGATCGCGGCGGGAGGATGCGGGATCCGAGGACGCGGAGCGCGTCGGCGTCGACGACGGCGGGTTTCCCCGATGAAAGGATCGCGTCGAGGAGCCTTGAGCGGTCTTCTCCGTTTCCCCAGCCCGGGCCTATCACGAGGGCGTCGGCTGAAGACGCTCGCGATGCGCCGCGCTGAGCGGCGTTATCCGTCGCGAGGGGGAGGCCTTCGGCGATGACGCCGCCGGTTCTTCGCGCGACCGCCGTAAGGACGTCGCTGTCGGTAACGAGCCGGACGTAGCCCGCGCCCGCTCGGCCCGCCGCGGAGGAGGCGAGATAGGCCGCTCCGGACATGCCAGTCGAACCCGCGAAGACGGCGGCCTTCCCCCTCGAGCCCTTGTGAGCGTTCCGCGCATGGGCGGACGCGGAACCGCGGAGGTCCGACTCGTCCAGGAGGAGCGGATCGACGGCCTCGGGATCCACGAGGGCTTTCGGAAAGACGTCCTCTCCTACGACGCGAATCTCGCCCGCGAGCTCGCGGAAGGCGGGCGCGTGGAGCATCGCCTTGTCCATGCCGATGGCGAGGGTCTCGTCGGCGCGGAACACGCTCTCGCCCTCGGCCATGCCCTCCCTGAAGCCCGAAGGCACGTCGAGGGCTATCTTTCGGGCGCGGCACGCGCCATGCAGCGCGGCGAGGGACGCTTCGGTATCCCGGAGAGGCGAGGAAAGGCCCGTCCCGCAGAGGGCGTCCAGGACGATGTCGGCGGAACGGAAAGCTGCTTCGACCGCCTGAGCGTCGTCGGGCCAGGAGAGCATGGTGACGCCGGCTTTCTCGGCGAGCGAGAGGCGGAAGGCGCATTCGTCCGAGCGCGCGCCCTTAATCGCGACCACCGCGAGGTTCATGCGGCCGCGCTGCGCGAGGCGGGCGGCCACCGCGAGCCCGTCGCCCCCGTTGTTTCCGCGGCCCGCGAGGACGAGGAGCCTCAGCTCCTCTCCCGCTCCCCCGGGGAGCGCGCGCTCGACGGCGGCGGCCGCGTTCTCCATGAGGAGGCGCGAGGGGACGCCCCAGTCCCGTTCGGCCGCCGACTCGGCGGCCTCCATGCGCGCGCGGGAGGCGAGCGGCCGCATCCTCAGTTGCCCAGCGCCTTGTCCATGCGCCACCAGGAGACGCGCGCCTCGCGCGCCCCGACGAAGATCCCCGAGATGATGCCGTCGAGGCCCAGGCGGAGGTCGGACGCTACGATGTCGTCTCCCGGGGCCGCGAGGAGGAATTTCCTCGTCCTGCCCTCGAGGCCGTCGACGACCAGAAGATCGAAGCTCCCGTCCTCCTCGGGCATCACGTAGTAGAATTGGCCTCCCTGGGTGATGCCGAGGAGCTCGTAGCTCCGCGCGTACATCCTGTCCGAGAAACCCGAGTCGTCACGTTTCCTGATGACGGGCGCCTTGACCGGGCGGTCGATCCTCCCGTCCTCGGGATCGATGGACCACACGAGGCTCTGGTCGTACTCGACGCCCGTCTGGGCCCCGGTGGAGGCGTCAACGGTCTCCTTGTAGTAGTCGACCTTCATGTAGATGCGTTCCTCGTTCGGATCCGGGAGGAGCTTCTCGAGCGATGCTATGTAGCCTTCGCCCTCGGGGAGCGGGAGGGCGTCGCGCTTGACGCTCAGGGAGTAGCGGAGGGTTCCGTCGTCCTTGAACCAGTAGAGGCCGTGGTCGGTCGTGGAGGCGGTCACGACGACGATGTCGTCCCTGGCCGTGCAATGGATCGAGGCGATGTTCGGGAAGGGCGTGCCGCCTAAGCCCTCCTGGCCGAGGTAGTCGCGGTAGCTTCCGTCCTGGCCGAAGCGGAGGACGACCGCGTCGAGGACGTAGCCGCCGCCCTGGCCCTCGACCCGCCTATCGGGAGGGAGGCGATCCTCGACGTAGAAGTCCTTGCGGGAATTGACGACGATCTCGCCGGCCTCCCGGAGGGGGTGCTCGATGGCGCGCTTGATCGAGGTCCCGCCGCCCTGCTCCCCGAAAAGGACCGGCGCGGGATCGTAGTCGGGATCGTAGACGAGCGCGATGAGGTCGCCGTAGGAGGAGAACTCCATGACCTTCCTGCCCTGCCCGTTCGATACGAAGAAGAGCCCGTCGCGCATGAATATCCTGAGTTTGCCGACGGAGCCGGCCGATCCGAAGAGGTCGATCTGGTCCTCAAGCTTCCCGAGGGAAAGGGAGAAGAGGTCCTTGCGGGGCACTCGCGAGAGCCTGATGGCGCCGCGCGAGCAGGAGCCGATGATGGCGGCCGCGAGAAGAAGGACGGCCGCGGCCGCGCTCCGTGCGAGGCGGCGCCTGGGAGCGGATCGCATGCGTCCAGTATAGCGGCGCCGCCTTCCGAGAGGAAGGGGGTTCGCCTTGACCGGCACCGGGGAAACGTTTAGATTGTCTCCCATGCTCGACAAAGTACTGAGCGTCTTCTTCGGGTCCAAGCACGATCGCGACGTCAAGGCCCTCCTCCCCCTCCTCCACGCGGTCAACGCCAAGGAATCCTGGGCGGTCTCGCTCGCCCGGGAGGAATTCCCGCGGATGACCGCGCTCTTCCGCGAGCGCCTCGCTTCCGGCGAGGCGCCGGACTCCGTCCTCCCCGAGGCCTTCGCCCTCGTGCGGGAAACCGCCCGGCGGACCCTGGGCGAGCGCCCCTACGACGTCCAGGTCATGGCCGGCCTCGTGCTCGACCAGGGCAAGATCGTGGAGATGAAGACCGGCGCGGGCTAGACCCTCAGGTCCGTCGCTCCCATCTACTTCAACGCCCTCCGCGGCGAGGGCGGGCACGTGGTCACGGTGAACGACTACCTCGCCGAGCGCGACGCCGCGTGGATGAAGCCCATCTACGACTACCTGGGCGTTTCCGTCGGCGTCATCCTCTCCAATATGGACAACGACGCGCGCAAGGCCGCCTACGAGATGGACATCACATACGGCACTAACAATGAATTCGGCTTCGACTACCTCCGGGACAACATGAAGATGTCGTCGCGCGAGAAGGTTCAGCGCGGGCATTCGTACTGCATCGTGGACGAGATCGACTCGATCCTGATCGACGAGGCCCGCACGCCCCTCATCATTTCCGGACCGGCCGAGGACGAGACGAGCAAGTACTCGGAGGCCGACCGCATCGTCTCCATCCTCAAGGAGGTCGAGAAGAACCCCGACACGGGCGAGTACCCCCGCGAGGACGAGGTGGACGCCTCCGAGATCAAGGGCGACTACCGCCTCGACGAGAAGTCCAAGCGCATCACCTTCACGCCCCAGGGAATCTCCGCCTTCGAGGAACAGCTACTCAAGCGGAACCTCATCAAGGGCTCGATCTACGATGAGGACAACTTCCAGTGGCTCCACTACGTCACGCAGGCGGTGCGGGCCCATACCCTCTTCCACAAGGACGTGGACTACGTCGTGCAGGACGGCCTCGTCCAGATCGTCGACGAATTCACGGGGCGCATCCTCCACGGACGGCGCTACTCGGAGGGCCTGCACGAGGCCCTCGAGGCCAAGGAACGCATCCGCGTCGCCCGGCGCAACAGGACGCTCGCGACCATCACCTTCCAGAATTTCTTCAGGCTCTACAAGAAGATCTCCGGCATGACCGGCACCGCCGACACCGAGGCCGAGGAGTTCCAGAAGATCTACGAGCTGGATGTCGTGGTGATCCCCACCAACAGGCCGGTCGTCCGCAAGGACGACGACGACCTCGTGTACTTGAACGAGTCGGACAAGTTCGACGCCATCTGCGACGAGATATCTGACGCGAAGGGCCGCGGGCAGCCCGTCCTCGTGGGAACCGTGAGCATCGAGAAGTCCGAGCGGCTGTCCGCCCTCCTCACCCGGAAAGGCGTGAGGCACGAGGTCCTCAACGCCAAGAACCACGCCCGCGAGGCCCTCATCATCGCGGAAGCCGGCGCGGCGGGGGCCGTCACCATCGCGACCAACATGGCCGGACGCGGCACGGACATCAAGCTCGGAGGCAACCCCGAGTTCCGCGCCAGGAGGAAGGTCGGCACCCAGGCGACTCAGGAGGAATTCAAGGCCGCCTACGCGGAGGAGTACGCCAAGTGGCGCTCCGACTACGACGCGGTGCGCGCGGCCGGTGGGCTCTACGTGCTGGGGACGGAACGGCACGAGAGCCGGCGAATCGACAACCAGCTCCGCGGACGTTCCGGCCGTCAAGGCGATCCCGGCCTCTCGCGCTTCTTCATATCGCTCGACGACGAGCTCATGCGGCTGTTCGGCGGGGAGAACATGAAGTCGCTCATGACCCGCATCGGCATGAAGCCCGGCGAGCCCATCTACCACAGCATGCTCAACAGGACCATCGCCAACGCGCAGAAGAAGGTGGAGGAGCGGAATTTCGAGATCCGCAAGCACCTCCTCGAGTACGACGACGTCCTCAACGAACAGCGCAAGTTCATCTACTCCCAGCGCGACGCCATCCTCGAGGACCCGGACCTCGCGTCGCGCGTCACGTCCTCCGCCCTCGAGATGCTCGACGAACGCATGGAGGAATACCGAGAGGACGCGCGCGGAGACCAGCGCGGCGCCTTCGTCTCTCTCTCTTCCTGGCTCAGGGAGAACTTCGGACTCGCGATCGAAACGCCCCCGTCGCAGGAGGGCTACCGCGCCGACATAGTGAGGGAATCGGTCGCCTCGGCCCTCGCGGCCGACCTCCAGAACAAGAAGGAGATCGCCGGGGAGGACAACCTCAACCAGTTCATACGGTTCCAGTACATCCAGGCCATCGACCAGCAGTGGCTCGATCACCTCGAGAACCTCGAGGCGCTGAGGGAGGCCGTGTACTTAAGGCACTACGGACAGAAGAACCCCCTCCTCGAATACAAGCTCGAGGGATTCGAGATCTTCGACGCCCTCATCGCGTCCATCAAGCGGCAGATCGCGACGAGGATCTTCCTCGTGAAGGTGAAGCGGGCAGAGGAGCGGCGCGAGGCGGCCATGACGCGGTCGAGGGAGCTCGCGGCGGTGCATCAGGAGGCCGCGCAGTTCGCGAGGCCCCAAGGGGCGGCGGCGCGCCAGCAGCGCGGCTCGATCGAGGAGGCCGCGCGTCCCATGATGGAGCAGGTTACGCGGTCCTACCCGAAGGTGGGGCGCAACGATCCCTGCCCCTGCGGATCGGGCAAGAAGTACAAGTTCTGCCACGGCGCCTAGGACGTGTCCCTCAACTGCCTAGAGATAGACGCGGTCCTCGCCGAAATCGGGGCCGAGGGCGCCCTCGTGCAGAGCGCGATCCAGCCCACCTACGACAGCCTCGTCCTCAATCTTTATAAGCCGTCCCAGTCGTTCTCGGTCTTCGTCTCGCTCTCGCCGCGCGGCTGCCGCGTCCACCTCACCCGGAAGCCCGTCATGAAGCCGCCCCGCCCCCTCAGGTTCATGGAATTCCTCAAGTCGCGGATCGTCGGCGCCAGGATCGAGGAGATGAGCCAGCTCGGATCCGACAGGATCGTCCGCTTGAGGCTCGTCCGCGAGGGCGAGGAGACCCGGCTCTACGCTCGGCTCTGGTCGAACGCGGCCAACGTCATCCTCACGGATTCCGAGGGGATCATCCTCGACGCTATGTTCCGACGCCCCAAGAAAGGCGAGGCGGGGGGCTTCCCCTTCAAGCCGGAAGAGGACGGGCGCCTCGGCGCTCCCGCTCCGGCCTCGCTGGTTGTCCGCGATTTCCCCGGTGAAGGGAACCTCTCCGAGCGAATCGAGGCCTTTTACGACGCGGGAGTCGGTCTCCTCTCCGTCGAGGAGCTCCGCAAGAAGGTAGAATCGCGCTATTCGGAAGCGCTCGGAAGGGTTTCTTCGCTCATTTCATCGATAGAATCGAAGATCGAGGAGGCGTCCGAGGCGGATGGACTCCGCGAGACGGGAGACGTCCTCCTATCCCAACCGCCGGGCTATCCGGAGGGCGAATGGGTGGAAGCGGAGGACTACCGCCGGCCCGGCGAACGAGTCCGCATCCGCGTTCAGCGGAAGCTCAGCCTCGCCCAGAACGCCGAGGCGTACTACGATCGCTCGAAGCGCCTCAAGGCCTCGCGGACGGAGCTCGAGCGCCAGCTCGCCGCGGCTCGGGCGGAGGAGCGGAGGCTCGAAGCGGAGCGCGCGTCGCTCCTCGCGGAGACGGACCCGCTCAGGATCGAACGGGCGCTCAGGTTCGGTTCCGCCAAGGCCGGGGCCGGTAAGCCCGACGGCGCGCCGGGGATCCGCATCGAAACCTCCGGATGGACGCTCATCGTAGGGAAGACGGCCAAGGACAACGACGAGCTCCTGAGACGGCACGTGCGGGGCAACGACTACTGGGTCCACGCGCGGGATTGGGCGGGGGCCCACGTGTTCATAAAGGGGCGGAAGAACATGACTCCGCCGCTCGACGTCCTCCTGGACGCGGCGAACCTCGCCATCTACCATTCCAAGGGAAGGTCCTCCGGGAAGGGGGACGTGTATTACACCATGGTGAAGTACTTAAGGCGCGCCAAGGACGGTCCAAAGGGCCTCGTCCTGCCTACGCAGGAGAAGAACCTCTCTGTGTCGCTCGATCCCGATAGGCTCGCGAGGCTCAAGGGCGCGGACTCCGAGGAGTGAGGAATAAGGCGCGCGGGGAAGTCAGTTCGCGCTTACCCGCTCCCCGCCGCTGCGTTCCGCGACGGCGGATTTCGAGAGGACGATGGCGCCCTCCGCGTCGACGTCCACGTGGATCGCGTCGCCGGACGCTGCCTCGCCCGAGAGCACCATCACCGAGAGAGGCTCCTCGATCTCCGACTGGATGAGCCGGCGCATCGGCCGCGCGCCGTAGGTCACCTCGTAGCCCCGGTCGACCATGGACTTCCGCGCCGCGTCGGAAACCCGCAGCGTTATGCCCCTCTGGGCGATGCGATCCCCGAGCTCGCCTAAGAGGAGGTCGAGGACGCCCTCGACCTGCGCGCGATCCAGCGCGCTGAACACCACGATCTCGTCGAGCCGGTTTATGAACTCCGGATTGAACACGCGCTTCATCTCTGAGAGGACGCGCGCGCGCATCTCCTTGTAGGAAAGGAGGCGCTCGCCGAGCCCGAACCCCATGCCGCCTGAGGATATCTCCCGCGCGCCCGCGTTGCTCGTCATGATGATGACGGTGGTGCGGAAGTTGACCACGTGGCCGAGCGAATCGTGGAGCTCGCCCTCCTCGAGGATCTGGAGGAGGAGGTTGAACGCCTCGGGGTGGGCCTTCTCGATCTCGTCGAAGAGCACGACGGCGAAGGGCTTCCGCCTGATGCGCTCGGTGAGGAGGCCGCCCTCGTCGTAGCCCACGTAGCCGGGAGGCGCTCCCGTGAGCCGCGAAAGGTTGTGCTTCTCCATGTAGTCGGACATGTCGATGCGGACGAGGGCCTCCTCGCTCCCGAAGAGCGCGAGGGCGAGCTTCTTGGCCACGAGGGTCTTTCCGACGCCCGTGGGGCCGAGGAAGATGAAGGAGCCCATGGGCCGCTTGGGATTGGAGATGCCTGCGCGCGACCGCCTGATGGCGCTCGCGATGGCGCGTATCGCGCCGTCCTGTCCGACCACGCTCCTGTGGATCTCGTCCTCCAGCCTGAGGAGCCGCTCGGCCTCGCTCTCGGCGAGCTTCGCGAGGGGGATCCCCGTGATCTGAGAGACGACCTCCTGGATGTCCTGCGCGAAAACGACGTTCTGGCCGCTCTCGATCCCGGTCTCCCACTCGGCCCGGGCCTCCTCGAGCCTGAGCTTGAGCTCCCGCACCCTATCACGGACCTGCGCGGCGCGTTCGTAATTCTGGGTGGACACGAGCGCGAGCTTCTCCTCCGAGAGCGAGCGTATCTCCTCCTCGATCTCGGAGAGGACGGGAGGCCTCACGGCGTTTTCGATCTTCTTCTTCGATCCCGCCTCGTCCATGAGGTCGATCGCCTTGTCGGGAAGGAAGCGGTCGGTGACGTAGCGCTTGGAGAGGCCTACGGCGGCCTCGATGGCCTCGGGCTCGTAGCGGACGCGGTGGTGCGCCTCGTACCGCTCCTTGATGCCCTTGAGGATCTCGACGGCCTCGGCTTCCGAGGGCTCCTCGACGATGACGGTCTGGAACCTCCGCTCGAGCGCCGCGTCCTTCTCGAAATACTTCCGGTATTCGTCCAGGGTCGTGGCGCCGATGCACTGGATCTCTCCGCGGGAGAGGGCGGGCTTCAGCATGTTGGAAGCGTCGATGGTTCCCTCTGCGGAGCCCGCGCCGATGATGGTGTGGAGCTCGTCGATGAAGAGGATCACGTTCCCGGCCTGAGCGATCTCCTTCATGATGCGCTTGAGGCGCTCCTCGAACTCGCCGCGGTACTTGGTTCCCGCCACGATGGACGCGACGTCGAGGACGAGGAGGCGCCTGTCGAGGAGGGCGTCCGGCACCTCCCGCGCGACCATCCTGAGCGCGAGGCCCTCCACGATGGCGGTCTTGCCGACCCCGGGTTCGCCTATGAGGACGGGATTGTTCTTGGTCCTCCGCGCGAGGATCTGGATGACGCGCTTTATCTCGCGGTCACGGCCGATCACGGGATCCACCTCGTCCTGCGCGGCGAGCGCGGTAAGATCGCGGGAATACTCGTCGAGGAGGGGGGTCTTGGCGCCCTGGCCCTGCTTCTTGCGGGGGGATTCCGCGCGCGCGGTCTCGTTCCTGTCGCCCGCGGGGAGGAGCGCGGCCTTGAGCTTCTCGGCGTCGACGCCGGATCGGCGGAGATAGGCCTCGAAGAGGCTCCCCTCCTCCCGGGCGGCGGCCAGGACGATGTGCTCGGTCCCTATGAATTCGGTGTCCAGGGAACGCGCTTCCTCCGCGGCATTCTCGAGGAGGGCGCGGACCCTGCGGGAGGGGGGGACGTCGCCCATGACGAAGGCTCCCTGCTTCGGGGGAAGGGATTTCTCGAGCTCGATCTCGCCCGCCCCCGGATCGACGTCCGCTGGCGCCCCGCGCCCCGCCCCGCCCCCCCGCCCCCCCCCCCCGCCCCCCCCCCCCCCGCCGCCCCCCACCGCGCGCCGGGATTTCTCGAGCTCGATCTCGACAGCCACCGGATCGACGTCCGCTGAGCGGAGGAGGCGGCAGCCGGCCCCGCTCCCCTCCTTGAAGACGGCGATGAGGACGTGCTCGGGCATGAGCTGGTCGGCGTAGCGGCGCCTCGCCTCTTCCTGTGCGAGGACGGAGAGGACCCTGTTGGCGCGCGGGGTGTAGCCCTTGAACATCATGCGTCTCCTACGAGGGCGCAGGAGACGGCGAAGGCCCTTAGCCTCGCCGCCCTGATCGAATCCACGTCAGCGCCCCTCTCGAGATCATCGGCCGATCCCGAGCGCATCTGGAGCGATGCCTTCTGGAGGCGGAAGTACAGCCCGTCGACCTCGGAGAGGGACGAGCCCTGGATCCAGCCCAAGGCCACGCCGAGCCTGAAGCGCGAAAGGAGCTCGAAGCACTCGCTCAGCGGTACGAAGCGGGCGCGGGTCATGACGGCGTAGGCGCGGGCGACCTTGTCGAGGAGCCGCTCGCGGTCCTTCTCGGCGAGCTCCTCGCGGGCCATCCGCTCGTATTGCACGACGCGGCGCGCCGCCGCCTCGATGCGATCGGCCTGGGCCCGCTCGCTCTCGCCGAGCGAGGCCGCGTTGGAGACCTGGTAGAGGGCGCCCGAGCTCTGTCCCTCGCCGCCGTAGAAGCCGCGGACCGCGAGACCCTCGCTCAGGACTCCCTTCATGGCCTTCTCGATGAGCCCGGTGTCCGAGAGCGCGGGAAGGTGGAGGAGGAGGGAGAGGCGGAGGCCCGTGCCCATGGAGTTGAGCTCGCTGCAGAGGTAGCCGAGCTCGTAGGAGGCGGCGTAGGGAAGCGATTCTTCGAGGCGGTCGTCCAGGGCCTCGACGCGCGCGAGGGGCGCGTGGAGATCGAGGCCGGGCGCGAAGGCGGAGACGCGGAGGTGGTCCGCGTCGTTCGGCACGGCGGAGAGCGAGGCGTCCGGGGACATCGCGAAGCGCCTGAAGGGCTCGAGGGAGTAGGACTGGGACACGACGCCCTCCTCCACGAGGACGCGCCGCTCGATGGCTTCGAGGCCGGAGACGTCCACGGGCTCGAGAATCTCCTCGCCCGCCCCCCTCGCGACCGCGTCCATGACGCGCGCGTTGACGGAGTTCTCGTCGTCCCGGGCCATGCGGCCGGGGAAAGGATAATCGACCAGGTTCCTGGCGAGGCGGACGCGCGACGAGAGCGCAACGTCCATGTCGGGGCCGTTCCCGTCGTACCAGCGCGTCGCGAAGAGTCGTTCGATCATTCGGCGCCCCCGGAAATGCCCTCGAGGGCCTTGAGCCTGTCCCTGAGCGTCGCCGCCACTTCGTAATCCTCTCCGTCGATCGCCTTCTTGAGGAGGCCGCGGAGCCGCTCGCGGTCCTCGAGGAGGCTCGAGTCGGCGAGGAGGCGCCGCGGATACTTGCCGTGGTGCTGGGGATTCTGCACGTGCTTGCGCATCAGGATGAGGATCTCCCGCTGGAAGGCCTGGGCGCAGCGCGCGCAGCCGAGCCTTCCGGACTTCTGGAGCTCCTCCAGCGTCATTCCGCATCCGGGACAGGGCGGGCATTCGGGATTCCGCACGGCCTTCTGGTCGAAGAGCCCGTTGAGGAGGCCGGCGACGGAGAATTCGATCTTGCCGCCTCCCGCCTGGATGCCCTTCGAGCGCGCGCATTCCGCGCAGAGGTGGAGGTCGACCGAGGAACTCCCGATCACCTGCTGGACGAAGACGACGGCGTCGCTCTCGCCGCAAAAATCGCATTTCATTACGTTTAATAATATAGCGGAAAGGCGGGCGCGCTACAATCACGCGGAAAGACGAGGGGATACCGATCTATCCAGGCCGTATCGCGGCGTAGAGAGACGAGAAGCGCGGTACTTCGCCCTCTCGCCGCGACGATTTCCATGAGCGCTCGGGCTAGACGATGGGATTCGGCATTCGATATATTCTTATCCAATGAAAGCAAGCCGCGCATCCTTCATCGCCATCGCCGCTATCATCTCATCGGGGCTCGCCGCCCAGGCCAAGACGCCCGCCGCCGTAAAGGTCGGCCTCCTCAAGGGGCCCACCGGAATCGGCCTCATGAAGCTCATGGACGAGCCGCCCGCGCTTCCCGACGGCGCCCCGCTCGAGTGCGTCGTCCTCCCGAGCGTCGACCTCATGGTCGCCATGATCGGCAGGGGAGAACTCGACTTCGCCGCGCTTCCGAGCAATACGGCGGCCCTCCTCTACAAGTCGGGAACGGGATACGCGCTCGCCGCGGTCATCGGCAACGGGATGCTTTCATTCCTCACGACCGACGCTTCAATCAAGTCTGTCGCGGACCTCCGCGGGAAGCGCGTCCAGGTATCGGGCCAGGGCGCCGTTCCCGAGTACGTGCTCCGCGCGGTCATCGCCTCCAAGGGCATGGACCCCTCGAAGGACGTGGAGCTCCTCTTCGGAATGGCTTATCCCGAGGCGGCCGCCGCCCTCATAGCCGGCAAGATCGATTCCGCGCTCCTCCCCGAGCCCTTCGCGACCATGGCGAGGGCCGGAAGCGCGCGAGTGCTCTCCCCCTTCGACGTCCAACGCGAGTACGCCGCCTCGGGCGGAGCGGCCGACTATCCCATTTCCGTCCTCTCGGTGAGGACGGAGTTCGCGCGGAAGCGCCCTGCCGAGGCCCGCGCCGTCTTAGGCGCCTGCAAGTCCTCCCTCGAGTGGGTCCGCGCGAATCCGGAGGCGGCTGGCGTCCTCGAGGCCGAGCTCGGCTTCGGTCTGCCAGCGAAGGTGGCGGCGGCGTCGATACCCCGGACGAACTACGTGTTCAGGACCGCCAGCGACGCGCGGGCGGAGATAGAATCGCTTTTCAAGCGCTTCCTCGAGCACGCGCCCGCGTTCTCGGGCGGCGTCCTGCCGGATGACGGATTCTACGCCTTCTAAGCGGAGCTTCGCGGTCGGGACCCTGCCCGCGATCCTCTCATGCCTCGCCATCGTCGCCCTTTGGAAGGCCGCGTCCGCGGCGAGCGCGTCCGCGCTCATCCTCCCCTCGCCCGAGGCGGTATTCCTCGAATTCGCGCGGCTCGCGACCGGACGTGCCTTCTACGCCGCGCTCGGCGCCACCGCGCTCCGCGGGCTGGCCGCCCTCGCCCTGAGCCTCGCGATCGGCGGCGGCCTCGGATTCCTCGCGGGGCTCCTCCCCGCAGCCCGTTCCGCGCTCAAGCCCGTCCTCTCGGCGATTCGTTCGACGCCCGTCCTCGCGCTCATACTCCTCCTCCTCATCTGGTTCCCTCAGGACGCCGTGCCCGTCGTGTCCGCCGTCCTCATGGCCTTCCCGGTCTTCCTGTCGGCGGTCCTCGAGGGGATCGGCGCGGCCGACCGCGAGCTCATGGAGATGGCGTCGGTTTTCAGGATGCGGAGACGGGACGTGCTGCGCGCCATCAGGCTCCCCGCGCTCGCGCCCTTCCTCGTCTCCGGACTCTCAGGAGCCCTGAGCCTCATTTGGAAGGTCGTGGTGGCCGGCGAGGTCTTAAGCCTCCCGAGGCGCGCCATCGGCACTTCCCTCCACGACGCGAAGATCTACCTGGACACGACCGAGGCCTTCGCCTGGGCCTTGGCGGCGATCCTCCTCTGCGCGGCCACCGACGCGGTCTTCGCCATCGCTCTCCGGAGGATGCGCCGTGGCGCTTAAGCTGAGGGGCGTGAGGAAGTCCTTCGAGGGCAGGGAGGTCCTCGGGGGGATCGACCTGGACGCGGGCGACGGAGAGGTCGTCGCCCTCCTCGGCCCTTCCGGCTGCGGCAAAACGAGCCTCCTCCGGATCGTGGCGGGGCTCGCCAAGGCCGACTCGGGTATCGTGGAGCGCGGCGCCGGATCGATCTCCTTCGTATTCCAGGAGCCCCGGCTCCTCCCCGGCCTCTCCGCCCTCGACAATCTCCGCGTCCCCCTCCTCGGCGCGCTCGGAGCCGACGAGGCGCGCGAGCGCGCCGAGCGGTTCCTCGGCATCATCGGGCTCTCGAAGAGGAGCGGCGACAGGCCGCGGAAGCTCTCCGGGGGAATGCGCCAGCGCCTCGCCCTCGCGCGCGGCTTCGCCTATCCCTCGAGCCTCCTCCTCATGGACGAGCCCTTCCAGTCGATGGACATCGGTCTCCGCTCATCGCTCATGGACGCCTTCATCGGCCTCTGGAAAGAGGAGCCGAGGAGCGTCCTCTTCGTGACGCACGATCCCGACGAGGCCCTCTACCTGGGCGACGCGGTGTGCGTCATGGGCGGCTCGCCGGCGCGCATCGTGGACCGATTCCCCGTGCCCGGAACCCGCGGGGCGAGGCGCCTCATGGATGGCGCGCTCCTCGACGCCGAGCGGAGGGTCTACGAGAGTCTCCTGGGCGAGGAAGGAATCTGGAAGCGCTTAAGCGGTTCGTCGACCGACGCATGAGAAGCCGCTAGGAGAATCGAGGTTCTCGTGGATCTCCGGCGCGCGAGACGATCGCGCGCTAGAAAACTACTGGACCGAATACCGCCGCAGGAAGCTGGATGATCGTCTCGAGGAATCCCTGCTTCTGTCGTTTCACCCATAACTGGATGAAGAGGTAGCGGTTCTTGGCGTCGTATTTCCAATCGTGGAGCACGATCGGGTCGTCCGGCGACAGGCCCGCCTCGTCGGCGATCCCGCCCTTGCGCACCGAGACGATGCGGAAGGAGCGCGAGTACGGTCCCCTCCCCGTCCGCTCCACGTACATCCCGAAGAGCGGCGGAAGGAGATCCGGATCCACGGACTTCCCCATCCGCGATTCGAGCGGCACGTAGGGGCGGGGCCTCATGTCCGCGATCCTGACGATCCGCGTTCCGCCCGATTCGGTCTCGACCCGCGCGAGGCTTCCCATCGGGAGGGACATCGAATAGGCGCGTAGCTCGGCCGCGTTCGCGAAGGATTTCCCGTTCACCGAGACGAGGGTTTCGCCGGCGGCTATGCCCGCCTCTTCGGCTGCGGATCCGGGTATGGCGTAGTCCACGCGGATCGCCGGGCCGTCGTCGGAAACGCAGGCGCCGATGAAGGGATGGCGCGTCTCGCCGCCCGAGTAGAGGGACGGGAGCGCGGACCTTACCCAGCGCATGGGGAGCGCGAACGCGAGGCCCTGGAACTGCGGCGCTCCCGCGAACACGATGCCCGCGAGGCGGCCGTCCTCGTCGATGAGCGGGCCGCCCGAATTGCCCGGGTTGAGCGGCGCGTCCACCTGGATCGCGTCGCCCAGGGAGAGTATTTCCCTGTTAACGGCGGAGACGATGCCCGAGGTGACGGTGCTCTCGAGCCCGACGGGGGAGCCGATCGCGTAGATGCGGTCGCCCACCTTGAAGTCCCTGCCCGAGCCGATCTCGAACGTGAAGGCGGGTTTCACGGGAGCCTTGAGGAGGGCGAGGTCGAGCGCGCGGTCCCATCCGACCACCTTCGCCGGGATCCTGTCGTACTTCTCCCCGGCGAGGCGCACGTAGAGGCGCGAGTAGCCCTCGTACGAGGGATCGACCTCGCTCTCGATCACGTGGTAATTGGTGAGGAGATAGCCTTCCCCGTCGATGAAGAATCCCGATCCGATGACGCGGTCGGGAACCCCGACGTTCCGCTCGACCTTGATTCCGCGGTTCACGAGGATGGTGCAGACGCCGCCGACCATCGCGGAAAAATCGCCGGTCTTTCGCGCGGCGGCTGCCCCGCCGTCGGCGTGAGGGGCGGCTCCGGGGAAGGCGGCCCTGAAGGCGCGGGCGGCGCCCGCCTTCCCGTCGGACTCGGCCTTGGCGGCCACGGCCTCGACGAGATCCGAACGAGTCGAGCCGCCCTTCCACCCCGCGGGAACGAGCGCCGCCGTCTCGGGAATCGAGGAGATCGCTTCGAGGCTGTCATAAGCGGCGAGGGCCGCGAGGGGATCGCCGCCCGAATTCCGCGCGTCGAAGGTCCGTACGAGTTCGGAAGCGGCGGCTCCGAGCGCCTCCCGCGCTTCGTCCGCTTTTTCCGATCCCTCGCGGACGGCGGCGAAGGCGATGGTGAAGGCGCGCGCGGGATCCGAGGAGAGGAGCGAGGCGAAATCGGCGTCGGCGGGTCCCGGCCGCGCTATACGGCCGATGACCGCCGAGCCGCCGCCGGGAGGCGGAGAGCCGACGCAGGAAGCGAGAGCGCACGAAGCGGCGCGCGCGAGCGCGCCGGCCGTCCGGCCGGGACGCGTCACGGCAGGAGCTCCAGCATGGCGGATTCCCCGACCCTGAAAAGGAGGAAACGGTATCCTCGAGCGGCGTGGAGCCCGTCCTTCGCGGGAAGGGCATCGCCCAGGTCGAACGGTTTTCTGCCGATCCAGAATATCTTCCTCCCCGGCTCGCGGATCACCGCGAGCTTTTTTCCGGCGCGCGCCACCGAGACGGGCTCGCCGCGCATGAACGAGACCTCGACGTCCATGACCCCGTTCAGGCGGCTCGAGAACGATCTCCGCATCCCGCCGCCGCCGAGATCCTCCTCGCGCGAATCGAAGAGCCCGTCCGAATCGTAGTCCCAGCTCTTCACGCGCGCGGGATACCCCTCCTCGCGATACTCGGGGACGCCGTCGCCGTCCTCGTCGATCTCGACGCGGAGCTCGAACCAGGGATCGGCGATAGCCGCTGACGCGAGGGCGGCGGGGAAAGACACGATCGTCTCCGTCCGTCCGTCTCCGTCCGCGTCCCGTTCGGAACGGAGGGGCCTTCCCGCCGCGTAGGAGACGCGTTCGTATAGCGCGCCCGCCCTCGTCCGGACGGTCCGCATCGGCATGCCGTCGCGGAGCTCGGTCTCCGAGGAGTCGTAGCGGAGGTCCGCGGACTTCCGCGTTTCGCGCACCCGGGCGGACGCGCGCATGACCGCCGGCTCCGCGATTCCGAGCGACGAGGCGCTCGCCGAGGGTTTCCTGAGGGCGATCTTCTCCGAAGCGAGGGGCGTTCCGACCGAAAGCCGCCCGGCGAGCAGCTTCCCGGCGGAGAGCTCGTATAGCCGTTCTCCCGCTTCGTCCGTGAAGACGGCGGTCCGCGCCTCCGGATACGACGCGTAGGAGACCGCGACGGTCATCTCGGCGGAGGACTCGGTGATCGAAGAGGGAGCGCCATCGGTGAATTCCGCGACCAGGTCGGCTTCGCCGTCCTGGTTACGGTCCAAGGAGGCGAGGACGAGTTCTCCCTCGTCGTATTCCGCGACGAGTTCGTTGAAGCCGTCGCCGCGCGCGTCCTCAACGATGGAGCCCGAATACGCGGAAAGGCGGGCGCGGAGGCCGGCCTTTCCTCCCTCGTCGCGGACTCCAGCGAGGAGGGAGAAGAGTTCGCCGAAGGACGGCGTACCGAGGGAAGGGTCGAAGAAGGAGGCGACCGCCTCCTCCGAGGAAATGAGGCCCTCCTCGGCGTATGCGACGATGGCTCCCCTGCCCTTCTCGCCCGCGGCGAGGGACGCCCTGAGCGCGTCTCGCCGGGCCTTGTCGCCCATGAAGCGCGAGGCGAGCGCCCTGAGGCCGCCGTCCTTGTCCGAGAGCGACGTAAGGCGGGACAGCACGCGCCTGAGGATCCTCGCGTCGGTCGCGGTCATGGCCGCGGGATCCGCGCGTTCGAGCCAGAAACGGGCGATCGCGGGATCATCGGGGAACCTGGCTGACGCTTCGTCGATCCTGGAGGCGTAGACGGACGGCTTATCCGAGTAGTAGGCCGACGCGGCGAACGCGAGGGCGCAGCCGGGAGAGGCGCTTCCGAGGCCGGCTAGGGCCTCTTCGGCCCTAGCGTAGTCTCCCCTGCGCGAGAGGGACCGGGCGAGCTCGAGACGCGCCGCGGTTCCGTCGCTTCCCTCCCACCTGGCCGAGGCCACGGCGCGTTCGAGGAGGGAATCGCGTTCGCCTCCGAGCGGGAGAAGGAGCGCGAGAGCGAAGAGCGCATCGGACGAGGTCCCGTCGAGGTCGATCGCCTCCGCGAGGAGACGGCGCGCGCCGTCTTCGTCTCCCGCTGAAACGAGGGAGGAGGCGGCGCGGACGCGGGCGCGGGCGAGATCGGCGCGCAACTCGGCCGCCCGGTCTTCGGCTCGGAGATACGGAGAGAGGGAGGCTAATGCGATGAAGGCGGCGATCGGTATGGCTCTGAGCCTGTTCGCCTTCATGCCGTCAGCCCGCGATCTCCAGGGGCTTCTCCGGCGCGGGGAGCCCGAGAAGTGCCCGTACGTCCGCGTCGCTCAGGGTTTCCCGGGAGATGAGCTCGTCGGTCAGCTTCCGGAGGTCGTCCTTGTGCGCATTGAGGATGTCCTCCGCGCGCTTCATATTGCGGTCGAGTATGGACTTCACCGCCTGGTCGATGCGCATGGCCGAGTCCTCCGAATAGTCCTTGTGCCGCGCGATCTCGCGCGCGAGGAAGATGGGCTCCTCCTCGTGGCCGTACGTGACGGGCCCCATCTCGTCGGACATGCCCCACTCGCAGACCATGCGCCGGGCGAGCTGCGTCGAATTCTCCAGGTCCTGCTTGACGCCGGTCGTCGACTCGCCGTAGACGATCTTCTCCGCCGCGAGCCCGCCGTAGTTGATGACGATGCGGTCCTCGATCCACGACCGCGCGTGGGAGTAGGTGTCCTTCTCCGGGAGCGAGAGCGCGAGGCCGAGGGCCTGTCCGTGCGGGATGATGGTGACCTTGTGGAGGGGATCCGCGTGCTCGAGGTGGTAGTGGAGGAGCGCGTGCCCGGCCTCGTGCACCGCCGTGGCCCGCTTCTCCTCGTCGGACATGGCGAGGGATTTACGCGCCACGCCCATCTGGATCTTGTCGCGGGCCTCCTCGAAATCGGCCATGTCCACCTTGGCCTTGCTACGGCGGGCCGCGAAGAGGGCGGCTTCGTTCACGAGGTTGGCGAGGTCGGCGCCAGAGGTGCCGGGCGTGGCGCGCGCGATGCGCTTCAGGTCCACGTCCTCGGCGACGGGGATCTTGCGAGCGTGGATACCGAGGATGGCTTCGCGCTCGTTGATGTCGGGCATGGCCACGACCACCTGCCTGTCGAAGCGCCCCGGCCGGAGGAGCGCGGGATCGAGGACGTCGGGTCGGTTCGTGGCGGCGAGGATGATGACGCCGTCCTTGGTATCGAATCCGTCCATCTCCACGAGCATCTGGTTCAGGGTCTGCTCGCGCTCGTCGTGGCCGCCGCCGTAGCCCGCTCCGCGGGTGCGGCCGACGGCGTCGAGCTCGTCGATGAAGAGGATGCAGGGGGCGCTCTTCTTCCCCTGCTCGAAGAGGTCGCGGACCCGGCTCGCGCCTACGCCCACGAACATCTCGACGAAGTCGGAGCCCGACATGTGGAAGAAGGGCACGCCCGCCTCGCCGGCGATGGCCTTGGCGAGCAGGGTCTTCCCGGTGCCCGGCATGCCCACGAGGAGCATGCCCTTGGGGATGCGCGCCCCCATCTTCACGAACTTCTGCGGGTTCTTGAGGAAGTCGACGACTTCCTGGAGCTCGTACTTGGCTTCCTTCTGGCCCGCCACGTCCTCGAAAGTCGTCTTCTTGGTGTCCTGGTAGAGCTTGGCCTTCGATTTGCCGAAGGCGAAGGTCTTGTTGCCCGCGCCCTGCATCTGGCGGAACATGATGAAAAGGAACGCGATGCCGATGATCCACGGCAGGAATTGGAGGACGACGTAGCCCGCGACGTTCGGCTTGGTGCCGTTCACCTTGACGCCCTTCTCGGCGAGCGTCTTGAGGAGGGATTCGTCGAGGTAAGGGATGATGGTCCGGAAGCGGGTCGACTGGCCCTTCTCGTCCTTCACGGTGGCCCCGTGGATCTCCGACTGCTCGACGATCCTCACTGAATCCACGCGGCCGTTCGCGACGTGATCCATGAACTCGGTGTACGATATTTCCGAGACGTTCTCCCTGCCGGAGAACACGAGGAGCACGGCCATGATCGCCATCACGCCGAGGAAGAGGAAGAGCGCGAAGCGGTTCCCCCTCGTCACCGGAGGTTTCTTGTCCTGGCCCTGGGGATTATCTTCGATGCCCATCTCTGTTCCCTCTCTCCCCGAGCCCGATGCCCAGGTAACTGTCTCCCGGTCCCGGCGCATGACCGCGCTCGGCGTACCTGTTCTCCCTGCCCACCGCCGTGCCGTACACGCAAGCGATCCCGAGCCCGTCCTCGAGGACGGGAGGAAGGACCGATCCTGGAGCCAGGCCCCATTCGGCGAACAGGCGCGAGAGGGACTTGGTGCCCTCCCTCGTTCGTATGCCGTCGTGGGCCCGCGGAGACCGGATGCTCGCGGGCGGGCTGAGCGACGCCATCGCGGGACCCGAACGCGGGTCCGCTGATTCGCGGAGCGTCACCGCCCCTATGCCGGGGATGTCGTACGATCCGGGCGCGGCGACAGGGAAAAAATAGCCTTTTTTGGGGCTCTGGGCAAGCCGCCTCAGGAGGACGACGCGCCCGTCGTCCAAGCGGGCCGCGAGGGGGCCGCCCTCGATGGTTTCCGCGAGAGATCGCTCGCCGGCCCGCCACGTCTCCGGCCATTCGGCGATGCGCATGAGGAGACGGAAGGGAACCCTGAAGCCCGGAGCGAGGATCGACGCGGCGTCCTCGAGAGCGCGCAGCCTCAGGAGCGGATGCGCCGACGCGAACGCGCAGGCGTCCGCGATGAGCCCCGCGGGCGAATCGGTGAAACGGGGCGGGCCGATCCGCCCGATGAGGTCCTCCACGAGCGCGGCTTTCCTCCTGAGCGCGCCTAAGGCCCTCGAGAATCCCGGGAAGGAGGCGCGCACCGCGGGAATGATATCGGACCTGACCGCGTTCCTGAGATAGGCGGGGGAAGCGTTTGTGGAATCGACCGAGAAGGCGACGCAGAGG
>CAYNQK010000010.1:28743-52745 GCA_964399285.1 uncultured Spirochaetales bacterium | reverse complement strand
AGGGTACGTGAAGTTCGGCCAGTCGCCACTCACTCTCTCGGGCGGCGAGTCCAAGCGCGTGAAGCTCGTCAACGAGCTCGCGCGGCGGAGCACGGGCAAGACCCTCTATTTCCTGGACGAGCCCACCACGGGCCTCCACTTCGCGGACGTGAAGCAGCTCATGGAGGTGATACAGCGCCTCGTGGACCAGGGCAACACCGTGGTGATGATCGAGCACAACCTGGACGTGATCAAGCAGGCGGACTACATCGTCGACCTCGGGCCCGAGGGCGGCGGCAAGGGCGGCGAGATCGTGGCCATGGGGACGCCGGAGAAAGTGGCCCGCTCGGCCAAGTCCTATACCGGGAAATACCTGAAGCCCTACCTCGCGGCGGAGGCCTGACCACGGACGCCCGGCGGCGTCGGAAGGCCGCCGCTTCGCGCGGGGCGCGGCCGGCCCGCCGTCAGGGGCAGCCGTCCGCGCGCTTCCGCTCCTTCTCCTTGTAGGCCTCGGCGTCGGCCTCGCGCATCATGCTCTCGAGGTCGCGCTGAGCGCCCGGGAGGGACATGGCCATGCCGATCGACACCGAGAGCCTGAAGGCGCGCGGCGGCCCCGCGTTCCTGAGCGCGATGTTGGAGGCGATGCGCTCGAGGATGGCCTTCGCGGATTCCGGCCCCGAAGCGGACATGGCCACGAACTCGTCCCCTCCCACGCGCCCTATGGCGTCCGTGGAGCGGAAGGACTCCTCCAGCACCGACGAAAGGTCGCGGAGCGCGTCGTCGCCCGCGTCGTGGCCGCTCGAGTCGTTGATCCGCTTGAGCCCGTCCATGTCCATGTAGAAGAGCGCGCAGGGCTCGCCCTGCTTCCGCGCGTGCTCGAGGGCCCGAGAGGCCTCCTCCATGAAGCCCCGCCGGTTGAGGAGGCCCGTGAGCTCGTCCCGCCGCGCGAGGCCGTAGAGCCTGCGGTTGGCCTCGTTGAGGGCCTCGAGCGCGGCGCGCCGCTCGTCCTGGATGAGGATCCCCTTGAGCACGGATCCGATCTGCCGCGCGATCGCCTCGTAGCCGAGCCCGGTCGGATACTCCCCCAGCTCGAAGAAGGCGATGCCGTACTCCTCGTCGCCGTGGCGGAGCGAGAGCACGATGTAATCGGCCGCTTCCCCCTGCGGGAAGCCGGGCGGGAAGCCGATGCGCGCGGGATACGGCTCGGCCGCGCCGGCCCCCGGGTAATCGCGCCCGTAGACGCAGAGCGGCCTCAGCATCGCCTCGCCGCCGGGGCCCTGGCCTCCGGCCGGGGGCGGCTCGAACACCGATACCACGGCCGAGGGGATGCCGGCGCGGGGCAGCTCCTCGGAGAGGAGGCGCCCGAGCCCGTCGAAGGAGAGGTCCATGAGGAGCCGCGAGAGGATGTCCTCCGTGCCCAGGAGCCCCATCTCGCGCGTGGTCTCGGGGGAGAAGCGCTCGCGCGCGGCGGCTTCCTCCACGGCGATGCGCGCCTTCTGGAGGAGGGCCGACCTCAGGTAGGCCTGGTCCTCGTCGGGATAAGGATGGTTGTGGAAGGCGGAGAGCGCGCGATGCCAGAGGGAGGGCCTGCCTCCGGAGGCGGTCTCCTTGTTGAGGGCGCACTCGAGCGCGGAGAGGAACTCGGACTCGGAGGGCGAATCGGAGGAATAGGCGTCCACCACCGCGGAAAGCTGCTTGAGGAGGTCGACGGGCTGGATCGAGGACTCCGAGAGGGCCGAGAGGGAGCGCTCGAATGCCGCCCGCCTCCATGCCGCCCCGCCCGAGGGCGCGTTCTCCTTACCGCCGTCCTGCCGCTCGAGGCCGATGCCGCGGAGTCCCTCGGAGCCGCATCCGCAGGAGCGGCGCACCACGAGGCGGGTGGGGAAGAAGCGGCTCTCCACGGGCGGCCCGCCCGTGGCCGCGGCGATGGCGGCCTTCACCGCCTCCGCGGCGAGGGTCGCGAAGGGTTGGCGGACCGTGGTGAGCGGGACGCGGCAGGTGCGGGCGCGGATGGCGTCGTCGAAGCCGACGACGATGAGTTCGCCCGGAACGGCCATTCCGCGCGCGAAGGCGGCCTCCACGACGGCCTGGGCCATCACGTCGTTGGCGCAGAAGATGGCTCGCGGCTTCACGCCGCGCTCGTCGAAGAGGACCTTGAGCGCCGCTTCGCCGGACTCCGAGCCGAAGTTGCCCTGGACGAGGAGCTCGTCCCGGTATTCCGCGCCCAGGGCGCCGAGGGCGTCGCGGTAGGCGGCGAGGCGCTCGTCCGCCTCCCGGTGCCCCGGCGGGCCGGAGAGGAAGGCGATGTCGCGCACCCCGTGCGCGAAGGCGATGTGGTTCATCGCCACGCCGACGCCGGTGCGGTTGTCCACGAGGAAGCAGGGGCCGTCCGGCCTCGGGGCGGAGAGGTAGACGCGGGGCACCGGTCCGAGCGAATCGAGGAAGGCGTCCATCTCGGGGCCGTCGTTGAAAATGGAGAGGTCGCCCGCGGCGATTATGAGCGCGTCGAGTTCCCGCGCGAGATCGTGTATCCGCCTCCGGGAGGATTCGGCGAAAAGGAAGAGGCGCGCGCCCGCGTTGCGGACGCATCGGACTATCTCGGGCCAGAGGCCCCTCGTATAGGGTCCGGTCAACCGCGAGACCAGGAGTCCGACGGTCGGCCGGGTCGTGTTTTGCTTCATTCTTATCCGCTGATCGAAGTATAGGCGCGCTACCCCCCGGGGTCAAGGAAAGCCGCTCTCGGAATCGCGCGGGATGCGGGGGTATACGGGGCTACGCCATTCATCGGTGATAGTATCCACGTTGATATCAGCCCTCGCGTATGATATCATCGAAGATAGGTGAGGCATCGCGCGGGGCGAATTTCGCCCTCTTTCGGCTCTCTATCCGCTCTTTTCCGTGGTGGCATGGGACCTGCTTATGAGTATATCGGGGGCTTCGGCCATCAACCCCTGTATCCACATTGGCGGGTCGACCCGGCGCCGCGGTAACGGGCGCCGGGAAGGACCTCACTCCTCGAGGAGGACCGGGGTGAAAAGGACCCTCTCTCTCATACTCGCGCTCAGCATCGGCGCCTCCGGCCTCATGGCGGATGAACCCGCTCAGCCCGCTCAATCCGAACAGGCGATTCAATCCGCCAAAACCGCCCAACCGGCGCCCCAGATCGCGTTCCGCCTCCTCGACGACTACGTGCAGCACCGGCAGGAGCGCATCAACCGGACGATGACGAGGGGCGCCATCATCTCGATGGTATGCGGCGGCGTGTTCCTGGGCACGGCGGCCATCACTTTCTTCTGGGGCGACGACATCTCCCGCAACGTCGTCGGCGAGGCCATGACCGACGCGGAGCGCAACGCCCTCTCGATCGGCTTCGGCCTCGGCGGCGCCGCCTTCATCACCTCCGGGGCCTTCATGCTGAGCAGCCCGGCGCGGGACCTCAGGTCGGAGTACGCGAGCATCTTCCAGGAAGAGGACCCGGTGATCCAGGAGGCGATGGCCGCCGCCACGCTCAAGGCCCTCTCCGACCGCGCGAAGGCGAAGCGCATCGGCGCCGTCGCGCTCGAGTTCTCGGCGGTCGGCCTCGTCGCCGGCCTGAAGGTCGGCGCGAACCTCTTCTCTGGCGAGCCCTGGTCGGCGGACCTCGATACCATGCTCTCGTTCCAGTCCTGGGCCTTCCTCGGCATTCTCCCCATGTTCTTCATCAGGAACGAGGAGGAGCTTCTCTACGCCAAGTACCTCGCGGCCCGCGAGGCCCTCTATTCCACCACCCGGCCGAAATCCGGGGAGGCCAAGGGCAGGACCTTCAGGATCGAGGTGGGAACCCGCAAGCGGGGCGCGGCCCTCGAGATCTACTCGGGCCCCGACGACGAGGAGGAAGCGGTCCCGGACGACGAATACGAGGAGGAGGGGGATGTCCCGCCCGACGGGGGCGCGGGGGACGGGCAGGCCGGCGGCGATACTCCCGCTGAATGATCTCCGTCGATGGATGACGCCTTCAAGTCCTTCGTCCTCGGGCTGGGGATGCTCCTCGGCCTGGTCGAGGGAGGAAAGAATCCCGCGATAGCGGCGCGGCTCCACCGTAACGAGGAGTCGGTGCTCCTCTCGGTCGAGCTCACGGATTTCGTGTCCCCGTCCATGCGCAAGCTCGTCGATTCCGGGAACGGCGTCTCGGTGGCCATCTCGGTCCAGCGCGACGAGACGGACCAGTTCCGCGCGATTCGGACGCTGAGGAAGGCGGGCGATCCGCCTTCGTTCACGGTGGAGGACCGGGGCGGCGACGGCGGCGTCCTCGAGACGGAAAGCGAGGAGGCGGCATACCTCCTCCTCGGTTCCTTCCCGGGCCTCCGCGTGGACGGCGCGGAGCGGTTCGCCGCGCGCTTCACCGAGGACAAGCCGACGGTCCGCATCGTCGTCGTCGCCTCCGTGCTGGTGGAGGGCGCCTCGGAGGAGGAATCCGCCGTGCTCTGGAACTACAAGCGGCCGTCGAGGACCTTCGCGCTCCGCTCGATAACGGAGATACCGTATTGAAGCGTCCGCCCTACCGCCGCCTCCTCGTCCTCGTCTTCGCGGCCACGGCGCTCCTCTCCTTCGTCGTCGTGGGTCTCTTCATGTTCAGCCTCGTCGCCGGCGTGACGGAGGACCTCGCGGGCTCCGCCGCGGCCGATCCCGCGAAGGCCGAGCTCGCGCGCCTCATCGCCCGGGGCAAGGTGGTCTCCGCCGCGGGCAAGGGCATGGCCTTCCTCCTCGCGCAGGCCCTCCTCCAGGTGGCGGCCCTCGTCGTCTCCTCGTTCGTCGCGACGCGCGGACTGGACGCGGAGTTCCGCAGGATGTCAGCCCTCATCTCCGACCAGGAGCGCAGGCTCGAGGAGGCCGCCGCCCTCTCGGGATGGAAGGAGATCGCATCCTTCCTCAGCCACCAGCTCAAGAACCCCCTCGCGGCGGTCGACCTCTCGGCGTCGAACGCCCGCCTCGCCCTCTCGCGCTCCGACTGCGCGCCGGGAAGCGGCATCCTCTCCGAATCGCTCGAATCGATCCAGGAGGAGACGGCGCGGATGAAGGCGCTCATCGGGCGCCTCAAGAGCCTCACCTCCTTCGAGCAGGCCGCGTTCAAGGAGACGAGCCTCGCCGAAGCGGCGCTGGAGGCCGCCGGCCGCTACCCCTCCTCGCGCGCCGAGGTCTCGGTCTCGGGCGACGCCGCGGTCCTCGCGGACCGAGACCTCATCGTGCAGGCCCTCGTCAACCTCATGGACAATTCCGCGGAGGAGGCGGAGCGCGCGGGAGCCTCTCCCGCCCGCATCCGCGTGGGGATATCCCCCGTCGAGGGCGGGGCCAGGATCGAGTACGAGGACGACGGGAGGACCCTCGATCCCGCCGTCGCGGCGCGGCTCGGGAGGGAGCGCTTCACCACCAAGCGGACGGGGAGCGGGCTCGGACTCCTCTTCTCGAGCCGCATCATGTCCATACACGGAGGCGGCCTCGAGATCGAGGCCGGCCGAGGCGGCTCCTTCAGGGCGGTCGCAGAGATACGCGCCTCCGCGCGCGGCATAGGAGCCGAACGATGAGAACGCTCGTCATCGACGACGAGGAGAACGTCCGCAAGGGACTCATGGGGTTCCTCTCGCTCCGCGGCGTAGAGGCCGAGGGCGCGGGAACCTGGTCCGAGGGCCTCGCCCTCGCCTCGAGCGGCCGCTTCGACGCCGCCCTCCTCGACGTGAGGCTCGGCGAGGAGGACGGCATCGCCCTCCTCAAGGCCATCCTCGAGGCGCAGCCCGACCTCCCCGTCATCATGATATCCGGCCACGCCGACATCAGGACAGCGCTAGAGGCGGTGAAGGCGGGCGCCGTCGATTTCCTCGAGAAGCCCGTGGACCAGGAACGGCTCGAGGCGACGGTCTCCGCGCTCGCCCGCCGCCTCGCCCTGGGCGACAGGGTCCGGGGACTCGAGGATGCATGGCTCGACGAGCACGTTGCGGGGCGGAATTCGCCGCTGATGAAGGAGGCCCTCGCGCTCTCGAGGCGCGCCGCGGCCTCGAGGCTCTCCGTCCTCATCCGCGGCCCCTCGGGATCGGGCAAGGAGCTTTTCGCGCGGTATATCCACCTCTGCTCGCCCCGCTCCTCGTCCCCAATGGTGGCGGTGAACTGCGCGGCTATCGCCCCCGAGCTCTTCGAGAGCGCGCTCTTCGGCTATCGGAAGGGCGCCTTCACGGGAGCCGACCGCGACCGGGAGGGATTCTTCCAGGCCGCGTCCGGCGGCACGCTCTTCCTGGACGAGGTGGGCGACCTCCCCGCCTCGCTGCAGCCCAAGCTCCTCCGCGCGCTCGAGTACGGGGAGGTCCAGCGCGTCGGTTCCTCGGCGGCCGAGCGCGCGGACGTCCGCGTCATCGCCGCCACCAACCGGGACCTCGAGGCGGCGGCCTCGACGGGCGCCTTCAGGGAGGATCTCTACTTCCGCCTCGCGCAGGTCTCCATCCGCGTCCCCGAGCTCTCCGAGCGGGCGGAGGACGTCCCGTCGCTCGCCGCGCATTTCCTGGCCAAGGCCTCCGACGGCCGCGCGCCGAAGGCCCTCCTCCCCGACGCCCTCGATTACCTCGCGGGCCGTTCCTTCAGGGGCAACGTCCGCGAGCTCAGGAACCTCATGGAACGCGCGGCCTTCCTCATCGAGTCTCCCTCTATCTCCGCCGAGGCCCTCGAGGGCCTCGAGTCCCAAGGGGGGTCGAAGGCGCCCTCGGGCCCGGGCAGGAAACGGAGCGTCGCCGCGTCCCGCGAGCGCGGGGCGGCGGGAATCGCGGCAGCGCGCTCCATCGCGGACGAGGCGGCCTTCCTCACCCTCAAGGAGGCGAGGACGGAATTCGACCGTCGCTACATCGAGCGGGTGCTCGAGGCGAACGGCGGCTCCGTGTCCAAGGCCGCCGCCGCGCTCGGCATCCTGCCCAACAACCTCTCGCGGGAGCTCCGTCTCCTCGGCATCAAGCGCAAGGCCTGATCCGGGCCGCCCTCCCCCTTTACCCTGCGGAGTCCTCCGGGCTACAGTGGCGTCCTCGCGCGGGCCGGGCCCGGATGGAGCCTTCCGCCCGCGCGCCGAAAGGAACGGGATCCATGGGCCTGCGCGGCGAGCTCTTCTCCACCAAAGCGGTCGTCTCCAACAGGAGCTACTTCTTCAACGTCAAGGAGAACCGCCTCGGCGACCTCTTCATGACCCTCGTCGAGTCCAAGCCGAACGAGGGCGAGGGCTTCGATCGCCACCAAGTCGTCGTCTTCGCGGACGACCTCAGGGAATTCCTCAAGAGCTTCGACGAATCCCTCCGCTTCATGGAGCGGGAGGCGGGCAAGCGCAGGCGCGAGAAATCGGGCGCTCGCCCCTTCGCGGACCGCAAGGCCTCCGAGGGCGAACCCTTCCGCCGCGACTCGGCGACGCGCGAGGATAGGCGCGACGGCGACCGCGACCGCGCGGAAGACGCCCGCGGAAAGTCCCGTCCTCCATCCGGCGATGGCAAGGGCGCCCGCGCGAAGTTCATGAAGCGCAAGGACGGAAAGCCCTTCGACAAGCGCCCGTCCACCGGAGGCGCGTATAAAAACGAGCGCCATTCCGGCGCGGGCAAGGACGGCGATCGCGGGGCAGGCTCCCGCAAGGTCGGCGCTCGCTCCGAAGCGGGCGGGTTCAAAGGCAAGAATTTCAGGGATAAACCCAAGGCCGCACGCCAGGATGGCGCACGCAAGGATGGCGCACGCAAGGATGGCGCACGCAAGGACGGCGCCCGCCCCGCCGCCAAGAAAGTCGCCCGCGTCAGGGCCGTGAAGCGCGAGGAGGACTGAGCCCTCGGCGCGGCCGCCTCACTTCGCGAGCCAGCCGGCCTCGTCCAAGATGTCCTGCAAATCGCGCTCGAGCTCCTCGAGCGCCCGGCTCGCCCGCCCGAAGCCGTCCTTGGGCGCGGTCGACGCCCGCCGCTCCACTCCGCGCATCCCGCGCTCCATGAGCTCGTCAAGGTCCGGCTTCTCCGCGTACTCCGCCCCGCAGAAGGGGCAGTAGGAGAATATTCCCGCGCCCAGCCTGCCGCATTCGCGGCACCACTTCACGCGCACTAGAGGAGCTCCGCCGCGAGCTCGGCGAGCGGGGACCGTTCGGTCCGCTGGAGGCTCACGTGGCCGAAGAGGCGCTGGCCCTTGAAGCGGTCCACGAGATAGGAGAGCCCGTTGGAGCTCGAATCAAGGTAGAGGTTGTCGATCTGGTACGGGTCTCCCGTGAGCACCACCTTTGATCCCTCGCCCGCGCGCGACACGATGGTCTTGATCTCGTGCGGCGTGAGGTTCTGCGCCTCGTCGATCACGATGTACTGCTTCGGGAGCGAGCGGCCGCGGATGAAGCTCACGGCCTCGATCTCGATCACCTTCTCCTTGATGAGCTGGTCGACCGTCTTGAGATTCTGCCGCTTGTAGACGGAGAGGATGTACTCGAGGTTGTCGAAGATCGGGGCCATCCAGTTGGCCATCTTCGCGGTCTTCTCCCCGGGCAGGTAGCCGATGTCCTTTCCGACGGGGATCACCGGCCGGGAAACGAGGAGCCGGGAGAAGTGCTTGTCCTCGAGGACCTTCTTGAGGCCCGCGGCGATGGCCATGAGGGTCTTGCCCGTCCCCGCCTTTCCGACGAGGGTGACGAGGGGGATGGAATCGTCCATGAGGAGCTCGAAGGCGGCGCGCTGGCGCGCGTTGAGCGGAAGGACGCCGCAGACGCCGTTCGCCCGCGGTTCGATGGGCACGAGGGCCTCGCGCTCGTGGTTCCAGCGGGCGAGGTACTCGGTCCCGCCCTTCTCCCTGAAAAGGAGGAATTCGTTCGCCGAGGGCCTGAAGCCCTGGAGCGCGTGGTTCGAGAGGATCTCCGCCTGCGTGGCGGCCGCCTCCTCCCGCAGGGACTTCAGGACTGGGCTCGCCCCGCCCGAGGCGGCGGCCTGGGCGTCCCGGGAGGCGGCCATGAGGTCCGTGAGCCGCGAGAGCGATGAAACGAGGGCCTCGTCCGCGTCGACCTCGCGCACGCCGGAATAGAGCGTGGCGATGTCCACCTTCTGCTTCTCGTAGTCCACGGCCCTGATCCCGAGGGCAGTGGCCTTCACTCGCGCGTTGATGTCCTTCGATACGAAGAACACGAGCCTGCCCGCTTTCATGAGGGAATAGGCCGCCATGATGATCTTGTTGTCGTTCTTGTCGATCGGCATGTCCTCCGGAGGCTCGTCGACGAGGGACATGGCCACGCGGAGCGTCGATCCGTTGGGGAGGCGGACGCCCTCGTGGAGGTTCCCCGACCTCGTGAGGGAGGAGATGAAGCGGATAGCGTCGCGGGCGCTCCGCCCGCGCTGGTCAGGATAGGTCTTGAGGGAATCCAGCTCCTCGAGGACCCAGAGAGGCAGGACGATCTCGGTGTCGCGGAAGGAAAGCAGGGCCTCGGGATTGTGGATCAGAACGTTGGTGTCGATGACGAAAGTCTTGTCCTCTGAGTTCACGCGCCCCCCCTGTATTCGATTCTAGCGCTCCCGGGGCGGATTTCAAGGGCGAGTCAGCGGGAAATCGCGATGCTTCGTATGAAGAGGATTCGATCATCCTTCGATATATGTCGTGGGGTCCTGTCGCGGGAAACGAAATGGCTCCAGGTATTCGCCATTTCATTTCCCACGCCACCCCCAGACATCGTCAATGAGAATGATCGTCGTCACGGCATTCGTTCATCGGATTTTCCGGCAAGACGCCCTCGAATCGCCACGATCGCGTTCTGAGGATTCACTCGTTGGCGTGAACGGAATGGCCCAACCTTTTCGCTACGGGCGAATGTCGGCAGCGGGGCTTTATTACTGGCACCGCCTTCGAGAAAGCGACCGCATACACTCCTCGAGTAAACGTTAAGCGCTCAGGCAGCGGAAAACCATCTGCGTTGCCATGTGATGAAGAAGCAAGCGGCTAATACCATTGATCGGGGACGGGGTCTCCATCGCGATAGCGATATCCCCGGGTAAGAAATGCGCGAAAACCTGGAGCGCGTTTCTTACCTGCGACAGGACCCCACGAGATCTATCGAAGCCGCTTGCTTCTTATGCTCAATGAGCGGATGGTTTTCCGCTACCGCTTCGCCGGACGGAAGAACCCGAAGAGGGAGCCGCAGAAGCCGCCTATGATATGGGCGAACTGGCTGATCTGGTCCCGATCCGTTATGGCGTTCCAGACTTCCTGCCCGAGGTACAGCACCATGATGAGGATGAAAGTGATAGGTATCTCGCCTTTGTTGAAATTGGTGAAGGAGGCGAGGAGGATCATCATGAAGACGATGCCGGAGGCGCCCATGAGGCCCGTGGGGAAGATGAGGACGTTGAGCACCCCCGTGACGAGGGCCGTGACGCCGGTCATGAGGAGGAGGGAGAGGGAGCCGTAGGTCTGCTCGAGGATGGGGCCGAGGAGGAGGAGGATGGCGAGGTTGCTGAAGAGGTGCGCCCAATCCTTGTGCCCGATGACGTGGAGGACGAGGCGGGGATACGAGAGGATGGATTGCGGATCGAATCCGCCGCGCCCGGGGCATGAGAAGAGGTCGGCGATGAGCCTCCCGCCCGGGAGGAGGGAGGAGCCGAGGAGCACGGCGGCGCAAGCCAGCGCGAAGGTGATGGTGGTGGGGGCGTTGTTCTTGATCTTCACGAAAGGTCCTCCGTATCGATGTCGATGCTCACGGGGCAGTGGTCCGAGCCCATGACGGCCGGGTGGATCGCGGAGGCGCGGACGCGCGGCATCAGGGCCGGGTCCACGCAGTGGTAGTCGAGCCTCCAACCGACGTTCCGCTCCCGGGCGCCCTTCACGCGGTAGGTCCACCAGGTGTACTGGCCGGGATCGGGGCAGAAGCGCCTGAAGCTGTCCACGAAGCCCGCGCCGGTGAACTCGTCCATCCAGGCCCGCTCCTCGGGGAGGTAGCCGGGGTTGCCCTCGTTGGATTCGGGATTGGCGAGGTCTATGGGCTTGTGGGCGATGTTGTAGTCGCCGGAGAGGATGACATGGCCCCCGTTCGAGGAGGAGGCCCGGCAGAACTCGAGGGCCGCCGCGCAGAAGTCGAGCTTGTAGCCGAGCCGCGCGCCTCCGTCCTGGGAATTGGGGAAGAAGGCGCTCGCCACGACGAGGCCGCCGAAGTCGGCCGCGATGAGGCGACCCTCGGCGTCGAAGGCGCTCTCGCCCATGAGCCGGACTTCGCGGGGCTCGACGCGCGTGAGGATGGCGGTGCCGGAGTATCCCTTGCGCTCGGCCGAGGAGACGTAGCATTTATAGGGCCTGCCCGCGGCGTCGGAAAGCGCGAGGAGTTCCTTGGGGAGCTGGTCGGGGAGGGCCTTGATCTCCTGGAGGCAGACTACGTCTGGGTCGAGCGCGAGGAGAGAATCGCCCATTCCCTTGCCCCAGCAAGCGCGGATCCCGTTCACGTTCCACGAGACGATCCTCAATCGGATTCCTCCACGCGGAGGTCCACGAGGAGCGAGACCCGGTAGGTCTTTGCGCGTTTCACGAGGAGCTTCCGCTGGATCGAGTAGTCGCCCACGGTGAACGAGAGCGAGTGCTCGCCGGGAGTCACGGGCAGCTCCGCGCCCGGCGCGGCGTCGAGCCGCTTGCCGTCCAGCTCCACCTTGGTGCGTTCGGGAAAATCCAGGACGAGCCGCGGCACGACGTCCTCGAGGACGGCCTTGAGCTCGAGGCGCTGGCCGCGCTCCAGCCTGAAGGCGATGAACTCGTCCCGCACGTCGCTCCCGGTGATCCTGAGGGCGTGGTCGCCCGACTTGAGCGGGATGGGCTTCCGATGATCCTCGACAGGGCGGTCGTCCACGGTCACCGCGATGGGCGATCCGGGATCGAGGCCCGCGCCCCACTCCAGGCTCAGCGAGAGCTTGCCCTCGTCCCGGAGGATGGGCTTGGCCTTGACCGTGAATTCGGCCCGTTCGAGCTCCTCGGGCAATCCCTTGATGGCGGGCATGAGGCGCACGATGAGGGGGAAATCCTCTTTCCGGATCTCGCCCAGGTCGACCGCGTACGGCGAGGGGCGGAACCCGTGATCCGGGCGGAGCGGGATCCTGAACGCCTGCGAGACCTTCGCGGGCACGACGAGCGATGCCGCGCGGACGGCGGAGTAGGACAGCGCCGAAGCGGACGGCGCCGGCGCGACGCGTTTGTAGAACATGATGAGGAAGGCGCCCTTGAAGCCCTGCGCCGCCTTGGGGACGCGGAGCTCGAGCTCGATCCCGTCCACGAACTCGAGGTCGTCCGGGAGATCGACGCGGACGCCGTCCGCGTACGAGATCGCGGCCTCGGCGCCGCCGGGCTCCACGGTCCCGCGGATCTTCACGCGGACGTCCTCCGCGTGCGAGGGATGCATGGCGAGAAGGCTCGTTATGATGAGGGCGCCTAGTCGTTTCATCGTCTTTTCGTGCGGGGCATGAGTGACGAGGGATCGACCGCGGCCCCCCCTGAGCGTATCTCGAAATGGAGGTGCGGTCCGGTCGATTTGCCCGTCGATCCGACCTTGCCGATGATCATACCGCTTTTGACGGGCTGGTTCAAGGATACGGAAAAAAATGAGAGGTGTCCGTATACCGAAGAATAACCGTCCCCGTGGTCGACGACCACCACGTTCCCGAGGGTATCGTCCCACCGCGCCGAAGTCACGGTGCCGCCGCGCGCGGCGTAGACCTCGGTCCCCTCGGGCGCGGCGAGGTCGATCCCAGCGTGGAACGCGAAGGTGCCCGAGATGGGGCTCATCCTGAATCCGTAGGACGAGGTGAGCCTTCCCTTAGGGAGCGGATAAATGAAGAGCCCGTTCAGGAAATAAGCGCGCTCCTCGGGAGTGAAGCGCGCCGCGGGCATGAAGCTGAAGCGCTCGGCCTTGCCGCCCTCGCGGCGGACCCGCAGCTCCAAGCGCTCGCTTCCGTCCGGGACGCCGCGCCACGAGAGCATGAGCGCCTCGAGCTCGGATGAGGCCTCCGCGGGGATGAAGACGCCGGGACGCGAGGGCACGAGGATCGTCCGCCCGGCGCGGTAGGGACCGGGGCCCGGGAAGCGGTTCAGGGTCGAGATGGCCTCGTAGGGAAGATTGATCTTCGCCGCCAAATCGAAGACGTCCGCGTCCTCGCTGAGGCGGTATCGGTAAATGGAGAGCTCGCCCTCGGTCGCCTTCCCCGCGCCCGCCTTGGCGCGCATCTCGATCTCGTAGCCCTCGCTGATCTGCTCCTGGAGCTGCTTGAAGAGGAGGTCGCGCGGATTCAGCTCGACGATGAGGGGGTATTCCGCCCGGAGGGGAGCGGAGGAAAGGACGATCGCGACGGCGAAGGCGAACCTCCGGACGCCCGCGGCGCGCCGGGCGCTCCCGGCTCGCCGGGCGCTCCCGCTCAAGCGCGCTTCCTGCCGAAGAAGAGCCATCCCGAGAGGGCGAGCGCGGCGATGCCCGCGGGCAGGGCCGCGAGAACGAGGCCCCGGAACGCGAAGGCGACGCAGAGGTAGACGGAAACGAGGACTCCAGCGAGGGCGAGGACCGCGAGAACGGACTTCCCCGCCTTCGCGAGGATCGCGGATAGCGGGACTCCCGAGGCGATCCTCCTCCTTAAGCCGAGAGCGGCCAGGACGATCGCGGCGATCGAGGCGAGGGCGATGAAGATCGCGTTGAAGAGCGCGCGGTCCCGCATGGCGAGGGCCCAGAGCGGCCAGACGATGGCGGCCGCCGCGGCCACCGCGCCGAGGGCCGCGAGGGCCCAGAGAGCGACCGCCGCGAAGAGGCGGCCGTAGCCGGAGAGGATCTTACTGGGGATGGAAGGGGCCGCGCGCCGCGCCCCGGAACCGTCAGCGCTCATCGGGATCAAGAGTACCGGCGGCGGGGGCGCGCGTCAACGGCGGCCTATCACGGATTCCACGAGCGAGGAGAACTCGGGGTCCCCCTCGCCTTCCGGACGGCCCGCGCCCTCGGCGATGTAATAGATGCCGTCGCTCTCGCGGACGACGGGATCCGCGGCCCCCTCGGCGGCCTCTCCGACCGGGGGGATCTCCTCGAGCCTGGCCTCTCCCTCCGAGAGCCGCTCGCTCGGCACCTCCGCCTCCGGCCCGCGCGCGAAGAAGGGCACGTAGGGCTCGACGGGGCCGCGGACCTCGATGAGGTCGGAGGGCGCTTCCGCGGCGCGGTCGTCGTCCGCGAGCGCGAGCTCCTCGACGGCCTCGCGCTCGGCGTCGGAGAGCATCGGGATCTCGGAATCGGTGATCTCGACGAGCTCCTCTGGCTCCTCCTCGGCCCTGGCGGTTTCCGCCGCCCGCGCTTCGACGAGGATGCCCGACGCGTCGAGTCCCTCGCCGAGGCCCGCGAGGGCGATGCCCGCGAGCGCGGAGAGGTCGAGCGGCGCGAGGCTGAGCTCCCAATCCTCCTCGAGCGTCTCGAGATCGTCCTCCGTGATTTCCGCTATGGACTCGACGTTCTCGGTGATCGACGCGCCCCGGATATGGAAGCGGCGCCTCTCGAGCGTGCGCCCTTCGGGCGTGCGCCCTTCCGCCGCGCCGGCTCCGGGGGCGGCGGTTTCGAGGGGCGGGACGACGCCCTTGAATGGAGAAGGTCCGGATTCCGCGCGGACCTCGGCGGCGACCGCCTCCGCGGGGTGACCCTCGTCCTCGAGGTACTCGACTTCCTCCTCGATGTCGGCCGAGTTCTTCATCCAGGCGCTCAAGACCTCGTCGGCGCCGGGCGCCTCGATCTCCGGGACGTCCTCGGGACGGACGGGCGCGATGCCCGCGGGCTCTTCCTCCATCGCGAGGGGAGAAAGCGTGAAGGGCCCGGCCGAGGAGCCCTCCTCGGAGGCGCGCGCGCCAGAGTACTCGTCCGCGCTCGTGCCGGGCTCGGCGCCGGAGAGGACGCCGAGCTCTTCGGCTTCGGGGACCTCTTCGAGGAGCTCGGGCTCGGCCAGCTCCTCGACCGCCTGGACTTCCTCGAGCTCTTCGACAGCCTCTACTTCTGGCAGCTCCTCGACAGCCTCGACTTCGGGCAATTCCTCCACCGCCTCGGCGAGCTCCTCGACCGCCTCGACTTCGGGCAGTTCTTCGACCGCCTCGGCGAGCTCTTCGACCGCCTCCGCCTCGGGCAGCTCCTCCACCGCCTCGACCTCGGGGACAGCCTCCGCGAGCTCCTCGACGGCCTCGATCCGCGGCGCCTCGGCGCCCGAGGGCGGGAGGGGCGTCGGCGGGCGCGTTCCTCCCGGCGGAGGGATGAAGGCTCCGGACGCGAGGATGCGCCTCATCATCGACTCGATCTCCGCGAGCCTCGGCCCCTCGGACTCGCGCGCCGCGCGGCTCCCCAGGATATCGAGTATTTCGTCCCAGCCCTTGTCGATGAGCTCGTCGACTGAGCCGGAGGGCTTGTCCGCCTTGATGCCGACCGAGGCCTTGATCTGCGCGCGGACGTCCGTCCTCCGCGCCTCGAGCTCCTTGCTCCAGCGGCGGTAATCGAGCTCGCCGCGCTTGTCGATGTACTCCTCGAGGATGCCGATCTGGAGCCGCTTGATGCGCTCGCGCACCGCGGACTCGGGATCCTGCCTGAGGTTGAAGAGGAGGTAGACGACGAGGAAGGTCGTGAGGAGGAAGGCGCCGAGGAGAATCGCCTTCATGGAGTCGGGGGACCTGAAGGCCGAGCCCTCCACGAGGAAGCCGTAGCGGATCCCCGAGGCCGACGAGGCCTGCGCGAGGGCGTACCCCCCGGCCTCGCTCTCCGCGAGGAGGGAGACCGACGGCTCCGCGTCGCCGGCCGTCGCCCACCGCGCGGCCACGAGGGGAAGGAGCGAGGAGCGGCCGCCCTCGGGCGCCTTGGCGACGAGCCCGGCTCCCGGGACCGCGGCGATGTCGTCGGAGAGCCTCAGGACTCCCGCGCGCGTGAGGCGGTCCGCGAGCGCGGAGATCCTGAGCGAGAAGAGCGCGGTCCCGCGGCGCACGCCGGCGGCGTCCTGGAAGGGAAAGCTCAGGTATATGCGTCCGCCGGAGGCCGGGACGATGAAGCGCGGCTTTCCGTCGGCCGACGCCTCGACGAGGGCGTAGTCCTCGTCCGACGCCGAGGAGCCCCAGTCGCGGTAGACGATGCGGGTATCGCTCCGGGAGGCGACGTCCTCCGGGTAGGTGGAGAAGTGGATGCGCCGGCGGAGGGCCGCGGGCTCGATGAAGCGGGCGCCCTCGATGCCGTCGGGGTCCTCGCGGAGGCGGGCGAAGACGGCCTCGCGCTCGGCGATGTCGGAGAGGGCCTGCTCGGGGAGGAAGCTCCGCCTGACGGAATCCCGGGAAAGCGCCGCGCCCAGGAGGGTTTCCTTCTCGGCGGTCCAGGCGTCCAGCTCGGCGACGGCGGCCGAGAGGGATCGCTTGACCTGGCGCTCGACGGCGGGATGGTAGAGGCGGTCGTCGAAGAGGTCGAAGAGGCCCAGGAAGGCGGCCGCCGCGAAGCCCGCGAAGACGAGGATTGAGATGAGGAGGCTCAGGGCGAGCCGCAGGCCTGGTCGCATCGGGTTCTCTTCCTACCTATCGGCATTCCGGGAGGCGGGTTTGAGGGGGCTTTTCGCCCCTCCCGCCCCTTCGGGGCCTCGATACACAGTATAGCGATCGAGCGGGTCAGGCGGTAGGCCGGGCGGCCGCTCCGGGCCCGGCCCGCCTATACCGAGCGGCGGGGGCGGGGCTATACGCGGCCCGGCCGGGGGGGAGGGGGAGGGGCATGAGGGCGAGCGAGCGGTTCAGGCCGGAGGCGAGCGTCCGGCTCCGCGAGGAGATCGCGGCCGCGGGGGGCAACGAGGTTTTCGCGGTCTGCCGCCTCGACGAGGAGGGCATGGTCGCCGAGCTCGTCGTGGCCGCCCGGGGTTCCAAGTCCGCGGTGCCGGCCCTCGCGCCCTACCTCGAGCGCGGCGAGGTCGTGGTCCACAACCATCCCTCGGGCGCCCTCGAGCCCTCGGATCCCGACATGGCCCTCGCGTCCCGCGTCGGCGACATGGGGATCGGCTCCTACATCGTCGACAACCTCGTCCGCAGGGTCTACGTGGTCGCGGAGCCCGTGGCCGGGAAGCGCATCGTCCCCATAGCCGGCGAGGAGCTCGCGTCCCTCCTGGACGAGGGCGGCCCCCTCGCCGCGCGGATCGGCGGCTACGAGCCCCGGCCCGCGCAGACGGCCATGCTCAGGCTGGTCGCCCGCGCCTTCAACGAGGACTCGGTCCTCGCCGCGGAGGCGGGCACCGGGATCGGCAAGTCCTTCGCCTACCTCGTGCCCGCCATCGCCTGGGCCGAGCGCAACGACGAACGGGTCGTCCTCTCCACCGCCACCATCACCCTCCAGGAGCAACTCATGCTCAAGGACTTCCCCGCGGTGAACGCGGCCATGGGCGGGAAGGCGAAGGCCTGTCTCGTGAAGGGGCGGGCCAACTACCTCTGCAGGGCGCGGCTCGCGGAGGCTATGGAGGAGGAAGGCCTCCTCGCCGCCGACGGGGACGCGCCCCTCTCGCGCATCGCCTCCTGGGCCGAGGCGACCCCCTCGGGCTCCAAGTCCGACCTACCTTTCCTCCCCGAGGAGCAGGTCTGGGCCCGCGTCTGCTCCGAGGCCGACTTCTGCCTTGGCGCCCGCTGCGGCCACCGGGAGCGCTGCTTCGTGATCGCGATGCGCAAGGAGGCGGCCGCGTCGCGCATCCTCATCGTGAACCACCACCTCCTCTTCTCGGACCTCTCCGCGCGGCTCTCGGGCGCGGGCTACGAGAACAGCGCCGTGCTCCCGCCCTTCTCGCGCATCGTCCTGGACGAGGCCCACGCCGTGGAGTCGAGCGCCACGAGCTACTTCTCCCAGGAGCTCAACCGCTTCGTCGTGTTCAAGCAGCTCGCTCGGCTTTACCGCGAGAAGCGCGGCAGGCGCTTCGGCTCCCTCATGAAGCTCCAGGCGGCGGGTCTCCTCCCCGCGGCCGTCGCCGCCGCCGTCCCGGACAGGATCGCCGCGGTGCGCGCCGCCATGGTCGACGCCGACGAGCGCGCCCTCGCCTTCTTAGGCGGCGAATCGACCTATAGGATCACGGGCATGACGTCCGAGCTCGAGGAGAACGTCGTGCGGCCGCTCAAACGCCTCGACGCGGCCATCCAGTCCCTCATCGAGACCGTGCAGGACGTCCTCGACGCGGTGCCCGAGGACAAGGCGGACGAGATCGCCGTCTTCGAGACCAAGACCGTCTCGCGCCGCCTCGCCGCCGCCTCCGCCTGCTCGGGGCTCTTCTCCAAATGGGAGGACCGGCCGGAGCAGGTCTTCTGGATCGCCAAGGAGAAGTCCGCGGCCAGGGAGTGGTTCGCCGCCTTCTACGCCACGCCCGTCAACGTCTCGGGCATGATGCGCGAGGCCGTCTACGCGCCCTTCTCCACCGTCGTCTGCACCTCCGCCACCCTCACCTCGGGAGGGAGCTTCAACTACTGGAAGTCCCGCGTGGGCCTCCTCTCCGAGCTCGAGCGCCCCCTCCTCGAGGGGGTCTTCCCCTCCCCCTTCCCATACAAGACCCGCGTCCTCCTCGGCGTGCCGACCGACGCGCCCCTCCCCGACGAGCCGGGCTACCAGGCCTTCGCGAACGAGGCGATCAAGGCGATCCTCGAGCTCTCGGGCGGACACGCGCTCCTCCTCTTCACGAGCTACGAGTCCCTCCGCGCGGCCTTCGACGCCGTGCGCCCCGCGATGAACGCCCTCGGCGTCGCCTGCCTCCGGCAGGGGGACGACGACCGCACGCGCCTCCTCACGGCCTTCAAGGACGACGAGTCCTCGGTCCTCTTCGCCACGGACTCCTTCTGGGAGGGCGTGGACGCCCCCGGGGACGCCTGCAAGGTCGTCGTCATCGCCAAGCTCCCCTTCCGCGTCCCCACCGACCCCGTGCAGAAGGCGCGGGCGGAGGCGGTGGAGCGCGAGGGCGGGAATTCCTTCATGGACATGTCCCTGCCCGAGGCCGTGATGCGGCTCAAGCAGGGCTTCGGGCGCCTCATGCGCCGCGCGACGGACTCGGGCGCGGTGGTCATCCTGGACTCGCGCGTCGTCCGGAAACGCTACGGGGAGATATTCCTCGCGTCGCTCCCGGAGACGAGGCGATCGATCAAGCCCCTCAAGAGCCTGCTCGACGACGTGGAGGCGCTGCTCTACTGATGGAACCGGACGAAGGAAGCGGAAAGGCCGCGAGCGCCGCCCTCCGCGGCGTGAAGGCCGTCCTCCTGGACATGGACGACACCCTCATCGTCTACGACGGCGTCTGCGGACCCGCCTGGGACGAGGCGCTCCGCGAAGGGCTCGCGGGATCGGGCATCGACCCCGGGGCGTTCCGCCCCCGCTTCGAGCGGATCAAGGACGAATACTGGGACGACCCCGAGCGGCACCGCGCGGGACGCCTCGACCTCCTCGGGGCGCGGTCCGCCATCGTGCTGAGCGCCATCAGGGAATTCGGGCGCGACGACCCCGTCCTCGCCCGCTCCATCGCGCGGCGCTACGGCGAGCTCCAGACGGCCCTCCTCCACCCCCTCCCCGCGACCCCGGCCACGCTCTCCCGGCTCAAGGAGGCGGGGATGGCGCTCGGCCTCCTCACGAACGGCGAGGACGTCTCGCAGAACGCCAAGATCGACCGCTTCGGGCTCCGGCCCTGGTTCGACGCCGTCATCGTCGAGGGCGCCTTCGGGGCGGGGAAGCCCGATCCGCGCGTCTACCGCGAGGCGCTGAGGCTCCTTTCCGTCCGCGCCGATGAAACCGTGATGGTCGGGGACAACCTCGTCTGGGACGTGGCGGGCGCGCAGGCCTGCGGGATCCGCGGCGTCTGGCACAACCTCTACGGCGAAGCCATGGATCCCGCCAAGGGCGTGCGGCCCGACGCCGTCATCTCCGACATCGGGGAGCTGCCCGCCCTCCTGGGCCTCTAGGGGACCTCGAACGCTGAGGCGCCTCCCGGCGCCGCCGTCATGAGCGCTTCCCGGAGCTGTTCGCCCGGGCGGCCGCGACGCGCGAACAAAAAAAGCCCCGGGCGCGATGCCCGGGGCCATGAGCGAACCGATCGATCAACCGATCACTTCCTGTACTCGAGGCCGTATCCGAACGGAAAGAGGGCCTTCTTCCCGTCGCCGGCGTTCAACGGCAGATCCTTCACGGAAGCCGGCCACGAGAACGAAAGCTTCCCGCTCGGCTTTCGATCGCCGAAGATCACGTCCGCGACTCCGCCCGCCTCAGAACCGGGGAGCCAGGCCGCGATGAAGGCGTCGGCCGCGCCGAGCGCCTCGTTCACGATCATGGGCCGCCCCGAATAGAGGACCACTGCCATGGGCACGCCCGCCTTGGCGACGCGCGCGATCATCGCCTTGTCCTCGTCCTCGAGCTCGAGGTCCTGGTCGTCTCCCTTCATCTCCGCGTAGGGCTTCTCGCCCACCACCACGATTGCGGCGTCGCAGTCGGAGATCCTGGTCCCGTCCCTGGAATAGACGATGTCGGCTTCGGGAGCGGCCGCCTCCATGGCCTCGAGGAGGCTCACCGCGCCGGGCACGTCTACTTCGACGCCCTGCCAAGTCATGGTCCAGCCGCCGCACTGATAGCCCGTGACGTCCGACTTGGCACCCACCACGGCGATCCGCCCCTTCTTGGCGAGGGGGAGGAGGCCCTCGTTCTTGAGGAGGACCGCGGACTTGGCGGCCGCCTCGCGCGCCAGGGCGCGGTGCTCCGGCGAGCCGATGAGGCCGATGTTCTCGTTCCCAGCGAGCGGGCGCTCGAAGAGGCCCATCCTGAACTTCATCGCGAGGACGCGGGAGACGGCCTCGTCCAGGCGCTTCTCCTTCACCTCGCCCTTCTTCACGAGGTCGATGAGGGCCGACTGGAAGGCGCGGAAGTCGTCCGGGACCATCACCATGTCCACGCCCGCGTTGATGGAGCCGCGGACCTGGTCGCGGAGCGTTCCGGGAAGCTCCTTGTGGCCCGCCCAATCGGATACGAGGAGGCCCGTGAAGCCGAGCTCGCCGCGGAGGACGCCCGTGAGCCAGGGCCCGTTCCCGTGCATCTTCAGCCCCTGGTAGCTGTTGAAGGACGCCATCACGCTCAGGGTCCCCGCTTCCACCGCGCTCTTGTAGGGGAGGAGGTGGAGGCTCCTGAATTCCGCGTCCCCGAGGGCGACGTCGCCGCGGTCCACGCCGCCTGAGGTGCCGCCGTCGCCGAGGTAGTGCTTGGCGGTGGCGACGACGGAGAGGGGATCGGCGGCGTCCTTTCCCTGGAGGCCCCTGATCTCGGCGGCGCCGAGGCGGGCGGCGAGGGCGGGATCCTCGGAAAAGGATTCATAGGCGCGGCCCCAGCGCTCGTCCCGGGAGACCGCGACGCAGGGGCTGAAATTCCACCGGACCCCGGTCGCCGCCATCTCTATGGCCGTCGCCCGCCCGATCCGCTCGACGAGGTCCTCGTCCCCTGAGGCGCCGAGGCCGACGTGCTGCGGGAAAATGGTGGCTCCCGCGAGGTTGTTGTGGCCGTGGACGCCGTCGGCGCCGTAGACCATCGGGATGCCGAGGCGGGTGGATAGGGCGATCCGCTGGAAGCCGTTGACCATGTCGAGCCAGCCCTGAGGATCGTTCTTCCGGGGAGAGGAGCCGCCGCCCGAGAGGACGGAGCCGAGGGCGCAGGACGCGATATCATCGGGATTGTAAAGGTAATCGCGAGCGACCTGGGTGACCTGCCCGACCTTCTCCTCGAGCGTCATGCGCTTGAGGAGGTCCTTGACGCGCGTTTCGGTCGACTGCGAGGGATCGCGGAAGGCGGGATTGGACGGTATGGCCCCGGGAGTGCCCCCCGTGCATCCGAGAATGAATGCCGCGGCGAGAACCGCGAGCACGGACGATGTCGATTTTTGCCGGATCTTCATAAAGCTGCCTCCCTACCCTCATACCATGAAAATCGAAACCGCGGGTGCGCACTTTTTGCGCACTTCCTGGTATCCTATCATGCAAGAAAAATCGCTCTACCCCGCCGAAGGTCGGGGAAGCCCATCATACACTCCCTTTCTCGCGTTGGTGAATCGTTTTATCATGGAAATAGCCTAGAAAACGTACTCTGACAAGTGTTCACTTTCTATCATTTTTTCTCTTGCACTGTATGAGAAATCTGGCTAGAATGGCGCGGTGCAGGAGCCGGAAACTGTCTTTGAGCGGCGAGGCTCCGCACTGAATGTTCTAGGAGGTCTGAATGAAAGTGCGTAACAGCGTCCTTACGGCCCTGCTGATCGCGCTCATCGTCTCCCTCGCGGTGACGAGTTGCGCGCCCGCCGGTCCCAAGAAGGTCGTCGTCTGGTCCTTCACCAACGAGATCGGTCAGATGCTCGAGTACTATAAGAAGAGCCCGGGATACGACCCCAAGAAGGTCGAAGTCGAGTTCGTCCTCGTACCGAACGACGTCTACCAGTCCAAGATCGACCCCGTCCTCCAGAGCGGCGTCGACGCCCCTGACGTCTTCACCCTCGAGTCCGCGTACGTGAAGAAGTACGTGGAGACCGGCTACATGGACGATCTCTCCGCGCTCAAGAAGTCCTACGCGGATTGCGCCCAGTCCCCCCTCGACGTCACCACGGACAAGAAGGGCAAGGTCGTGGGCCTCTCCGGGCAGGTCACCCCCGGCGCCTACTTCTATCGCCGCTCCATCGCGAAGAAGTACCTCGGCACCGATGATCCGGCCGAGGTCCAGGCCAAGTTCGCCGACAACGCCGCCTTCCTCGCCACCGCCGAGGAGCTCAAGAACAAGTCCGGCGGCAAGTGCGTGATCGTTTCCTCCCTCGGCGACCTCATGAAGGTGTACCTGGCCGCCAGGAAGGACGCCTGGGTCGTCAACGGCAAGCTCGTCATCGATCCCGCCATGCTCGAACTCCTCGATCAGGCCAAGCTCCTCCACGACAAGGGCTACGAGGGCCGCCAGGGCCAGTGGGGCGAGGGTTGGTTCGCCGGTATGCGCGGCGGACTCAAGGACGAGAAGGGCAAGGAAATCGAGGTCTTCGGTTACTTCCTCCCGACCTGGGGCCTCCCCTACGTCCTCAAGCCGAACGCCAAGTCCCCGGACGGCAAGCTCGACACCACCGGCGACTGGGCGATGATCCAGGGCCCGGCGTCCTGGTTCTGGGGCGGCACTTGGGTCGCGGTCCGCAAGGGCACCAAGGTCCGCAAGGAAGCCCAGGAGCTCGTCCGCTACTTCGGCACCGATCCCGAGTTCCTCGAGAAGTGGGCCAAGGACAAAGGCGACGTCGTCTCCAACCTCAAGGTCCAGGAGAAGATAAAGAACACCTATTCCGAAGCCTTCCTCGGCGGGCAGAACCACTACGCCGCCTTCGTGGACATGGCCAAGGGCGTCAACGCCAAGAACCTCTCCGGCTACGACCAGACCGTCGAGTCCCTCTGGTCCGAGCAGCAGAACGCGTTCGTGAACGGCGAGAAGGACAAGGATCAGGCGATCGCCGACTTCAAGGCCGCCGTGAAGAACTCCCTCCCCGACGTCGCTATCGACTGAGCGTTTCCTTAACGCATCGCTTGAAAGGCCGCCCTCCGGGGCGGCCTTTCTTTTTTCCTTTACCCGCATGTCCAGGCCTTCGATCGTAACTTTCCGGAAAGATGCCGAATCCGGCGAAATGCCATGCCCGGCAAGCCGCCGGACCGCCCAACGCAAGAAAAAACTTTACGGTTCGCCGGACTCGGAGTATGATACGTCAAACGTCAAGGGATGCGTCCGTCGATCCGCGATTCATCCATGACAAACTCATGTAGGAGGCAAACATGAAGTCGAGAAAGTTCCTCGTCGCGCTCTGCGTGCTCGCGATCGCGTCGAGCCTGGTCGCCGCGCCCAAGAAGGTGGTGGTGTGGTCCTTCACCAACGAGCTGGGCGAAATGATCGAGTACTATAAGAAGAGCCCGTCGTACGATCCCGCCAAGATCCAGGACAAGATGCGCGTCGACGCGAACTACCTCTCGGAGTCCAAGAGCATCACCGACCAGACCCGCGGCAAGTGCGCTGCCGT
>CAYNQK010000010.1:0-28733 GCA_964399285.1 uncultured Spirochaetales bacterium | reverse complement strand
TACGATCCCGCCACGATCCAGATCGAGTGCGTCCTCGTCCCGAACGACGTCTACCAGTCCAAGATCGACCCCGTCCTCCAGAGCGGCAAGGACGCTCCCGACGTCTTCACCCTCGAGTCCGGCTACGTGAAGAAATACGTGGAGACCGGCTACATGGACGATCTCTCCGCGCTCAAGAAGTACTACGCGGACAGCGCCCAGTACCCCCTCGACGTCACCACGGACAAGAAGGGCAAGGTCGTGGGCCTCTCCTGGCAGGTCACCCCCGGCGCCTACTTCTACCGCCGCTCCCTCGCCAAGAAGTACCTCGGCACCGACGATCCCGCCAAGGTCCAAGCCATGATGAGCGACAACGCCAAGTTCCTCGCGGCCGCCAAGACCATCAAGGACAAGTCCGGCGGCAAGTGCGTGGCTATCTCCTCCCTCGGCGACATCTTCAAGGTCTACAACGCCAACAGGAAGGATCCCTGGGTCGTCAACGGCAAGCTCGTCATCGACCCCGTCATGCTCTCCCTCCTCGACCAGTGCAAGACATTCCACGACAACGGCTACGAGGGCCGCCAGGGCCAGTGGGGCGAGGGTTGGTTCGCGGGAATGAAGGGCGGACTCAAGGACGAGAAGGGCAATCCCATCGAGGTCTTCGGCTACTTCCTCCCCACCTGGGGCCTCCATTACGTCCTCAAGCCGAACGCGAAATCCCCCGACGGAAGCCTGGATACCTCCGGCGACTGGGCGATGGTGAAGGGCCCCTACAGCTGGTTCTGGGGCGGCACCTGGGTCGCGGTCCGCAAGGGCACCAAGGTCCGCAAGGAAGCCCAGGAGCTCGTCCGCTACTTCGGCACCGATCCCGAGTTCCTCGAGAAGTGGGCCAAGGACAAAGGCGACGTCGTCTCCAACCTCAAGGTCCAGGAGAAGATAAAGAACACCTATTCCGAAGCCTTCCTCGGCGGGCAGAACCACTACGCCGCCTTCGTGGACATGGCCAAGGGCGTCAACGCCAAGAACCTCTCCGGCTACGACCAGACCCTCGAGTCCCTCTGGCAGGAGCAGCAGAGCGCCTTCGTGAACGGCGAGAAGACCAAGGACCAGGCGATCAAGGACTTCAAGGCAGCGGTGAAGAACACCCTCCCCGAGATCCAGGTCGACTAAGGCATTATCCGCGTTCAGCGTTCAAGGGCCGCCCTCCGGGGCGGCCCTTTCCTTTTACGTTACGGGCGCCCGCGAAGCGCCCCGACCCGCGTTTTCCCTTGACAAGGGAGGAGCACCCCCCTATAACAAGGAAAACGCCGCGAAACCCGCCCCTCCGCGGGCGCGGACCGGGGGTTCTCCATGATCTGGAATACGGAAGTCGAGTGCGCGTCTCCTGAACGCATGAAAAGCCTTCAGGGCGAGCGCCTCAAGCGACTCCTTCACCGCGTCTACGCCAAAGTCCCCTTCTACAGGAACAAGATGCAGAAGGCGGGCCTCCTGCCCGAGCACATCCAATCCATCGACGACATCTCGAAGCTCCCCTTCACGGGCAAGGACGAGCTCAGGGAAACCTATCCCTACGGCCTCCTGGCCGTGGACAAGAGCGAGATCGAGGAGCTCCACTCCTCATCGGGCACCACGGGGAAGCCCGTCGTGGGCGCCTACACCATCCACGACATCGACATGTGGGGCGAGTCCATGGCGCGCTGCCTCTCCATGGCGGGCGCCCGCAAGGACGACGTGGTCCAGAACGCCTACGGCTACGGGCTCTTCACGGGCGGCTTCGGAGTGCACTACGGCGCGCGCAAGATCGGCGCGCACATCATCCCCGCGTCCTCGGGCAACACCAAGCGCCAGATCATGCTCATGCGCGACTTCGGGACCAAGATCCTCACCTGCACGCCCAGCTTCGCCCTCTACCTCGCGGACGTGGCCAAGGAGGAGGGGATCGACCCGTCCAAGATCGGCCTCAAGGCGGGCATCTTCGGCGCCGAGCCCTGGACCGACGAGATGCGGAAGGACATCGAGAAGAAGCTCGGCCTCGAGGCCTTCGACATCTACGGGCTCACGGAGATCGTCGGCCCCGGCGTGTCGAACGAGTGCGAGGAGCACGACGGCCTCCACGTCATGGAGGACTTCTTCTACCCCGAGATCATCGACCCCGCGACCGGGAAGGTCCTCCCGGACGGCGAGAAGGGCGAGCTCGTCTTCACGACCCTGGACAAGGAGGGAACGCCCCTCATCCGCTACCGGACGCGGGACATCACCTACCTCATGCGCGGCGCGTGCAAGTGCGGAAGGACGACGGTGAGGATGCACCGCATCATGGGCAGGACCGACGACCTCCTCATCGTGCGCGGCGTGAACGTGTTCCCGACGCAGATCGAGCAGGTCCTCCTCAGGGCCGAGGGCGTGGAGCCGCATTACCAGATCATCGTGGACCGCGGCGCGGACCACCTGGACGAGCTCGAGGTGAGGGTCGAGATGTCCGAGGGCCTCTTCTCCGACGAGACCGGGGACCTCGAGCGCCTCCGCTCCTCGATCGAGCACGGCATGAAGCAGGAGCTGGGCATCACGGTGAACCTGAAGCTCGTCGAGCCCAAGTCCATCCCGCGCGTCGAGGCCGGAAAGGCCCAACGCGTCATCGACAAGCGCAACCTCTACGAAGGGAGCAAATGATGGGTATCAAGCAGATTTCCGTGTTCGTGGAGAACAGCTCGGGGCGCCTCGCCGAGATAACCGCGGTCCTCGCCGAGGCCAAGGTGAACCTCAGGGCGCTCACCATCGCCGATACCGCCGACTTCGGCATCCTGAGGATCATCGCCGACGATCCCGAGAAGGCCCTCCTCGTGCTCCACGAGAAGAAGTACACGGCCCGCGCCACCGAGGTGATCGGCGTGGAGCTCGAGGACGTGCCCGGCTCCCTCGCCAAGGTCCTCAGGGTCTTCTCCGAGAACGGCGTCAACATCGAATACCTTTACGCCTCCCTGGGACAGTCCAACCGGAACGCCGTGGTGGTCTTCAAGGTCCAGGATCTCGCCCACGGGCTCAAGATCGCGGCCCAGCAAAAGCTCACCGTGGTGGACAAGCTCATTTGACGCGGCCGCGCCCGGAAGCGGGGGCGACAGCCCTCGCCCTCCTCCTCGCCGCCGCGCTCGCCTCCTGCGGGCTTAAGCGCGCGCAAGCGCCCGCGCCCTCGGCCGACCCCTACGGCGAGGCCGGTCCGGAGGCGGCGGAGAGCTACGCCGATCCCGCCGCCTGGAAGCTCGCCTGGTCCGATGAATTCGACGGTCCCTCCCTCGACGAGTCCAAATGGACCCGCGCGGAGGGCGCCCATGGCTGGGGCAACGTGGAACTCCAGGCCTACACGCTGTCGGAGAAGAACGCCAGGACTGAGGGCGGCGCCCTCGTCATCGAGGCCCTCCGCGATTCCGCCGCGCGGAACGGCTACACATCGGCCCGCCTCCACACCAAGGGGAAGTTCTCCTTCACCTACGGCAAGGTCGAGGCGCGGATCAAGATCCCCCAGGCGCCCCACGTCTGGCCCTGCTTCTGGATGCTCGGCGACCTGAACGGGAAGCCATGGCCGAACTGCGGCGAGATCGACATCGCGGAAGCGGCGGGCAACGAGCCGAGGACCCTGGGCGGCGCCATCCACGGGACGGGCTTTTCCGGAGGGCGGGCCATCGTCGGGAAGAAGACCCTCCCCTACAGCCTCTCCAAGACCTGGCGCGTCGTCGGCATCGAATGGGAGGAGGACGAGATCCGCTGGTACCTGGACGGGGAGCTCTTCCATAAGGCGAACAAGGCCGACCTGCCCCAGACGGCCGTCTGGGCCTTCGACCATCCCTTCTACTTCATCCTGAACCTCGCGGTGGGCGGCAATCTCGCGGACTTCCCCCGCGCCTCGTCCGCCTTTCCCCAGACGATGCTCGTGGACTACGTCAGGGTCTACAGGAAAACCGGGACCTGAAGCCGCCGCTACGGGGTTTGACGCGGGGCGCGGAGCGGCTCTATACTACGGCATGGACGCGTTCCGCGCGGCCCGAGGGCCTGAGGGGCGATATCGATGATTAAAAAACGCAATCCGACGATCGGCGTTATCCTCACGGAGCTCGGTTCCGGGTATTCCGACGCCATCTGGCGCTCAATCGTCTCCGAATCGGGAAGCCTCGGCATCCGGACGCTCCTCCTCCCCGCGCGCGGAATCGACGCTCCCTACGGCAATCAATACCAGCACAACGTCGTCATCGATTTCGCCAGACATGAGAACGTGGACGCCCTCATCATCTGCACCTCCAGCGTCCGCAACTACCTCGACCCCGCCGCCTTCGAGCGCTTCAGGTCGCGATTCCGCGGCATCCCCGCCGTGCACCTCAACGCGAGGGTGGAAGGTGACTGCTCCATCGCCATCGATTGCCGTCCCGGCCTCCAGAGCCTCGTCGACCACCTCGTCCGCGTCCACGGCTACCGGGACTTCGCCGTCATCGCCGGCCCGGCGCCGAATATAGAAGCCGTCGAGCGCACCCTGGCCATCAGGTCCGCCCTCGCGGCGAACGGCGTCCGGCTCGACGATTCCCTCGTGGTCGAGGGCGACTATACCCGCTGGTCCGGGCGAAAATGCATGGAAGACCTGCTCGAGCGGCGCCGCGGCGCGATCAGGGCGGTCATCTGCGCGAACGACGAGATGGCGCAGGCGGCGATCGAGGCCGTCCGCTCCGCGGGGCTCTCGGTGCCCGACGACATCGCGGTGACGGGCTTCGACGACGCGGACACCATCGCCTTCTCCGACGTCCCGCTCAGCACCGTCCGCCAGCCCGTGCAGGCGATGGCGCGGAGCGCGGCGCAGGCGGCCGCGGCCATCGTCTCCGGCCGGACCCCGCCTCCCTGCACGGTCTTCGGCACCGAAGCGGTGATCCGCTACAGCTGCGGCTGCCGCCCGGGAATCGGGGCGGCGCACGGGGAAGCGGACGGCGCCGCCGCCGAGGACGGATCGAGCGCGGCCGATCGAGCGGTAGCCGCCCTCTCGGCCCTTCGGCACCGTTCATCCCTGGGCGAGGATCGATTCATCGCGGCCGTTCGCGCCCTCGTCTCCTCGCTCGCCTCGGGCGACGGCGAGTCCTTCCTCGCTACGCTCGGCGGGGCCATCGAGGAGGAGCGCGACGAGGCGGGCATCGACGCGGCGTGGCGGCCATCCCTCGACCTCCTCGAATTCTCCCCCCTCAGATCTTCAGCGGGAGAGGCCGCGAAGGACGCCCTCATCGCGCGGGCGCGGCTTCTCGCCGCGGAGACGAGCGGGCGCAGGCGGTCCGCGCGGCTCAGGGAGAGCCTCTCCGCCCTCTCCGACGAGCAGGACTCGCTGAATCTCATCGCGCAGGCGAGGAACGAGGAGGAATTCGTCTCCCTCCTCCGCGGCGAGATGCGCAACCTCGGTCCCTCCTTCATCGTCATCTCCCTTTATCCCGAGGCGGTGGAGCACCCCAAAGGGAGCGAACGGACGCCCCCGCCGGAAGCGCGCGTCCTCCTCGCCATCGACGCCCAGGGGCGGGACCTGCCCCGCCGCGGCCGCGAGGCGCCCTACCCGAGTTCCCTCGCCCTCCCCCCCTTCCTCGAAGCAGACGCGGGCGCGGTGGTCCTGAAGCCGCTCTTCTACATCGAGCGCCAGTTCGGCACCGTCGCCTTCGGCGTCGGGCGCGACGTCGGCATGCTCTACGAGAACCTCTCGCTCCAGCTCGGCATGGTTTACTACGGGGTCCTCCTCACGAGAGCCCTCTTCAGCCTCAACGCCCGCCTCTCGGACCTGTCCCACCACGACGAGCTCACCGGCCTCCTCAACAGGAGGGGTTTCATGGTCATGGCGGCCCAGGCGGTGGCCCAGGCCGCGCGCCAACGCGTCGCCTGCGTCCTCTACTACGCGGACATGGACGGCCTCAAGGACATCAACGACGCCGAAGGCCACGCGCGCGGCGACGAGGCGCTCAAGGAGACCTCCCTCATCCTCAAGCGCACCTTCCGGAAGTCGGACATCGTCGCGCGGATGGGCGGGGACGAGTTCTGCGTCCTCGCCACGGACGGCAAGACAGGCAGGGCGGACGACGCGCTGAAGCGGCTCGATTCCGCGCTCAAGGCGCGCAACGCGCGCTCGCGCGGTTCGGTGCCGCTCTCGCTCTCCGTCGGCTACGAAGCTTTCGAGGCCGAGGGCGCCGTCCTCCTCGACGTCATCTCGGCCGCCGACGCGAAGGCCTACGAGGCGAAGCGCCGCAAGAAAGCCGCGCAGGCGGGCCCGGTCCCGGGCTGATCCCGTACTCGCCTCCTTCCCGCCTCCCTCGTTTCGCGCGCGCCTTCGGAATTCCGCGAGCGAATCCTCGGTCGTCCGTTCGAGCTTCCTCCTCGCGGGCCTTTCATGTATAATCGACGAATCGGACGGCGCGCCGCCCGATCCGGAGGTACATCATGCATCTCGACACGACGATACGCACCGCGCGCTTCCCGCGCGCGACGAGGATCATCGCCGCGACCGCGGCCCTCCTCCTATCGCTCTCCGCCTGCGCCGACGGGAAGGCCCCGCGGTTCAGCGTCAGCTCGAACGGTTCGGAATTCAAGAATCTATCCGTGAAGCCGGGGAAGCGCGGGAAGGCGGACCTCGTCGTCCATGACGAGGCCGTCGGCCCCGCGCTCGAGGGCTTCGGCGGCGCCTTCAACGAGAAGGGATGGGACGCCCTCAAGGCGCTCAGCCCCGAGGACAGGTCCGCCGTCCTCGAGAACATCTTCGTTCCCGGCAAGGGCCTCTCGCTCGGCTTCAACCGCATCCCCATCGGTTCGAGCGACTACGCGCTCTCGCGCTACAGCCTCGCGCCCGTCGAGAACGACTGGTCCATGGCCTCGTTCAGCATCGCCCGCGACCGCGAAGCCCTCATCCCGTACATCAGGGCGGCCCAGGCCCTGAACCCCTCCATGCGGTTCTGGGGCTCCGCCTGGTCGCCCCCTCCCTGGCTCAAGACCAACAATAGCTACGACTCCGGCCAGATGCTCGACGACCCCAAGGCCTACGCGGCGTACGCCCTCTACCTCGTCAAGTTCGCCGAGGCCTACGGCGCGGAGAAGATCAGGATCGAGGCCGTCGCCGTCCAGAACGAGCCGTACATCCTCACCGCCTACCCCTCCTGCAAGTGGGATCCCGAGCAGTACCGGGTCTTCATACGCGATCACCTCGGCCCCGCCCTCGAGCGGAGCGGTTCGGGCGCGGGCGTCATGCTCGGCACCTTCAACCAGGCGAACAACCGCGCCCACGCGATGGCCGCGCTGTCCGACCCCGCGGCGAGGAAGTACGTGAAGGTCCTCGGCCTCCAGTGGAGCGGGATCGACATGGTGAGCGAGGTCAAGGAGTCCATGCCCGAGCTCCCCGTCTGGCACACGGAGACGGATTGCGGGAACCACCATTGGGAACCCGGCTTCAACCCCGACAAGCCGCAGAACGATTTCGCGTACGCCGCCTACACCTGGGGCCTCATGCGCGACTACCTCGCGGCGGACGCGAGCCTCTACACGCTGTGGAACATCGTGCTGGACCAGAACGGGAAGAGCATAGACGCGTTCCGGCCCTGGCCGCAGAACTCGGCGATCGTCGTGGACACGGCCGCGCGCAGGGTCCTCTACACGCCCATGTATTACGCGTTCTCGTCGTTCAGCCGCTTCCTCCCCCCCGGTTCCCGCAGGCTCAAGGCCGAAGGAACGAGGGACGCCCTCGCCTTCGCCCTGCCCTCGGGCGGCAAGGCGGTGGTGCTCATGAACGCCAGGGCGACCGCCAGGAAGATGACCGTCGACCTGAACGGGAAGGCCTATTCCGTGGAGCTCCCCGCACGCTCCTTCGGGACCCTCCTCGCCGAGTGACGCCCCTCCGAAGCGGGGACCGCGAGGCGGTCCGCGCCCCGCGGACGGGAACGGTCCTCGCGTTCCTGTCCGCCTGCGCCTTCGTCCTCCTCGCGGCCGCGGCTTGCGCCACGACGGGCGGGAAACTTCCCGAGCGCGGCGAGGAAGCGTCCGCCGTCTCGCCCTCCCCCCCGGCGCCACCCGCCTCCGACGTCGCTGCGCCGGGGGCCGGCGATTCCCCGGACGCGACGCCGTCCCCGTCGCCCTCTCCTTTTCCCGCTCCCTCTCCGGCGGAGAGCCCTCCTCCCCCGTCGTTCAAGGAATCCTGGGCCTATCTCATGGTCGGCGAGGAGTCCTTCCTCAAGCCGGGCCTCCCCGTCACGGACGTAGGCTACTTCGGCGCGGGGCTTTCGAGCACGGGCGAGCTCACGGGCCTCCCCGATCCCGCGCGCCTCAAGCCCTTCGCGGGAAGGATCCACCTCGTGGTCGCGGAAACGGGCAATAGGGCGCTCACGCACTTCGTCCTCCGTCCGGGATCGCACGAGCGGAAAAAGCTCCTCAACGCCCTCGAGGCCGAGGCCAAGCGCTACAGCGGCGTGCAGATCGACTTCGAGGCCGTCCTCCCCGCCGACAAGGAGCACTTCCTTTCCTTCCTCAAGTCGCTCAAGATTCGAATCGGAAGGCGGACGCTCAGCGTCGCCGTCCCGGCTCGAACGCGCAAGGTGGCCGAGGCCTACGACTACGCGGCCATCGCGGCCATCGCCGACCGGATCATCATCATGGCCTACGACGAGCATTGGAGCGGGAGCGCTCCCGGCCCCGTCGCATCCCTTGAATGGTGCGGACGCGTGGCGGAATACGCCCGCTCGGTCATCGGTCCCGGTAAGCTCGTCATGGGCGCGCCCTTCTACGGCCGCGCCTGGGCGAGCGTCAATCCCGCCAAGGCTTATAAGAATTCGAGCGTGGACAAGCTCCTCAAGGAGAAGGGCATAACGCCCACGGAACGGCGCGAAGGGGTCTCCTATTTCTCCTACGAGGAGACGGTGCAGGTGGAAGTCTACTTCGACGACGCGGCGTCCATCGGCGAGCGTCTCAAGCTCTATGCGGCGAAGAACGTCGACAGGATCGCTTTCTGGAGGCTGGGACAGGAGGATCCGGGCGCCTGGGAGCAGTATCGAATCAAGAAATGATCGCGCGACGCCGCGTCCGCGCGGCCTCACGCCGCGTCCGCGCGGCCTCACGCCGCGTCCGCGCTAGAACATCAAACGTTCCCGCTCACGCCCTCCCGGCCTTGATCCGCTCGATGTACTCGAGGTGGAAATCGAGATGGCGCGTATAAAGCTCCAAGTCCTCGCGCATGCCGATCCTGCGCGTCTCGCCCTTGTAGGTCCTCACGAACCAATCCTGGTTCGAATCGATCTCTCCCGCCGCGAAATCCGCCGCTATTTCCCGCACGATCCGGAACAGCCGCAGGTACTTCCCCATGTCCTCGTCCTTGCGGGCGATGTTGCGCGTCCAGTCCTCCTCCTGCATGACGTAGCAGTCGGAGCGCGGCTGAGCGACGATGGACTTAAGCCTGATGAAGTTGTTGACCTCGCTGTCGGCGAGGTGGATGACGTGCTCCTTGATGGTCCAGGCTCCCTCGTACGGGGGCCGCCTTCCGAGGACGTCGGGGCTCAGTCCCTCGAGCGCCCGTTCGAGCCTATCGGGTCCCGAGGCGTACGCCTTCAAGAGTTCGGTCGAATCCATGGCCATCCCTCCCTTCGATCGGGCTGATCGGGCTGATCAGGCGCGGCCCGGGCGAAACGATTCGTTCCGTTCCGTGCCGCTCGAGCCTACCCGAGCGTCACCTCGACGCGGTGCTCCTTCCCGTCCCCGATGATGGGAATGACGTTCCCCTGAACGGCCTTCCCGTCCACCGTCAGCGCCTTCACGCCCTTCGATGCGCCGTTCGGATTCTTCACCTCGATGCGGAAGGTATCGCCGCGGAACTTCCTCGTGGCCGTGAATCCCTTCCAGGCCTTGGGGATGCAGGGATCCACCTCGAGCCCCGCGTAGGCGGGCTTGATGCCGAGGAGCCCCTGGCTGATGGAGAGGAAGGTCCATGCGGCCGTTCCCGTGAGCCAGGAATTCTTGGCCTCGCCGAAGCAGACCGCGTCCCTGCCCGCGATCATCTGCGCGTAGACGTAGGGTTCCGCTCGGTAGGTATCGATCTGCGAGAGCTTGGCCGAGGGGCAGATGGAGAGGTAGTACTCGAGCGCGCGGTCGCCCTCTCCCAAGAGGCACCAGCCCAGGTTGATCCAGGTGTTGTTGTGGCTGAAGATGCCCGCGTTCTCCTTGACGCCGGGGGGATACGAGGAGACCTCGCCGAGTTCCACGTGGTACTCGGAGTACGCGGGCTGCTGGAGCATGACGCCGTTCTTCGTGAAGAGCCGCTCGTGGACGCTCTCGAGCGCCTTCCGCGCGCGGCCGTTGTCCTTGCCCGCGCCGCCCAGCACGCACCAGCCCTGGCTCTCTATGAAGATCTGGCCCTCCGCGTTCTCCTTGGAGCCCACGGGCTTTCCGGCCGCGTCGTACGCGCGGCGGTACCAGGCCCCGTCCCAGGCCTCCTTCTCCACGGCCTCGAGCATCTCCGCGAAGTGCTCGTCCATGCGGGACGCCTCCGATTCCTTCTTCATCGAACGGTAGAGCGCGGCCATCTCCCTGCTCGCGTAGAGGAAGAGTCCCGCGATCATCACGGACTCGGCCTTGGAGTCCTTCACGTCGCCCGCGCACTGGAAGCTCTCGTTGGGCTCGGTGGAGAAGCAGTTGAGGTTGAGGCAGTCGTTCCAGTCCGCGCGGCCGATGAGGGGCAGCTTGTGGGGACCGCGCTTCTTCATGGTGTAGGCGATTGACGTCTCGAGGTGGTGGAGGAGGCTTTCCTTCCGCGCGCCGCCCTCGTAGGACTTGTCCGCGTAGCCGCAGGGCGCGTCCAGGATGGAGTAGTCGCCGGATTCCTTGATGTAGGCGCAGACGGAGAGGACGAGCCAGAGGTGGTCGTCGTAGAAGTCGCCGCCGATCTCGGAGTTGCCCTTCTTAGTGAGCGGCTGGTACTGGTGGAAACAGGTCCCGTCCGAGAGCTGGGTGGCGGCGATGTCCAGGATGCGCTCCCGCGCGCGCGAGGGGATCATGTGCACGAAGCCGAGTATGTCCTGGTTCGAGTCGCGGTAGCCCATCCCCCGCCCGATGCCCGTCTCGTACATGGAGGCGGAGCGCGAGAGGTTGAAGGTGGCCATGCACTGGTACTGGTTCCAGGTGTTGAGCATGCGCGTCGCGTGCTCGTTCGGGCACTCGACCTGGAATGTGGAGAGGAGCTCGCTCCAGTACTGCCCGAGCCTCGCGAAGGCGGCGTCGACGGCGCCGGGAGCGCAGTATTTCTCCATGACGGCTCTGCCGAGGGCCTTGTTCATGACGAAGGGGGAATCGAACTTCTTCCCCTTGAAGCCCGCGATGTCGTGATCGACGTAGGCGAGCACGAAGGCGAAGGTCTCCTCGGCCCCGGGCGCGAGGTCGAGGTCGATCTGGTGCGCCCCCACGGGATTCCATCCGAAGGCCTTCGAGTTCGAGCACTTGCCCGCGAAGGGGACGCGCGCCTCGTGGAGGCCCTCGTGCACGCCCACGAAGGCGTCGCGCGAGGTGTCGAAGCCGTCGATCCTCCTCGTGCAGCCGAAGATCGCGTAGTGATTGCGCCGCTCGCGGTACTCGGTCTTGTGGTAGATCGCCGAACCCGCGCCGCCTTCCGGGACGTCCACCTCCACCTCGCCGATCGAGTAAGTGCGCTGGAGGTTGTTCATGTCGTTCGCGGCCTCGAAGAGGCAGAACTCCTGGTAGGAGAAGATCGATACCTTCTTGCGGGAACCGGAGCGGTTGCGCACCGTGGTCTTCCAGAGCTCGAGGTTCTCTCCCGGCGGGACGAACATGAGGGTCTCCACCTCGATCCCGCCTCGGGAACCCGCGATCCGCGTATAGCCCATGCCGTGCCGGCATTCGTAGGAGTCGAGCTTGGCCTTGACGGGCTTCCACATCGGGCACCAGACGTCGCCCGAGTCGTTCACGTAGAGGTAGCGGCCGCCCAGGTCGTAGGGGGAGTTGTTGTAGCGGTAGCGCGTGAGGCGCCTGAGCTTCGCGTCCTTCCAGAAGCTGTAGCCGCCCGCGGTATTGGTGCAGAGGCCGAAGTAATCGTCCTGGCCGAGGTAGTTGAGCCAGGGCAGGGGCGTGTCCGGCCTCGTGATGACGAATTCCCTCTTGGCGTCGTCGAATCGTCCGTATTCCATCTCTCGTCTCCCTCCGGGATCCCGGCCTCCGGGCCGGCGCAGATCGGCAGAGTATAGGCCCCGCCCGCCGAGCGCGTCAAGGCGATCTAGGATGTAACGTTTCATCATGGGGATTTTCACGATGCGCCGGCGCCGGCGCGGATTTCCTCAGTCCTCGCCGCGCTGGATCCGGTACCAGTAGCGCCTGAAGGCGTCGCGCTCGGCGGCGTCGCGGCCCGCCTCCGTGAGGGCCTTGGCCCGCTCGTGGACGCGCGGATTCCCCTCGGCGGCGCAGGCCTCGGCGAGCGCGGGGAGGAGGCGGTCGGAGAGCCGCCAGTGGAGCTTCTCGCTCCGGGTGATGTCGCGTCCCCTGATCCTGAGGCCCCGCCTCCTGAAGCCGTCGGCGACCCTGGTGAGCGAGAAATCGAGGGGGCTCCTCAGGGTCTCGCCGGGCCCGAGACGCTCGGTATGGGCGATCATGATCGAGCCCCCGGGCGAAAGAAGGGAGAGGAGACGGTCCGCGGCCTCGAGCGGATCTCGGCAGAATTCGAAGGAGTCTATGGCGACGATGAGGTCGAAGGGGCCTTCCGCGCCTCGGCATTCTTCCATAGGGGTCATGACGAAGCGGAGGGCGCCCTCCTTCCATTCTCCCGCCTCGAGCCGTTCGCGCGCCATGAGCCGCCCGTAGAGGCCGCCCCTGGCCACGGGATCGGAGGCGGCCCCGTCCTCGGCTACCGCCTGGACGCGCGCGAGGAGGCCCCGGCCGGGAGCCGCGAGGGCGGATCCCCCGAGGAGGCAGGAGCCCGAGGGGTCCGCGCCGACGCCCTCCGCCCCGGTCGCGGCGCAGAGCCTCCGGAGGAGGTCGCCGGTCCCGCAGCCCGCGTCGAGGATGGCCCGCGGCCGCTCCTTGACGGCGAAGGCCTCGAGGGCGGCGATGTCCTCCTCGATGAGAGCGTCGTCGAGGAGGAGCGGCGAACCGTAGAGGGTTTCGAGGTAGTCGGCCCAGGCCCTCGACTCGCGGGCCTCGGGAACGTCGTCGTAGAAAAGGCCCATGGCGCCTCCGCGGGGAGTATAGCCGATCCGGAGCCGGTATGTGGAGGGCGGATCGGGAGGGTCAGGGCGAGACGACGAGCACGACGACCTCCGGCCACGCGAGGAATCGGATGTCGAGTCCGGTCGTCCCGACGCCGCGGGTCACGTAGAGGCGCGTATCGGCGTTCCGGTATTCGCCGTGGAGGTACGGGCCCGATTCCGCGGGCAGGCCCGCGAGGGGGACGCCGAAGAGCGTCGCCTGGCCCCCGTGCGTATGGCCTGAGAACGCGTACGTCCCCTTCCGGTACAGGACGTCCGCGTCCAAGCGGCTCATGAAGCCCGGCTCGTGGCAGAGGATGAGGGCGGGGCCGTCGCCCAGGGAAGGTGCGCGCGGCGGCTCGAAGGACCCGATGAGAAGGTCGTCCGCGCCGTAGATGACGGCCTTCCGTCCGCCGGATTCCCAGGTTACGGCATCGTTCATGAGGAGCCGCACGCCGTGCCTCGCGTACAGCGCCCTCATGGCCGCTACGCCGGCCGAGTAGTCGTGGTTGCCCATGACGGCGTACGCGCTCGCGTCCGTCTCGAGGAGGGAGAAGACCGCGTCCGCCGCGGTGAGACCGCGCTCGTCATTGAGCGTATCGCCTCCGATGAGGATGATATCCGGCTTCGCGGCGCGGACGCGGTCGGCGAGCGCCCGGTAGATCCGGGCGGGCTCGCCACCCGGCGCCGAGCCCTTCCTGATATGGAGGTCCGAAACGAAGACGACGCGGATGGGCCCTGACTCGGCGTACCGCGCCTCTTGGGCGGCCCCCTCGTTTTTAGCGGACGCTTCCTGCGCGTACGCTTTCTCGTGGGGAACGCTCCTCGAGCCCGCCTCGCCGTACGCGGCCGCGTATTCGCTCGTGCCGAGCGAGAAGGCGGTCAGGCTCGCGCAGGAGGAGACCGCCGCGGCGAGGAGGAGGAGGAGGAGGAGGAGGAAGAGGGCGCTGAGCGCCAGGCTCCGGCGCTCAGCCGGCGTCGCGCGCTCGCCCCGCTCCGCCCGCCCCGCTCCGCGGCTCAATTCTCGAGCCTGAAGCTCGCCGCGAGGGGCTCGGGGGCGCCGAGCTCCACGGACCGCTTCCCGGGAGAGGATGATCCGATGGAGACGCTGAACTCGCCCGGCTCGAGCCGTTCGTTCCCCGCGTCGTCGATGAGCGCGAGCATCGAGGAATCGATCGTGAAGGAGAGCTTCCTCGACTCGCCCGGCTTGAGCTCGACGCGCTTCACGCCGCGGAGCGAGGCGATCGGCGTCCGCGTCGAGGCCTCGACGTCCGTTACGTAGAGCTGGGCCGTCTCCGCGGCGGCCACGCTTCCCGCGTTCCTCAAGGTGAACGAGGCATCGATCCGGCCGCCCGCCTTCATCGAGGGGGCCGAGAGCGAGAGCCCCGAGTACTCGAAGCGCGCGTAGGAGAGCCCGAAGCCGAAGGGGAAGAGCGGCTCGCCGCGGAAGAATCGGTACGTCCGGTTCTCCATCGAGTAGTCCTCGAAGGGCGGAAGGTCGGCCGTGGAACGGTAGAAGGTCACGGGGAGCTTGCCGGAGGGCACCGCGTCGCCGAAGATGACGTCGGCCACCGCGTTGCCGCCCTCCTCGCCCGGGTACCAGCACATGAGGATGGCGTCCGCGAGCTCGGGCGGTATCGAGACGGCGCCGCCGCCCATGAGGACGACGACGAGCCGCTTGGTCCGCTCGCGGACTTTCTTGAGGAATTCGATCTGGACCTGGGGGAGCTCGATGGCCGGCCTGTCGCCGATCTCCGGGCTCATGAGGGCGTCGCCCTCCTCGCCCTCGAGCGAGGGGTCGTAGCCCATCACGGCGATGGTCAGTTCCGCGCCGGCCGATTCGAAGACGGCCCACTCCACGGGGTTCTCCGCCTTGACGCTCACGAGGCAGCCGGGGCGGTAATCGATGGTCACGTCCTCGCCTACCTTCCCGGCGATGCCCTCGAGGACCGTGACCATGCGCGGCGAGAGCCCGTAATAGTTCCCCATGAGGGAGCTCACGCTCGCGGCGTTGGGACCGGTGACGTAGAGCTTCTTGAGCTCGCGCGCGACGGGAAGGACGCCCTCGTTCTTGAGGAGGACGATGGAGCGGACGGCGGCCTCCCGCGCGAGCGCGCGGTGCTTCTCGCAGTCTATGACCTTCTCGCTGATCCTGGACCAGGGCGAGGATCGGTCGGGGTCGAAGAGCCCGAGGCGGAAGCGCACGTCCAGGGCGCGCTCCAGGCAGGCGTCGATGTCCGCTTCGGTTATGAGCCCTTCCTTCAGGGCGGGGACGAGGTATTGGTAGGTGCAGCCGCAGTTGACGTCGCAGCCCGCCTTGAGGGCCATTGCCGCGGATTCCTCGAAGCGCTTCGTAACCCCGTGGTGGTCGTGGAAGTCCCTGATGGCCCAGCAATCGGAGACGAAGTGCCCCTTGAAGCCCCATCGCTTCCTCAGGATGTCCCCGATGAGCGCGGGCGAGGCGCAGCAGACCTCGCCGTTCGTGCGGTTGTAGGCGCCCATCACGGATTCGACGCCCGCGTCCACGAGCGTCTTGAAGGCGGGGAGGTAGGTCTCCCAGAGGTCCTTCGGGCTCGCCACCGCGTTGAAGCCGTGGCGGAGGGCCTCCGGGCCCGAGTGCACGGCGTAGTGCTTGGCGCAGGCGGCGAGCTTGGGCCGCGCGGGATCCGGCCCCTGGAGCCCGCGCACGACGGCGGATCCGAGGAGGCCCGAGAGCCACGGGTCCTCGCCGTAGGTTTCCTGGCCGCGGCCCCAGCGCGGGTCGCGGAAGATGTTGATGTTGGGGGTCCAGTAGATGAGCCCGCGGTAGCGGCTGTGGTTGCCCGCGCGCGCGGCGGCGTGATGCTTGGCCCTGGCTTCGTCCGACACCGCGGTGAAGACGCGCTCGATGAAGACGGGGTCGAAGGTCGCCGCGAGCCCGATGGCCTGCGGGAAAATGGTCGCCTTGCCGGCGCGCGCCACGCCGTGGAGGGCCTCGTTCCAGTAATGGCACTCGGGGATGCCGAGGCGGGGAATGGCGGCGGCCGCGTCGAGGAGCTGGGAGGCCTTCTCCTCCACGGTCAACCGCCCCATGAGGTCGCGAACGCGCTCCCTCGCGGGAAGCCTCGGATTGCGGAACGGGAAACCCTGTGCCATGGTGATCCTCCGATCCGCCGATTATAACCGCGAAAGAAAGCTTGTGCAAATCGGATAACTCCCCTAAGATCCCTCGTTATGGACGCGAAAATCCTGAAACTGGCCATCGCCGCCCAGCGGCGGGAGGTCACGGAAGCGGCCGTCTACGCGCGGCTCGCCGCAGCCTGCAGGAATCCCGTGAACGCCGGGATCCTGTCCGAGATCGGCGCGGAGGAATCCGCCCACGCGGAGTTCTGGAAGAGCAGGACCGGCGAGGACGTCAAGCCCGACGGCGCCGCCGTCTCGCGGATCGTCGCGGCCGCCCGCCTCCTCGGCCTCACCTTCGCGCTCAAGCTCATGGAACGGGGCGAGGAGCGCGCGCAGAAGGCCTACGGCGACCTGACCGCCGCCGTGCCCGAGGCCGCCGCCATCGCCGCGGACGAGGAACGGCACGAGTTCGCCCTCATCGACATGCTCGACGAGGAGCGCCTCGCCTACGTCGGCTCCATCGTCCTCGGCCTCAACGACGCCCTCGTGGAGCTCACGGGCGCCCTCGCGGGATTCACGCTCGCCCTGAGGGACACGAAGGTCATCACGGCGGCCGGCCTCGTGACCGGGATCTCGGCGGCCTTCTCCATGGCCGCCTCCGACTACCTCGCGTCCAAGGCGGAGAACGATCCCCGCGCGAAGAAAAGCGCGATCTACACGGGCGTCGCCTACATCATCACGGTGGCGCTCCTCATCCTCCCCTTCCTCCTCATCGCGAACCGCTTCGTCGCGCTCGGCTCCACGCTCGCCATCGCCATACTCATAATAGCCGGCTTCAACTACTACCTCTCGGTGGCCAAGGACCTGGACTTCAAGCGCCGCTTCGCGGAGATGAGCCTCATCAGCCTGGGGGTCGCGGCCTTCTCCTTCGGAGTGGGCTTCCTCCTCAAGACGATCCTGGGCGTGGACGCATAGGCGGGGAGGGAAACCGTGCCGATCACCGTGAACGAGGGAGAGCGCGTCTTCCACCTGCGCGGCGCCTCTTCGAGCTACGCCATGAAAGTCCTCCCCTCGGGACTGCTCGCGCACCTCCACTGGGGTCCTTCTCTGAGGATGGATTCCCTCTCGCGGCTCCTCGGCCACTGGGACAAGCGGTATCCCGAGCGGCCCGAGGACGCGGACTTCGTCGGCCTCCTCGACGTCATGCCCGCCGAGTACCCGAGCTACGGCCTCTCTGACTTCAGGCCGCCCGCCATCGAGGTCCGCAACGCGGACGGCTCCTCCCTCGTCGACCTGCGCTACGCGGGCCACCGCGTCTTCAGGGGCAAGCCCCGCCTCGCCGGCCTCCCCGCCACTTACGTCGAGTCGGAGAACGAGGCCGAAAGCATCGAGATCGAAATGCGCGATCCGGCCACGGGCGTCCGCGCCTTTCTCCTCTACACCGTCTTCGCGGGATCGGACGCCATCGCGCGATCCGTCCGCGTCGAGAACTCGGGCGAGGCTCCCGTCCGTCTCGAGCGGGTCCTCTCCGCATCGGTCGACTTGAAGGGCAACCCCTGGGACGTCCTCTCGCTCTCGGGAAGCTGGGCGCGCGAGCGGGCCCTCCACAGGACGCGGCTCGAGTCCGGCTCCTTCCTCGTCGAGAGCGCGCGGGGCGAGTCGAGCCACCAGCAGAGCCCGTACCTCGCCCTCCTCTCCCCCGGCGCGACCGAGACCGCGGGCGCGGTCTACGCATTCTCCCTCGTCTACTCGGGGAACTTCCTCGCGCAGGCGGACATCGACCAGTTCAGGTCGACGCGCGTCCTCATGGGGATCAATCCCTTCGACTGGAACTGGCTCCTCGCTCCCGGGGAATCCTTCCAGGCGCCGGAGGCGGTGATGACGTACTCGGGCTCCGGCCTCCGCGCCGCGTCGCGGACCTTCCACGACCTCTACCGGAGCCGCCTCGCGCGCGGCCAGTGGCGCGACCGCGAGCGGCCGATCCTCGTCAACAACTGGGAAGCCACCTACTTCGACTTCGACGAGGACAAGATCGCCGGAATCGCCCGCGCCGGGAGCGAGGTCGGCGCCGAGCTCTTCGTCCTGGACGACGGCTGGTTCACGAGGAGGGACTCCGATACGGGAGGCCTCGGCGACTGGACGGTCGACGCGCGAAAGCTCCCCCGCGGGATAAAGGGCCTCGCGGAGCGCGTGAACTCCCTCGGCCTCGCCTTCGGCCTCTGGTTCGAGCCCGAGATGGTATCCCCCGACTCGGACCTCTACCGCGAGCATCCCGACTGGTGCGTGCACGTCGCGGGCAGGGAGCGGACCCTCGTCCGAAACCAGTGCGTGCTCGACTTCTCGCGGAAGGAAGTCCGCGACCGCATCGTCGAGGCCGTCTCCGCCGTCATCGCGTCCGCTCCCGTCGCCTACGTGAAGTGGGACATGAACCGACCGCTCACGGAGATGGGCTCGGCCGCCCTCCCCCCCGACCGCCAGCGCGAATTCGCCCACCGCTGGATGCTCGGCGTCTACGAGGCCATGGAGCGCGTCACCTCGCGCTTCCCCGGCGTCCTCTTCGAGTCCTGCTCGGGTGGCGGAGCGCGCTTCGACGCGGGGCTCATGCACTACATGCCCCAGGCCTGGACGAGCGACGACATGGATCCCTACGAGCGCCTCAGGATCCAATGGTCCACGAGCCTCGTCTTCCCCTCCTCGATGATGGGCGCGCACGTCTGCTCCTCCCCCAACCACACCACGGGCCGGGCGACGCCGCTCGCGACCCGCGCGGCGGTCGCGATGGCCGGCGCCTTCGGCTACGAGCTCGACCTCGCGCGCCTTCCCGCCGAGGAGCGCGCGGAGATCAGGGCACAGATCGCCTTCTTCAAGGGCGTGAGGCGCCTCGTGCAGTTCGGGGACTTCCTCAGGCTCGTCTCACCGTACGAGTCGGACGAGTGCGCCTGGATGTGGACGGACCGCGAGAAGGCCGAGGCCTTCGTCGTATACGTGCGCGCGCGGAACGAGCCCAACCCGCCCGTCTCCGTCCTCAGGCTCGACGGCCTGGATCCCGCGGCGGACTACGCCGTGCTCGAGGGATTCGGCGACGGTTCCGCCGATGGAACGGGCGCGATCGACCGCGGCGTGCGCGGCGGGGACGAGCTCATGGGCGCGGGGATCGCCGTGCCGCGGCTCTGGGGAGACCTCAAGGCCGTCGCATGGCGCCTCCGGCGCGCGCGCTGAACCGTTTCCGCATCGAAAAGAAAATTTGGATTTCCCTCCTCCAAGCGTTAGACTGGAACTATGAATCCAAGTGTCGGTTCATCGCCCTAGGCACGGACGTATCGCCTCCTCGCGGGAGGGCCGTCCGCGGTCCGAATCGCCGCGCCGCATCGGAGGTGAGCTATGGATAACCGCGTCGAACGAGCGAGACTGTACGAGGATATGAGCGAGATCATCGGCCAGGCCCTCAAGGCCGCGCGGACTGAAGGATTCAGCACCATCATGATCGGTAATCTCTATGCGGTCATTCCTGGCCAGGCCAGCCTGACCGAAGCCCTGGACAGCTGCCTCGGGGTCATGGTGGATACCGCCATGAAGACCGAGGCGCGGGCGCCTTGAGCCGGTCCCGGCCCATTGACACCCGGGAAGCCTTCGGGCTACAGTGTCCGGACAAGACTCTTTCTGAAGGCGGATTATCATGTCTCGGAAATGCGATATCTGCGGCAAGCACACCATGTTCGGCAACAACGTGAGCCACGCGAAGAACAGGACCCGCAGGACCTGGGTTCCCAACCTCCTGACCATGAGGACCATGCAAGGCGGGTCCGTCGTGAAGATCAAGATCTGCACCCGCTGCCTCAAGGCCAACAAGGCCGTTAAGGTCTGCTAGGCTCGCGCCGCCGAGTACCTGGAATCGTAGTCTGAGCCGGACCCCCGAGGGGTCCGGTTTTTTTTTGCCCCTGTCCCGGCGTTCCGGTCCCTTCCCGCCTCGGGCGTCGCTCGGGGATCGCGCCTCAGCGTCAGGGCTTCGGCTTAGGGAGCCGCCTCGATCGCCCCCGCCCCGGTTCGGCGAGGAAGGAGAGCCTCAGGATCCTCCCGCCGGCCGTCCCCGCGAGGATGGAAGCGGCGCCGGGCGTAGCGGGATCGGCGCAGGCGCAGAGGAGGCGGTCGCGGATCGGAAGCTCCGCGGCCGGAAGGGCCGCGAGCGAAACGGGATACAGCACGATGACGAAGGCGTTCTCGGTCACGATGGCGAAGCTTCCGTCATCCCGTGCGACGATCCCGGCGACCCTCCCCCCGCGCGCGAGGCCGCGCAGCTCGACGGGCCGGAAATCATCGAGGGAGGCGTCAGCGAGGTAGAGAGCGAACCCGTCCGTGAGGAGCCAATGCCCGTCCTTGTTCCGAGCGCCCGCCGTGATGGAGCGTCCGTCCGCGGAAACGATGGCGAGCCGCTCGCGCTCGGCTTTCCCTCCCGACCGGAGCGAGGCGACGGGGTAGCGGTAGAGCCCGGACGCGCCGTCATCCTCGACGCCGGCCAAGTACGCCCATTCCGCGTCGGAGGCGATAGGGGCGTCGACGGTGAATCCGAGCTCGAGCGGGCCGTCGGCTCCGGCTTCCTTCCCGAGGATCGCGATCCCCGCCGGATCGAAGGCCGCGAGGAGCGCGTCCGTCCAGAGCGGCTCGAGGACGGAAAGCCTGAGGAAGGGAAGAACGCTCGGAAGCGAAGCGCCGGGCGCTCCATCGAAGAGGGCTCCGCGGGAGGCCGTGAGGACGCGGCCGTCGGGGAAGGCCGCGATGGCCTCGACCGGCCGCGCGAGGCCGGTAAGGGGGCCGGAGATCGGCTCGGCGGAGAAGCCCGCTGCGGAGCGCGACACCTTCGCCGCGAGGATCTCTCCCGCCGCCTCGACGAGGGCGATATAGGATCCCGGAGCCTCGTACGCGTCCACGGCGATGAACCTGAAATCGAGGGCGCGCACGCGGTTTTCCGCGCGCACGCGGTCTTCCGGTAGAACGCCATTCGCGGCGGCGAGCGATTCGCGACCCGCGCCGCGCGAATACGGGAGGCGCGTCGTACGCTGGAACGGGCCCGCGCTCGTTCCGGCCGCGGCGTAGGACGCGAAGCCCCGGTCGTCCCAGACCACGTAGGCGGGAGCGGATGCGTCCAGGAAAACGCCGCGCGGCCGCGGCGAGGCCTCGCCCTCGACGGCAAGGGTGAAGGCCAGCGAGAGGTCCGATACGCGGAATCCTCTGAGCTCGTAGCCCTCCCCGGTCACGACGAGCGCGCAGGCGACGAGCCCTTCCGGCCCCAGGCAGGCGCCGACGAGCCCGCGGAATCCCGTGCCGACGGGAACGATGGCGGAGACGCCGTCCTCGTCGTCCGGACGCGAGAACCGATCGAGCCTCAAGCCGCGCCGTCCCTTTCCGGCCTCCTCGGAGAACGCGAGGATCGCGTCGTTCGTCGCGAGCGCGATGCAGCGGCGTCCGTCGATGAAGGAGAGCGCGGGCTCAGGGGCGGCGATTTCCTCGATATCGGATGAGAAAATGACCGCGCGGCCGTCGGCGCCCCTCGTCCAGAAGCGGGGTTCGGCCGCTTTCGGCTTCCCGGCGGGCTTCCCCGCGGACCTGAGAGGACCGCCGCCGAGGAAGCCGTCCAGGCGCGTCGCCGTCCCGTCGCGGAGAATATGGACGCTCCCGTCCGGCGCGAAGGCCGCCAAGGCGCCGTCATCGAGGGCGATGACGCCCTCCTCGCGCTCGATCCAGCCGCCGTGGCGCGTCCGGACGTCGAGCGCGCGGAGCGAGCCGAGGCCTTCCTCGGGACCGGGGCCGCCGATAAGGGAGACCGATATGCGGGGCGGACGCTGAACGCGATCGACCATCGAGCCGCCGCGGGTCGCGCAGGAGATGCAGAGGAACGCGGCGCAGGCGGCGGCCGCGATCCCGAAGCGCGTCCCGGCGCGCGTCACTGCCCTCGCTCCGTTCCGCCCTCCTGAGACCGCCACATGGCGAGCTCAGGATCGTATCTGCTGTCCGCCGGCAGGCTCACGAGGTACGCGAAATAATCCTCGTTCTCGCTGCCCGCCATCGTCATGAACTTGTCGATGCCCGTCTCGGCCGCCGACTCGAACACCGCCACCCTGAAAATCCTTCCTTCGTCGAAATAGGGGAAGAGGGCTAAGATATGCGTGTGCTGCCTCAGTTGCGGCTTGCCCTGCCTGTAGCTCCGCGAGGCGAGGTAGAAGGAGCCGGGCTCCTTGGAGGCCAGCACGTAGAGGAGGGCCTTGAGTCCGCGCACCTGGTAGCCGGCCTCCGGCTTGAAGGCGGGATAGAGGTCGTAGGGCTTCACGCTCGAGTAGATGTCCTCGGGGGCCTTGAATTCCCCGAAGGGGCTGATGCGGACCACGGGGTCGGGATCGGCGCCCGCGACGGAGGGCTCCAGCCTGCGGAGGAGCGCGATGGCCAGGTGCCGCGTCCAGTCGAAGCCGAAATACGGGTCCCGCGATTCCTCGAAGGGCTGGGAGAACGAATTGCCGCGCGCGGACGCATCGCGCGACTTGAGCTCCCCTATGTCCGTGAGGAGCGGCCTATCGTCCCCCGCGGGAGCGGCGGTCGCGTAGATCCCGTCCACGATCCACTTAGCGAAGCCCGAGCAGTTGAGAACGGGTTTCCCCGATTGCGGTTTCCCCGTCGCGATGAGGACCGCCCTGCCGTTCGCGTCAACGGCGCCGTCCTCGCCGTAACTGAGGCGCGGGAGGTAAGCGCGGATCTTGTCGGCCATGCCCCTCACGGATGCGGTGAGCGCGGGATCGGCGTCAAGCACGGACCAGTCGACCGAGGCGCGGCTCATTTCCACTATGCGCGATACGGGGAGGAGGATCGTCTCCGCGAAGGGCCAAGGGAGGACTACGCCCTTGGCGAGGACGCCGCCATAGGCGATGAATTCGAGCTTGGTCCGGTCCTTGAAGGGATAGAGGCGCATGTAGACGTTCTCGTCGCTCCGCATGAACACCTTGGCTTGGATGAAGGAACCGTCCTTCATGCTCCGCTTCACGATCCAGGTCCCCTGGCCCTGGATCGCGTAGCCGCTCGGGCGCCTGGGCTCGAATACCGCGTAGAAGCCGTCCTGTCTGCGCGCGACCGAGGCGCGGACGGTGACTATCCCGGATTTGGCCTCGACGGGCTTGAACGCGAGAACGCTGTCCCGGGGCGCGAAAATGAGGGAATCGGCGAATTTCCGCCGTACCTGGTCGGTTTCGGGAAATCGGTCCAAGGGGAGGTCCCCGGGCAGGGGCGGATGCTCCTCTTCCGCGGAAAAAGCCGGGGGGACGGCGAGCAGGACGAGGAGGAGAATGCCGAGTCCGAATCGTACGTTCTTCATCGCTTCAATTATCGCACGAATTCCTTCGTTTCTCGAAGGTTGTTGATGCTTCCTACCCCCTTGCCACGCTTGGTGAAAGGGTATATTGTCTGCCAAACGTTTGCGCAAACGTTTGCGGGCTCAGGTATACAGCTGCCTTCGGGCAAGGAGAGACAATGTTCGCGAATCCCTTGAAGAACTCGGGAGATATCCGGAAAAACATGCTTAAGATCGCCATACCCATCGCGATCTCCGGCCTCATGAACCAAATCCAGATGATGATCGACAAGGCCTTCCTGGGGCACTACTCGATGACCCTGGCCGACGGTACCGTCCTCAGGGGGATCGATTTCCTCTCCGCGGTCGGCAACGTCTTCTTCCCCTATATCGTCTCTCTGGCCTTCCTCTGGGCCATCCCCACGGGGACGGTCGTCCTCGTATCCCAGCGTCTCGGGGCCAAGGAGCCCGAGAAGGCGCGTATCTTCGCCGAGGCCTCGATAAAGTACCACAGCCTCCTCTCAATCGCCATGTATTTCATCTGGCTCCTGATCGCCGAGCCCGTCTTCGTCCTCATGGGCGTCAAGGAACCGATCCTCTCGGTCAGCCTCCAGTACATCCGCACCATGAGCCTCGGCCTCCTCACCATGGGTTTCGCGGTCAGCATGGGGTCGACCTACCAGGGCATGGGCGTCACCAATCCCGAGATGAAGTCCGGCATCCTCATGAGCCTCGTCAACATCTTCCTTGACTGGGTCATGATCTTCGGGAAGCTCGGCTTCCCCGAGATGGGCGCCGCGGGCGCGGGACTCGCGACGGCCATCGCCGGCTTCGCCGCCAACGGCTACTACGTGGTCGCCGCCGTCCGCGCCAAGGGCGCGGCCTTCGTCCCGAGCCTCCGGGGCGTCCTCAAGGCCAAGCTCCGTGACTACGTGGCGGTCCTCAAGGTGGGCCTCCCAACGGGCCTTGAGGACGTCCTCTGGAATTTTGGGAACCTCCTCCTCGCGTACATGCTCAACAAGCTCTCGATGGACGCGGTGGGGATCTACAGCCTCGTCATCCAGATCGAGCTCACCCCCGTGTTTTTCTACTACGGGATCGCTCGGGCCGTGACCACCCTCGTCGGGAAGAGCACGGGCGAGCGGAACATCGTAGAGGCCAAGCGGATAGGCGTGGTTGGAACGGTCTTCTCGGTCTCCTTCTGCCTCGGCTTCTCTGCCTTCTTCATCGCCTTCCCGTCCTTCGTGCTCCGCCTCTTCACGAACGACGCGGGGACCGTGGCGAAATCCGTGAACTTCCTCATCATCGCGTCCATCACGATGTTCCCCAAGTGCGTGAACATCATCTCGGGCAACGGGATCCGCGGCTACGGCGATACCCTCTGGATGCTGGCCACCCAGATCTTCGGCATCGTCTTCGTCGTGGGGACCTGCTGGGCGCTCGTGTTCCCCGCCGGCCTCGGAATGTACGGCGTCTTCATCGCCCTCTTCCTCGACGAGACGATCCGCGGCATAATCAACACCGTGAGGTTCTACCGCGGCGAGACGAGCGTTTTCCACAAGGCCCTGGGTTCCGAGCCCAAGGCGCTGGAAGCCGCCTGAGATGACTATCAAGGACGTCGCCGAGAAGGCGGGCGTTTCCTTCACCACCGTCTCCCACGTCATCAACGGCACGCGCCGGGTGGCGGAGGAGACGGCGATGCGGGTGCACGAAGCCATCCGGGACCTCTCCTACGAGCCCTGCGAGCGGGCCCGCTCCTTGAAGCGCGGGACGAGCGGGCTCATCGGCGTCATGACGGCCTCCGGGGTCGATCCCTACTTCTCGCTGGTGCTCGAGGGGATCGACTCCGCCTGCCGCGCGAACGGCATGGGCACCCTCCTCTGCCACTCGGACTGCGATCCCTCCATTGAGGACGAGAACCTCAAGCTCCTCCGCTCCAAGGGGGCGGACGCTATCATCGTGAATTCCCTCGTGGGGGATAGGGGGCTCCTCGAACGCCTCGCTGACGCCAAAACCCCGGTCCTCGCGCTCCAGGCGGATATCGATGACGATCGCGTGGACTGCATGCACGCCAATGACCGCGAGGGCGCGTTCGAGGCGGTCTCCCGCCTCGTCTCTCTCGGCCACGAGCGGATCGCCTGCGTCGCGGGCATCGGGACGCCCCACGGCTCGTCGAACCGCCGCCTCGCTGGATACCGGGAGGCCCTCACCTCCGCGCGGATCGTCCTGTCGGACGACTACCTCCGGCTCTCCCCCTTCGGCATGGAGGGCGCCTACGACGCCGTCATCGACCTCTTCCGCATGGACGAGCCGCCCACGGCCATCTTCCTCTTTTCGGACACCATGGCCCTCGGCGCCCTGCGCGCCCTCGAGGACCTCGGGAAAGCGGTCCCGCGCGACGTATCGGTCATCGGCTTCGACGACCTCCCGCTCTGCGAGTACTCCGTGCCGCGCCTCAGCTCGGTGAGCCAGCCCTCATACGACCTCGGCCGTATGGCGGTGGAGCGCGTCCTCGCGCGCGCGCGGGACCCGTCCCTGCGTCCCGAGAACCGCGCCCTTCCCGTGAAACTCGTCATGAGGGAATCGACGGGGCCTTGCGCGCGGAAAGACTAGCGGCCTTCCGCGCGCCGGACTCGCGCTCTCCGTCCTGAAAGCGCTCATCCCCGCGCTCCATCCCCGATGAGTTGACTCTAGGCCCCGTTTCGTCTATATTAATAACGAATGGTGGTTCTTTTTTGCAAACACTGAAGGACGAAATACGCGACGAGATCCTCTCCGCCGCTCGCGACGAATTCCGCTCAAGGGGATTCTCGGGCGCCTCGATGCAGCGGATCGCCGGAAGAGCGGGCCTCAGCGTCAGCAACATTTATAACTATTTCTCCGGCAAGGAAGCGCTATTCAGCCAAATCGTCGACGGAGCGCGCGGCTCCTTGGCTCATTTGGTGAAAGAAATTCCCGTCATAGTGGAAAAGACTGGAGACCGCGAGAAGAACGCCCGGGCGCTCGGAGAATTCGTGCCGTCCGCGCTGTTCAACCTCATAAAAACGGAGCGCGAGGGGCTCATCATCATCCTGGAACGCGGAGCCGGCACGAAGTACGCGGATATCAAGGACAAGCTCGCCGATTCCCTGTCGGGCATCATCATGTCGAAGGCCAAGGGAACCGGATCGAAGGCGTTCCTCGTGAGGGTGATCGCCATGAACCTGATCCAGGGCCTCGTGGAGATCGCCAAGGAATACAGGAGCGATCCGTGGGCCGAGGAAAACATCCGCTCACTTGTGCAATACCATATCCAGGGCATGATGGAGTTATCGAGATGATCGCTTATTTCCTTTAATAACGAATATATGTTCGTTATACGCCGCAACCAGGGGGTAAATATGTCTATTCCAGATCGTCCGCGCCGCGCGCGCCACGCGGGCGCGTTCCGCATCGCGAACGCGAGCGGTTCGGCCACGAGCCGGGAAAGGCGGTGACGTAAATGACGGAGAGGATAATCATCGCTTCCCTTTACGCAGCATTCCTCATAGCGGCCATCGCGCCGAGGGTGGCGCAGAAGCTGAGGAAGATAGAAACCGTCGGGTGCATCGGAATCGACAAGCGGCTCTTTTTCATCGGGAAAGCCGCGCTATTCGCGTCCTTCATCGCGATGCCGGTACAGGCGTTCGGCCTCGACCTCTCGCTTTTCAGGATCGGAGGACGCGCCCTCTTCTGGGCGAGCGTCGCGTTCACCGTCATCGGCGTCCTGTTTTTCACGCTCGCCATAGCCGGACTCGGGACCTTTTCCCTGAGGGTCGGGCTGGCCCGCGAAGAAACGGCGCTCCGCACCACGGGGGTATACCGGCTCAGCCGGAATCCCATGCTGATGGGGCTGTTCATGATGGCGATCGGATCGGCGATCTACGTGTTGAACCCGATCAACTGGCTCCTCGTGGCCATCGCCTTTTACGTGCATCGCAGGATAATCATCGCCGAAGAAGCCGCGCTCTCCGGGAGATTCGGAGATGCGTGGGAGAGGTACCGTCAAAAGGTCCGACGGTACCTCTGACACCCGCTCGGTCCCGTACGCCTATCCCGGCTTTCCATACGCCAAGGACATGAAAAAGGGCCGTCCATCCGGACGGCCCTTTTAAAATCGGTTTCGAATGCGAACGCGGCATCAGTCCTCTTCCGACTGATCCCCTTCGTCCGAGGCCTCGTCGTCGTCCTCGTCCTCGGCTTCCTCGTCGGCGCCGGAAACCGGCGCGGGGACGACCACCTCGGGCTCCTCCTCCTCCTCGTCGAAGGGGGCGGGATTGAGGGCCTCCTGCCTGCGCTGCTCGAGGATCTCCTCCACGTAGGCGTCCAGGTCCTCGTTGTCCTCGTTGCGGAGCTTGATGGCCTTGTAGTGGCGCATGCCCGTGCCCGCGGGGATGAGGTGGCCGATGATGACGTTCTCCTTGAGGCCGGAGAGCGAATCGACGGTGCCGGCGATGGAAGCGTCCGTGAGTACGCGCGTGGTCTCCTGGAAGGAGGCCGCGGAGATCCAGGAATCGATCTTGAGGCTGGCGCGGGTGATGCCGAGGAGCAGGGGCCGCGCGACGGCGGGCTGGCCGCCCTCCGCTATGACCTTGCGGTTCTCCTCGTGGAACTTGAACTTGTCCACCTGCTGCCCGAAGATGAAGCGCGTGTCGCCGACCGACACGATCTCCACCTTCTTCATCATCTGCCTGATGATGACGCCGATGTGCTTGTCGTTGATGGTCACGCCCTGGAGGCGGTAGACCTGCTGGATCTCGTCCATGAGGTAGCGCTGGCAGTTGTTCTCGCCCGCGATGTTGAGGATGTCGTGCGGGTTCTTGTTGCCGTCGCAGAGGAGGTCGCCCGCGTCCACGTGGTCGCCGTCGCGCACGAGGAGCCTGCGGCCCATGGGCACGAGGTGCTTGAACTCCCTGCCGAAGGCGTCGCGGACGATGAAGACGCGCTTGCCCTTTATGTTGCCCTTGATCTGGACCTGGCCGGAGACCATGGCGAGGACGGTGGGCGTCTTGGGCTTCCTGGCCTCGAAGAGCTCGCCGACGCGCGGGAGGCCGCCCGTGATGTCCATGGCCTTGGCGCTC
>CAYNQK010000009.1:0-55384 GCA_964399285.1 uncultured Spirochaetales bacterium | reverse complement strand
CGTCAATCGGCTTTCCCCCCTTCATCGGCTCGTTCTGCGCGCGTATCGCGCACCTCCTCGTTTCCTGATCAACCGCTAATCACTCGTCATCGCCCGCACCGGCGACGAGGATCGGGCGCGTCGAGCGCGCGCTCGCATTCCCCCCCCACCGAGCCCGAATAACCGAAATCGCCTTCCAGCCGTCTCCTCGCTCGCCGTCCTTGGCACGGTTCCTGCGATAGGTATGCCGACGCCAAGGAGAAGGAGGAAGGGATGCGTAAGGTGGCGATATACGGGAAGGGCGGCATCGGAAAATCGACGACGACCCAGAACACGGTCGCGGGGCTCGCGGAGATGGGGAAGAAGGTCATGGTGGTCGGATGCGACCCGAAGGCCGATTCCACGCGGCTCCTGCTCGGCGGACTCTCTCAGAACACCGTCCTCGACACCCTGAGGACGGAGGGCGAGGACCTCGAGCTCGACGATATCATGAAATCCGGGTACCGGGAGACGAGGTGCGTGGAATCAGGCGGACCCGAGCCGGGAGTCGGGTGCGCCGGCCGGGGCATCATCACGAGCATCAACATGCTCGAGCAGCTCGGAGCGTACGCGGAAAAGCAGGCGCTGGACTACGTGTTCTACGACGTCCTCGGGGACGTCGTGTGCGGCGGCTTCGCCATGCCGATCCGCGAGGGCAAGGCCCAGGAGATCTACATCGTCTGCTCGGGCGAGATGATGGCTATGTACGCGGCCAACAACATCTGCAAGGGAATCGTGAAGTTCGCGGAAGCCGGCGGCGTCCGCCTGGGCGGGCTCATCTGCAACTCGCGGAAGGTGGACAACGAGCAGGCGATGATCGACGCCTTCGCCAGGAAGCTCGGCACGCAGATGATCCACTTCGTCCCGCGCGACAACATGGTCCAGCGCGCGGAGATCAACCGGAAGACGGTCATCGACTACGACCCCGCGCACGCGCAGGCGGACGAGTACCGCCAGCTCGCGAAGAAGATCGACGGGAACGAGATGTTCGTCATTCCGACCCCCATCCAGACGGAGGAGCTCGAAGGCCTCCTCATGGAATACGGGATTCTCAACTGAGGGAGGCGATTCGATGGTGATGGTGCGCGCGATCGTGAGGCCCGAGAAGTCGGACGCCGTCCTGGCCGGGCTCATGGAGGCGGGGTTCCCCGCGGTCACGAAGGTGTCCGTGGTGGGAAGGGGGAAGCAGCGGGGGATCAAGATCGGGGAGGTGACGTACGACGAGCTCCCCAAGGAGATGATCCTCACGGTGGTGAAGGACGCGGACAAGGACTTCGTGGTCAAGGCCATCATGGCCGCCGCGAGGACGGGATCGTCGGGGAGCTTCGGCGACGGGAAGATCTTCGTGTCGCCGGTGGAGGAGGTGTACACGGTCTCCTCCGGGCTCAAGGACGACACCGACGGCGCGGGAACGGCCGGGGGCGTCGCATGAAGGAGATCATGGCCGTGGTGAGGATGAACATGATCAACGCGACCAAGGCCGCCCTCTCCGACGCGGGGATATCGAGCTTCACGGCCCGCGAGTGCCTGGGGCGCGGTAAGGGCCTCGTCGACTTCTCGGTCCTCAAGGGGGCTGAGAAGGGCTACGAAGAGGCCATCGCGCAGCTCGGGCAGTCGCAGCGGCTGATACCCAAGCGCTGGCTGACCATCGTCCTGCCGGACGGCCTCGTGAAGCGGGCGGTCGACGCGATCATGGCGGTCAATTCCAAGGGCAAGGCCGGCGACGGGAAGATCTTCGTGATGCCGGTCGGCGACGCGTACAGGGTCAGGACGGGCGAGAGCGGCGACGCCGTCCTGGACGAGCTCTGATGATCCGGAGGAAAGCATGGAAACGATGAAGGCGCCGGCCGCGGCCCTCGCCGAGGGGCTGGCGCGCGTCAAGGACGAGATACTCAAGGGGTATTCCCCCAAAATCGCGCGGCGGCGCGACAAGCAGATGGTGCTGAACGCGAAGGCCGAGGACGGCAACCCCTCGGAGATCCTCGCGAACACGAGGACCCTCCCCGGGATCATCACGCAGCGCGGGTGCACGTACGCCGGATGCAAGGGCGTGGTGGTGGGCCCGACGCGGGACATCCTCCAGATCGTCCACGGGCCGATCGGATGCTCCTTCTACGCATGGCTCACGCGGAGGAACCAGACGAAGCCGAGGGAGGGCGAGGCGAACTTCATGCCCTACTGCCTCTCCACCGACATGCAGGACAACGACATCGTCTTCGGGGGCGAGAAGAAGCTCACGGCAGCGGTGAGGGAGGCCTACGCGATCTTCAAGCCCAAGGCCATCGCGATCTTCTCCACCTGCCCCGTCGGCCTCATCGGCGATGACGTCCACAAGGTTGCCCGGGAGATGAGCGCCGAGCTCGGCATCACGGTCTTCGGGATGAGCTGCGAGGGCTACAAGGGCGTGAGCCAGAGCGCCGGGCACCACATCGCCAACAACGCGGTCTTCATCAACGCCGTGGGCAAGAATCCCGAGCCCGTGAAGGGGGAGTTCAAGGTGAATCTCCTCGGGGAATACAACATAGGCGGCGACGCCTTCGAGCTGGAGCGGCTCTTCGAGGAACTCGGCGTGACGCTGGTGTCCACCTTCTCGGGCAACTCCACCTTCGTGAGCATGGGGCAGTCGCCGCAAGCGGACGTGAACATGGTGATGTGCCACCGGTCCATCAACTACATGGCCGAGATGATGGAGACCAAGTACGGGATCCCCTGGTTCAAGGTGAACTTCATCGGGGCCGACGCCACGGCGAGGAGCCTCCGGCACCTCGCGGAGTACTACGGCGATCCCGGGCTCTCGTCGAGGGTCGAGGCCCTCATCGATCGGGAAATGGCCGCGGTCTTGGCGGCACGGGCGATCTACCGCCCTCGGCTCGAGGGGAAGCGCGTGATGATGTACGTCGGCGGGAGCAGGGCGCACCACTACCAGGAGCTCTTCAGGGAACTCGGGATGGAAGTCCTGTCCGCCGGCTACGAGTTCGCCCACCGCGACGACTACGAGGGGCGGCGGGTGATCCCGGACATCAAGGTGGACGCGGATTCAAGGAACATCGAGGAGCTCGAGGTGGAGGCCGATCCCGCGGCCTACGCGGCGCGGAAATCCGCGGAAGAGATCGCGGCCCTCAGGGAGAAGGGCGTCCCGATGGACGACTACGCGGGGATGATGGGCGAGATGCCCGAGGGGACCCTCGTCATCGATGACGTGAACCACTACGAGACCGAGCGGCTCATCGAGCTCCTGAAGCCGGACCTCGTGTGCGCCGGCATCAAGGAGAAGTACGTCGCGCAGAAGCACGGGATACCCCTCAAGCAGCTGCACAACTACGACTTCGGCGGGCCGTTCGCGGGCTTCAGGGGCGCGATCGGGTTCTACAAGGACATAGACAGGCTGGTCAATTCGCCCGCGTGGCGGATGGTGAAGGCGCCCTGGGACGAGGATAACTGGCTCTCCGGCGCGTACGTGAGCCCATAGGGGGATGACGATGAGTAAACTGCTGAACCATACGCCCGAGGGGGTATCCGAGCGCGAGGCGCTCGTCATAAACCCCGCCAAGACCTGCCAGCCCGTGGGGGCGATGTACGCGTCGCTCGGCGTCCACGGCTGCCTGCCGCACTCGCACGGATCGCAGGGCTGCTGCTCCTACCACCGCTCGGTGCTCACGAAGCACTACAAGGAGCCCGTGATGGCGGCCACATCCTCCTTCACGGAGGGAGCCTCGGTCTTCGGCGGGCAGGCCAACCTGATCCAGGGCCTGGGGACGATCTTCGAGCTCTACGATCCCGAGGTGGTGGCCGTGCACACGACCTGCCTCTCGGAGACGATCGGGGACGACATACCGCAGATCGTTTCCAAGGCCGCGGACGAGGGGAAGATTCCGGCGGGGAAGCGCGTCATCCACGCGAACACCCCGAGCTACATCGGCTCGCACGTGACGGGGTTCTCCAGCATGACGAAGGCGATCGCCGAATACCTCGGAGGAGGGACGGGAAAGCGCGGCGAACACCTGAACGTGATACCCGGCTGGATAGAGCCCGCCGACATGCGCGAGATCAAGCGGATGCTCGACCTCATGGGGATCCGGTACGTGATGTTCCCGGACACCTCCGGCGTCCTGGACGGGCCCATGACGGGCAAGTTCCGGATGTACCCCAAGGGAGGAACGACGCTCGCGGACATGGCCCGCGCGGGAGACGCGAAGGCGACGCTCGCGCTCGGGGAGTTCGCATCCTCGGCGGCGGCTAAGCACCTCGACGCCAAGTTCAAGGTTCCCTGCTCCGTCATCGACCTGCCTATCGGGCTCGCCGCCACGGACCGCTTCGTCGACGCGGCGCGCCGCATCGCGGGAAAGCCCGTGCCGGAGGCCCTGGTCGCGGAGCGCGGAAGGCTCCTCGACCTCATGATCGACATGGGGCAGTACACGCACGGGAAACGGGTGGCCGTGGCGGGCGATCCCGACCAGCTCGCGCCACTCGTCGAGTTCCTCCTGGCGCTCGGCATGGAGCCCGCGTACGTCGTCACGGGAACGCCCGGGAAGCGCTTCGAGCAGCAGATCGCCCAGGTCATGGCCGAGAGCGGCCTCGAGTACGAGTGCGCGAGCGCGGGAGATCTCTTCAGGCTCCATCAGTGGATCAAGCGGAAGAAGGTCGACCTCATAATTGGGAACAGCTACTGCAAGTACATCGCGCGGGACGAGGACCTGCCCTTCCTGAGGTTCGGATTCCCGATCCTGGACAGGACGCGGCACCAGCACTTCCCGACCGCGGGATACTCGGGCGCCATCGGGCTCCTCGACGGCATCCTCTCCGTCCTCCTCGACAGGACGGACCGGGACGCGCCGCCCGAGTCGTTCGAGCTAGCGCTGTGAGGAGGGGGAAGCGATGAGCACGGGCGGCGGGGGCGCGGCGGAGCGGATCGTCCTCGAGGGGCGGAGGTCGCAGGTGCTCGAGACCGGCGGGGAGGATCGTAGGCTGGAATGCGCTAAGCCGAGCCTCGCCGGGTCCGTGAGCCAGCGGGCCTGCGTCTTCTGCGGGAGCAGGGTCGTGCTCTACCCCGTGGCCGACGCCCTCCACCTCGTCCACGGCCCGATCGGGTGCGCGGCCTACACCTGGGACATCCGCGGGGCCGTATCCTCGGGGCCGGAGCTCTTCAGGATGTCTTTTTGCACGGATATGCGGGAGAGGGAAGTGGTTTTCGGCGGCGCCGCCAAGCTCGCGGCCGCCCTCGACCGGCTCATTCCGGCGTACGCGCCGAAGGCGGCCTTCGTGTACTCGACCTGCGTCTCCGGCCTCATCGGCGACGACGTGGAGGGAGTCTGCGCCCGGGCGGAAGCGCGGCACGGCGTTCCGGTGATCTCCGTGAAGTCGGAGGGCTTCAGGGGAACGAAGAAGCACGGCTACCGGGCGGCCTGCGAATCCCTCATGCGCCTCATCGGCACGGCGGAACCCGAGCGCTCGGAAGATCCGTCCATCAACATCCTCGGGGAGTTCAATATCGCGGGCGAGGCCTGGATCGTGCGGCGGTACTACGAGCGCATGGGGGTCCGGGTCGCCTGCGTGATGACGGGGGACGGAAGGGTCGACGAGATCAGGCGGGCCCACGGGGCCGCGCTCAACATCGTCCAATGCTCGGGCTCGATGACCGCCCTCGCCGAGGCGATGAAGGAGAAGTACGGGATACCCTGGATCAGGGCCTCGTTCTTCGGCATCGAGGATACGGCGGAGGCTCTCTACGCCGTCGCTCGCGCGTTTCCCGGCGAGCCCGGGGTCGCGGAATCGGCCAAGGCCCTCGTGCGGGGGGAACTCGAGGCCCTCCTCCCCGAGCTCTCGGCCGCGCGGGCGCGGCTCGAGGGGAAGCGCGCCGCCATCTACGTGGGAGGGGCCTTCAAGGCCAAGTCCCTCGTGAAGGCGCTCCGCCACCTCGGGATGCGGACCGTCCTCGTGGGGAGCCAGACGGGGGACGGGGAAGACTACGACGAGCTCGCCTCCATCTGCGATCCGGGAACGGTCATCGTCGACGATTCGAACCCCGTCGAGCTCTCCCGCTTCCTCGTGGAGAAGGGAGCGGACCTCTTCATTGGGGGCGTCAAGGAGCGTCCGATGGCTATCAAGCTGGGCCTCGGATTCTGCGACCACAACCACGAGCGGAAGACCGCGCTCGCGGGCTTCGAGGGAATGCTCAACTTCGCGCGCGAGGTCGAGGCCTCGACGCTGAGCCCCGCGTGGGCCTTCGCGCGGAGGAGGATGCGATGAGCGGACAGAAAAGGACGGATGCCCTCTCCGCCGCATCGGCCCGGGAGGGTTCTCCCGCCAAGGAAGCGACCGTCAACGCGTGCAGGCTCTGCGCGCCGCTCGGCGCGGCGCTCGCCTTCAAGGGGGTGGAGGGCGCGGTTTCCATCCTCCACGGTTCCCAGGGCTGCTCCACCTACATCAGGCGCTACCTCATCTCGCATTTCAGGGAGCCCATCGACATCGCGTCGACCAACTTCACGGAGGAGTCCGCGATCTTCGGGGGCCGCGACGCGTTCAGCGCCGCCCTCGACAACTTGGAGCGGCAGTACGCGCCCTCGATGATCGGCGCGGCGTCTACCTGCCTCGCGGAGACGATCGGCGAGGACGTCGCGGCCCTCGCCGGCGAGCGGGCCGCCGAGCGGCCCGAGGGCGCGCCCGTCGCGGCGGCGGCGACGCCCTCGTACGCGGGAAGCCATCGGGACGGATACCGGACCGCCGTGGAGGCGATCTTCCGGCGTTTCGCGGAGCCCGCGCTACCGGGAAAGGAGCGCGAGGGCGCCGTCGTCATTCCGCCCATCGTCTCCTGCGCTGACCTCCGGTGGCTCAAATCCTCGCTCGCCGAATTCGGAATCGGAGGCGCGGTCGTCCCCGACTGGTCCGTCTCGCTCGAGGGCGGTCCCTGGACGGAGTACGCGCCCATCCCGCCCGGAGGAACGCCGCTTCGCGCGATCGCGGCGGCGGGATCGGCGGAGGCTTGCATAGAGCTCGGGCTGCCGTTCCGGGAGGGGAAGGGCGCCGCCTCGTGGCTGGAAACGGAGCGCGGCGCGCGCGCGGTCAGGCTCAACGCCCCCATGGGCATCGCGCTCACGGACGCCTACGTCGCCGCCCTCGAGGAGATCTCCGGCCGTTCCGTTCCCGACGGAATCGCTGCCGAGCGCGACAGGCTCGCGGACGCCTACGCCGACGCGCACAAGTACGCCGCGGGGAAGCGCGTACTCGTCTTCGGGGACGAGGACTTCTGCGTCGCCGCCGCCGCCTTCCTCGCCGAGACGGGATTCGTCCCGGCCCTCGTGGCCTGCGGCGGGAGATCGGAGGGAGGGGTCGCCTCCGCGATCGGGTCGCTCCTCGATCCGAACGTCCTCGCTACGTCGAGGATCGTCGAGGACGCGGACTTCGAGGACATGGAGGAGGCCGCGCGGGACGCCGGGATCGACGCGATGCTCGGGAACTCGAAGGGCTACAAGCTCGCGCGGGCCATACGAGCGCCGCTCGTCAGGTGCGGCTTTCCCGTGCACGACCGCTTCGGCGGCCAGCGGATCCGCCACCTCGGCTACGGCGGAAGCCTCGAGCTTTTCGAGCGCCTCCTCAACGCCTGCATCGAGCGCGAGCAGGACGAGGGGACGCGGGGTTACTGGTACTTCTAGGAGGAGGGGGACGATGATCGGCGAAGCTGCGAACGGAAGGGAAAACGCGGGAATCGGGGCGGGGGCCGCGGGGCATCCCTGTTTCGACCCCGCGGCGAGGGGCGAATCGGCGAGGGTCCACCTGCCGGTCGCGCCGCGATGCAACATCCAGTGCCTCTATTGCGACCGCGGATCGGATTGCCCGAACGAGTCCCGGCCGGGGCTGTCCTCCTCTATCCTTTCCTGGCGAGCGGCCGGGGCGTACGTGGACGAGATCCGCGCTCGTATTCCGAACCTCAGGGTCGTCGGGGTGGCGGGGCCGGGCGATCCCTTCGCCAATCCCGAGGAGACCCTCGCCGCCCTCGAGTCGGTGAGGCGCGCCCACCCGGACCTCCTCCTCTGCGCCGCGACGAACGGCCTCGCGGCGGGCGCGTACGCGGCGGACATGGCGGCCCTCGGGCTCTCGCACCTCACCGTCACGATGAACGCGGCGACGCCCGGGACGGGCGCGCGGATCTACGGCTGGATCAGGGACGGGAAGCGTACGAGGAGCGGCGAGGAGGGCGCGGCCGTCCTGATCGAGCGGCAGCTCGCGACGATAGAGGCCTTCGCGTCCCGCGGCGTCACGGTGAAAGTCAACTTCGTCCTCGTGCCCGGCCTGAACGGAGGGGAAGCGGGCGCCGTCGCGAGGGAGGCGAAGGCGCGGGGCGCTTCCTTCATGAACGTGATGCCCATGCGGCCCGTACCGGGCACGGCCTTGGGCGATCTCGGCGAGCCCGGGAGGGAGGAGCTCGCAGCCGCCCGCGCGGCAGCCGCGGAGAGCCTCCGGGTCCTCTCGCATTGCGGGCGATGCAGGGCCGACGCCGCCGGGCGGATCGGCGCCGCCTCCCCCGAGTGGCTCCCGGGCTTGCTCGCGTCGTACGCATCCGCGGGGGAAGCGGGATGCGGGGAAACCCGAGCAGGGCTCGGGGAAACCCGAGCAGGGCTCGAACGGTCCATCGCCATCGACGCGGCGCGTCCCTACGTCGCCGTGGCTACGATGGAGGGGCTCCTCATCGATCAGCACCTCGGCGAGGCCGTCGAGTTCTCCGTCTACGATCCCGCGAGGAAAGGACAGCCCTTCGTGGAGCGGAGGGCAGCGCCCCTCGCGGGCGGCGGCGGCGAACGATGGGAGGCGCTCGCGGGGATCCTCTCGGACTGCTCGGTCGTGCTCGCCTCGGGCGCGGGAGAAGCACCGATGAGGGCGCTCGGAGAGCGCGGGCTCCCAGTCGTCCGCGCCGAGGGCCTCATCGCGGAGGCGCTGGCTAGGATCGGGAGCGGCGCGGGACTGGACGCGATGGCGAAGCGCGAGCGGACCGTATGCGGCCGCTCGTGCGGCGGAAACGGTACCGGGTGCGGATGAAAAACCGCGCGAGGCGGGATTCCGCGCCAAGCGTATACGAATGGATTAACGCGCAAGGAGGATGACGATGGACAAGCCGAAAAAGCACCTGCTCGTATGCGCGAGCTTCAGGGCCTCGGGGACGCCGCAGGGCGTATGCCACAAGAAGGGATCGACGGGACTGCTTCCGTACCTGGAGCAGGAGATCGGCGACCGGGGGCTGGAGGGCGTAACCGTGACGGCGACCGGTTGCCTCAAGGCCTGCGACCGGGGCCCGATCATGGTCGTGCATCCGGACAACCTCTGGTACGGCGGCATCGGGAGCGAGGACGCGGTGGACGCCGTGCTCGACGCCATCGAGAGCGGGAGCGTCGCGGAAGAATACAAGCTGTCATGAACCGCCTCGTGAGGGATCGGACCTCGTCGAAGCCGGCCATGGCGGCGATCATGGCCCTCTGCGCGTCGCTTTCAAGCGCGCAGACGGTCATCGTCGCGGCGGCGGCGAACCTCCAGCCCGTCGCCCCCGAGCTCTCCGCGGCCTTCGCCGCGGACAACCCGGGGATGAGAGCGGAATTCCGATTCGGATCCACGGGCGCGCTCGCGGCCCAGATCAGGCGAGGTTCGCCCGACGGCGTATTCCTCGCGGCGGACATGTCGTCGCCCTCGGCGCTGGCCGCCGAGGGGAAGACGGCCGGTCCCGCGCGGGCCTACGCCCGGGGGCGCCTCGTCCTCTTCATGCGAAACGGGATTCCCCTCGGGAAAGGGAGCCCGTGTGATCGGGCGCTCGCGGCCCTGGGCTCCGAAGCGATCAGGACCGTCGCGATCGCGGATCCCAAGACGGCCCCCTACGGAACGGCCGCCGCGCAAGCGATCTCCGCGGTCGGCGTCGAGTCCGCCATCGCGCCGAAAATCGTATACGCCTCGAATATCTCGCAGGCGGCGCAGTACGCCCTGGGCGCGGCGGACGCGGCGTTCATCGCGGCGTCCAGCCTCCGCGCGGAGGCCTTCTCCGCGTACGCGGAGGGCTCGTCCTGGTGTTTCGTCGATCCCGGGCTCTACGGAGCGATCCTCCAGGGAATGGTCCTGATCGCCGCAGATTCTCCGTCAGAGGCGGCGAAAGCCTTCTCCGAGTTCATGCTCGGCGGCGATGCCCGGTCCATTCTCGAGCGCGCGGGATACGGAGCCCCCTGATGGATTGGACGCCCTTCGCCCTGTCCCTGAGGCTGGGCCTTTCCGTGACGTTCCTCCTGCCGCCGCTCTGCCTGCCCATGGCTTTTCTCCTCGCGCGACGAGGACGACCGGCCCTCGCGCCGGTCGAAGCCCTCGCGAACCTCCCCCTCGTCCTCCCGCCGACCGTGCTCGGCTTCTACCTGCTCGTCGCCCTCTCGCCGGCGGGTCCCGTCGGCTCCTGGATCGAGAGGACTATCGGAACGCGGCTCGTATTCTCCTTCGGTGGGCTCGTCATCGCCTCGCTCGTCGCGTGCGCGCCCTACATGACGCAGGGCCTCGTCGCGGGGATCAGGGCGATACCGCGTTCCGAGATCGAGACGAGCATGGCGCTCGGGAAGGGGCCGATCCGCGCCTTCATGCGCGTGGGTCTCCCCGCCCTCGCTCCTTCCGCGCTCTCGGGGATGGCCATGGTCTTCGCGCACTGCCTCGGGGAATTCGGCATCGTCATGATGATCGGCGGCGCGATCCCGGGCCGGACCGAGACCGCCTCGATCGCCATCTTCCGCTGGGTCGAATCCATGGAGTACGGGAAGGCGCACGCGTACGCGATCGCGCTCCTCGCCGTCTCGTTCATGATACTCGCGGCGGTTTCGATAGCGAGGCGCGCCGGAGAAGCGCGGACGGGAAGCGCCGCATGAGGACGCTCATGGACGGGGACGACGGGCTGATCGCGGACGTCGAGGTCTCTCGAGGGAGCTCGGGGGGCGGATTCCGCGTACGCGCCGCTTTCGCGCTGGCGCGAGGCGAGCTCGTAGCGCTCTCGGGGCCGTCCGGTTCCGGCAAATCCACGGTCATCAGGACGCTCGCGGGTCTCGAGCCCGGGGCTCGCGGCATGATCGGTTTTTGCGGCGTTCCGTGGATGGAAGCCGACGGAGGCTTCCTCTCCCCGTGGAAGCGCGACGCGGCCACCTGCCTCCAGGGCGCGCCCCCTCTCTCGCGCATGAGCGCCTCCGCCCAGCTCCGCTACGCCGGGGCCGATCGCCGCCTCGCCGCCCGCCTCATCGAGGAATTCGAGCTCGACGGCTTCGAGGGCAGGCTTCCGCGGAAACTGTCGGGCGGCCAGGCCCAGCGGCTCGCGCTCGCGAGGACGGTGGCCCGCGCGGTTTCCGTCGCGGCCGCGGGGAGGCCGGTCCTCCTCCTCCTCGACGAAGCCCTCGCGGGGCAGGACGACGCGCGGAAGGCCCGCCTCATCGCGCGGATCGCGGAGCGCTGCGCTTCAGGCGGATTCACCGGCCTCTTCTCCGGGCACGAGGGCGACGGCCTCGCCGCTCTCTGCTCGAGGACGATCAGCCTCGACGCGGGGTCAATCCTTCGCGGGGTCCATGAACCGCTTCATGCGCGCGACGAGGCTCGTGTCGGAGAAGCCGAGGCTCCGGTAGAACGCGAGGGCGGGATGGTTGTTCCCGTCGGCGACGAGCTGGAGGCGTTTCGCTCCGCGCGCCTTTCCCCAGGCCTCGAGTTCGGCGACGAGGGACCTCCCGACCCCCCGCCCGCGCCACGCTTCCGAGACGACCATGTCCTCGAGGAGGACGGACCAGGCGCCCTCGGACGTGGACGCGACGAGCTGCCCGGTGACCATGCCGATGACCCGTCCCGCGGATTCCGCGACGAGGACGACCGATCGATCAGGAGAGCCGAGGATGAGGTCGAGGCCGGCGGCCTGCTTCGCGGCGTCGATCCGGAAATCCGGTTCGCGCGAGAAGAGGTCGGCGATGAGGGGGAGGAGGACGGGAACGTCCGCCTTCGTTCCGCGCCGCACGCGGAAACCTGTTTCGACGCCGTGGCTGTCGGGCATGGCGGGCTCTCCTTCCCTGAAGACGATGGCGAACGCATACTACCAGAGGCGGAGGGGAAGTCCATAGCCCTCGTCGACACGACCCTGAGGGACGGCGAGCAGCGGGCCGGCAAGGCGCTCTCCGCGAGCGCGAAGCTCGAGCTCGCCTGGGCCCTCGAGGACGCCGGCATCGACGAGATCGAGGCGGGCATTCCCGCGATGGGCGGCGACGAGGCGAGGCTCGGAACTATTCTGCGCGACGGGGGCGTGACGGTTCCCTGCATCGGATGGTGCCGCGCCTCGGCCGGCGACGTAGTTGCCGCGGCGGCTGCCGGATACCGGTGGGTCCATGCCGCCGTTCCCGCCTCGGATCTCATGATCGCGAAGAAGCTCCGGTCCTCCCGCGCCGCGGCGCTCGCCTCCGCCGTGGATTGCGTGAAGGCCGCCCGCGACGCGGGCCTCGGCGTCTCTATCGGGGCCGAGGACGCGTCGCGTGCCGACCCCGGCTTCCTCGTCGAGCTCTTCGGCGCGGTCGCCGAAGCCGGTGCGCGCCGCGCCCGGTACGCGGACACGGTGGGAATCCTCGCGCCTGACGAGGCCGCGCGCTCCGTCGCGAGGCTCGCGTCCTCAGTTCCGATACCCATCGAATTCCACGGCCACGACGACTTCTCACTCGCTGTCGCGAACAGCCTGGCCGCCTCCGACGCGGGAGCCGCGGCGATCGACGTCACCCTCCTCGGCATCGGCGAGCGGGCGGGGAACGCGGCGGCGGAGGTCGTGGCCGCCGCCCTCGTCGTGCTCAAGGGGAGGAGGATCGGCCTCCGCCTCCCCGCGCTGCCGCGGCTGTGCGCGCTCGCGGCGTCGCGGTTCGGAACGACCATCCCCGAGGGGCATCCCATCGTGGGTCGTTCCGCGTTCCGCCACGAGTCGGGCATCCACGTGGACGGCCTCATCAAGGACGGCCGCCTCTATTCGCCCTTCGATCCGGCGCTCGTCGGGAGGGCGCACGAGATCGTGCCGGGGAGGCACTCGGGAAGGAGATCCATCGCCTGGCTCGCGCGCGAGGCCGGCCGCGTCCTCGGCGACGAGGAGATCGAGATCGTGCGGTCGGAGATCGCGGAGCGCTGGGGCGAGGGCGCGCCCGAGGATCCGATGCGGGAGTTCGTTGGGATTCTTGCCAGGCTACGCGATCGATGACGGTGATTGAGAGACGATTTTCTTTTATTATTGAAGATTTTTCTCGCGCGCTTCCGTAATGCCGTGGTATCATCGGTCCACGGTCTTCATGGTAAAGGAGGCGTCATGCGGGTGAGGGGCTCTACTGTTTTGGCCGTGGCGCGCGTGGTCGTCTGCCTTGCGCTCTTGGCTTCCTGCGCGAAGACGAGCGGTCCGTCTGAGGCGGCGAGGATCGAATTCGAAACGAAGTTCGCGTCCTGGAAGACGGCGGTTCAGGAAAAACCCGAATTGCGCTTCAGTTCGAGGACGGATGTTTTCACCTCTCTCAAGGAATACGGCGACATCATCAAGATGGGTACGGCCGCCGTCCCGTTCATCGTCGAAAAACTCGAGGCCGGTGATTTCATCCTCGTGAAGGCGATGGAGGAGATCGAGGGTTTTGTCCCCTACGACTCGGTCGGCATGGGCGAGCAGGAAAAATCCGCGATCTGGGTCAAGCTGTGGAAGGACCGCGACAAGAGGATCCGCCCTCGCACGAGATGAGCTTTATGGCGTTACTCGTTTCCTATCACGGGGGAAGGGGCTCGCAAAACGCTCGGGCTTCGCCCTCACTATAGCTTCGCCCCGCTTTTTACTCAGGTGATAAGCTTTATGGCGTCACTCGTTTCCTATCACGGGGGAAGGGGCTCGCTTCTTTAATGCTCGCGAGGCCGAGGATTTTTTGGGTGAGGCGCTCGATTCCGATGGCGAATCCGCCGTGGGGAGGGCAGCCGTACTTGAAAATCTTCGGGTAGTCGCCCAGACCCGCCTCGGTGAGGCCGAAGCGGGGTAGGGTGTCCAGGAGCATCTTGTAGTCGCTGATCCGCCTGCTCCCGGAGGTGATCTCGAGCCCGCGGAAAATGAGGTCGAAGCTCATCGCGGTGCGCGTAGAGGCCGGATAGGAATAGAAGGCCCGCGATCGGCGCGGCCACGCGTTGATGAACGCCGCTTCCACGCCGCGCTCCTTCAGGGCCCACTCGCAGATGAGGCGCTCGGCCTCGGCGTTGATATCGTAGAAGGGGCGCCCCGCCATCTCGGACACGATGCGCTTGGCCTCGTCGCAGGGGAGGACGGGTATGTCCGCCATGCGCTCGGGATCGGGCACGGTCGCGCCCCAGAGGTCGAGGATCGCCCGGTCGTTCCGCCTGAGCTTCTCGAATAGCGATGCGAGGATGCGGCGCTCGAAGTCCATGAGGTCGATGTCGGACTCGATGAAGGCCATCTCCACGTCGAAGGAGACGAACTCGTTGATGTGCCGGGGCGTGTCGTGCTTCTCCGCGCGGTACGCGTGCGAGATCTCGAAGACCCTCTCGAGGCCGGAGGAGATCATGGCCTGCTTGTAGAATTGGGGCGACTGCGCCAGGTACATCCTCCGGCCGAAGTAGTCGACGGGGAAGAGGTTGGAGCCGCCTTCCGTGCCCGAGCAGACGAGCTTGGAGGTCTTGATCTCGAAGAAGCCCTCGCCGTGCATGAACTCGGAGGCGTAGCGCAGGATGGCGGACTGGAGCTCGAAGATAGAGCGGATCTTGGGGTTGCGGAGGGAGACGATGCGGTTGTCCAGGATGCCGTCGAGGCCGACGCTCGAGGGATCGCGGTTGACGGGGAAGGGGAGGTCGGGATCGGCCACGGAGAGGACCTCGGTTTCTGCGACCTCGAGCTCGTGGCCGCCGGGCGACCGCGGGTTCTCCACCACGGAGCCGCGGGCGCGGATCACGCACTCGAGAGAGAGATCCGGCATGGAGTCCGCGTCGTAGACGAGCTGGGCCTCGCCGGAACGGTCGCGGAGCACCACGAAGCGGATCTTGCCCATGTCGCGGATCCTGTGGACCCAGCCCTCCACCATGGCCTCGCCTCCGGAGCGCGAGGCGAGGTCCCTCGCCAGAGTTCGCGTCATGTCGTTTCCTTCGATGCGTCCCGGATGCGCGCTTCCATGAGCGCGCGGAGCGCGGCGGGCGCCGCCCGCCCGCCGGATTCCGCCATCGCCCTGCCGATGAGGAACTCCTTCTTCTTTGCGTCGCCCGCGGCCACCGCGGCGAAGACCTCGGCGTTGGAGGAGATCACCTTGTCCACGAGGGGCGCGAGCCGTTCCTCGCCGGTGATCTGCTCGAGCCCCTTGCGCGCGATGATCTCCTCGGGATCGGCGTCCTCCGAGAAGACGTCGGAGAGGACCTGCTTGGCGATCTTCCCGTGGATGCGCTCGGTCGCGAGGAGGGCCACGAGGGAGGCGAGGCGCTCGGGGGAGAGCGGGCATGAATCGATCTCCGAGCCCGCCTTGTTGAGCTCCTTGCGGACGTCGCCCACGAGCCAGTTGGCCACGGCCCGCCCCGCGTCGGCCTCCGACGCGAGGGCCTTCCCGGCCTTCGCGGAGGCGAGGGCGACGCAGCGTTCGAACCATTCGGCGAGGACGCGGGATTCGTGGATGGCCTCGGCCTGCTCCCGGGGGATGCCGTAGCGGGAGACGAGGCGTTTCAATCGCGCGAGGGGGAGCTCTGGAATCGATGATTCGACGCGGGCGAGGAAGGCCTCGTCCGGCCTGAAGGGCGGGAGGTCGGGCTCGGGGAAGAAGCGGTAGTCGTGGCTCGACTCCTTGCTCCGCATCGCCGCGGTTGAGTCCCTGTTCTCGTTCCAGAGCCTCGTTTCCTGCGGGATGCGCTCCCCCGCGTCGAGGGCGGCCGCCTGGCGCTTGGCCTCGTACTCGAGCGCGAGGCGGACGAAGCGGCTCGAGTTGAGGTTCTTCACCTCCACCTTGGAGCCGAGGCCGGCGCCGGGGCGGTTGATCGAGATGTTCGCGTCGCAGCGGAGGGATCCTTCCTCCATGTTCGCGTCGGAGACCTCGAGGTAGCGCACGAGGCGCTGGAAGTACTGGATATAGGCCTCCGCCTCCTCCCCGGTCCTGAGGTCGGGCTCGGTGACGACCTCCATGAGGGGGTAGCCCGCCCGGTTGTAGTCGATGAGGGTGATGTCCCCCGCGTGGATCATCTTGCCCGCGTCCTCCTCGAGGTGGCACTCGCGGATGCGGACGGTGCGTTCGCCTCCCGCGACGGGGAAGGTGATGCTTCCGTTCCGCCCGACGGGATCGTGGAATTGGGAGATCTGGTAGTTCTTGGGCATGTCCGAGTAGAAGTAGTTCTTCCGCGCGAAGATCGTGTCCGCCGATAGCTCGCAGCCGAGGCCGCGGGCCACGCGGTAGCCGAGCTCCATGGCGCGCTCGTTGGCCGCGGGGAGGACGCCGGGCCAGCCCATGCAGACGGGGCAGACGTTGCTGTTGGGCGCGTCGCCGAAGCGGGCGCGGCAGGAGCAGAACATCTTGCTCTTCGTGAGGAGGTGTATGTGGATCTCGAGGCCGATGAAGACGTCGTAGCCGCTCATTTCGCGCCCCCTGAGTAATCCGATCCCGGGCAGGGCGCCGGGGGCATGGCCTTCTCCATGATCCGCGCCGCGTCGAAGAGGAGCCGCTCGCCGAAGGCGGGGGCCATGAACTGCATGCCCGTCGGGAGCCCGCCGCGGAGGCCCGTCGGGAAGGAGAGGGCGGGAAGGCCCGCGAGGTTCGCGGTGACGGTGAAGACGTCCGCCTTCTTCTGGGCGAAGGAGTCCATCGAGCGGTCCCCGCGCTTGAAGGCCCGGGTCGGGAAGACGGGGAGGAGGAAGAGGTCCGCCCGCGCGAAGGCCTCGTCGAAGGAGCGCTTGATCGCGGTGCGGATCTTCTGCGCGCGCACGTAGAACTGCTCCTGGAAGCCCGAGCGGAGGACGTAGGTGCCGAGCATGACGCGGAGCTTCACCTCGGGCCCGAATCCCTCGGTGCGCGATTTCACGATGAGGTCGTCGGGGTTTTCCGCGTAGTAGGGCCTGAGCCCGTAGCGGATCCCGTTGAAGCGGGCGAGGTTGGCGGAGGCCTCCGCGGCCGCGATGGTGTAGTAGGCCGGAACCGCGTACTCGAGGAGGGGAAGCGGGATTTCCTCCACCGCGACGCCTGCCGCCTTAAGGGCATCGACGCTGTCGCGGAGGGCGGCCGCTACCTCGCTCTCGAGGCCCTCGGCGCCGGCGAGGACGGCGACGCGCTTCACGGGTCGGCGTTCCCGCGCGGGCTTGCCGTCGTCGGGGTGGTCGAGGGAGGTCTGGTCCAGGGGGTCGCTTCCCCGCATGGCCTTGAAGGCGGCTTCCGCGAGGTCGACGTCGCGGGAGAGGACGCCGATCACCTCGAGGCTCGAGGCGTAGGCGACGAGCCCCGCGCGCGAGACGGTCCCGTAGGTGGGCTTGAGCCCGTAGACGCCGCAGAAGGCGGCGGGCTGCCTCACCGATCCGCCCGTGTCGCTCCCGATCGCGAAGGGCGCGATGCCGGCGGCGACCGCCGCCGCCGATCCGCCCGAGGAACCGCCGGGCACGCGCTCGGCGTCCCAGGGATTGCGCGTGAGCTGGAGGGCGGAGTTCTCCGTGGAGGAACCCATGCCGAACTCGTCGAGGTTCGTCGTTCCGACGACGACGGCGCCGGCGGCCTCGAGCCGCTCGACTGCGGTCGCGCTGTAGGGCGATACGACGTCCGAGAGCATCTTGGAGCCGCAGGTGACCTTCCATCCCTTCACCGCGATGTTGTTCTTCACGGCGAAGGGGAGCCCCGCGAGGCCGCCTCCCGGCGGGGAGGCCGATGGAGCCGCGGGCGCGGGGCGGAACTCGAGGAGCGAGCCCAGGCCCTTGTCGCGGGCGCGGACGAAGCGTTCGTACTCGGGCGCGGAGGCGGCGTTCCTGTACCGCTCGTATCGATCGGGCATCTCGGCTCGCCTCCTACAGGACGTTGGGGATCACGATGTGGCGCCCCTCGAGGTCGGGGGCCTGGTCGAGCATGTCGGCGACGGCGCGCTCGCGCGCCCCTGCGAGGCGCTGATCGGGCGCCGCGTCCGGGCGGACGCGGTTCCCGCGCACGAGGGCGTGCGTCGTCGGCTCGAGGCCGGACACGTCGAATGCGCGCATCGTCTCGAAGTACGCGAGCATGCGCTCGACCTCGGCGCCGAGGCGCTCGGCGTCGCCCTCGCCCAGCTCGATCTTCGCGAGTTCGGCGGTCGTCTTGAGCTCGTCGATGTCCATTAAGCCCCCTCGCGCGCTTCGCCGCGCCCGCTCATCGTTCCTGCTGATCGGCGAGCCAGCGCGATACGGACGCGGCGGCCTGCTTGCCTTCCATGAAGGCCCATACGATCAACGATTGCCCCCGGCGCATGTCGCCCGAGGCGAAGACGCCGCTCGCGCTCGTCATGTACGAGTCGTCGGCCTTAAGCGCCCCCTGTTGAGTGAACTCGAGCTTGAGAGCCTCGGTCAAGGGGGATCTTTCGGCGCCCGTGAAGCCCAGGGCGAGGACGGCCATGTCGGCCTGGATCTGGAATTCCGTTCCGGGAAGCTCCCTCATCGCGGGCTTGGGGCCGGACATGTCCCACTCGACGCGCACGCAGTCGAGGGATTCGAGCTTCCCGCCCTTCCCCTTGAACGCTTTCGTATTCACGAGGAAATCCTGGATCACGCCCTCCTCGTGGCTCGAGGTCGGATGGTAGACCCGCGGGAAAGCGGGCCAGGGCTGCGAGGAGGGGCGCTCCTCTGGCGGCTTCGGGAGGATCTCGATCTGGACGATCGAGGAGGCGCCCTGGCGGTTGGCGGTGCCGACGCAGTCCGAGCCCGTGTCGCCGCCGCCGATGACCACGACGCGCTTGCCCTTCGCGTCGATCTCGGGCAGTTCGGTCCGTTCGCCGGAGACGGCGCGGTTCGAGCGCGCGAGGTAGTCGACGGCGAAGTGCACGCCCTCGAGATCTCGCCCGGGAACCTTGAGGTCGCGGAGGGCGCGAGAGCCCCCCGCGAGGAGTATCGCGTCGTACTCGCGCTCGAGGGCGCGGGCGTCGATAGTTCCGTCGTGGCCGTCGCCGACGGCGCGGCCGCAGGAGAAGATGATGCCTTCCTCCTCGAGGAGGCGGACGCGCCGGTCGAGGATCGCCTTGTCGAGCTTGAAGTCGGGGATGCCGTAGCGGAGGAAGCCGCCCGGCTTCGCGTCGCGCTCGAAGACCGTGACCTCGTGGCCGGCCTGGTTGAGGGCGTCCGCGGCGGCGAGGCCCGCGGGGCCCGAGCCGATCACCGCGACCCTCGTCCCGACGCGCTTCGGGATCCGCGGCTTTATCCATCCCTCCGCGAAGGCGCGCTCGACGATGTCGAGCTCGTTCTGCCTGATGGAGACCGCGTCGTCGTTGTATCCGAGCACGCAGCCGCCCTCGCAGAGCGCGGGGCAGAGGCGGCCCGTGATCTCGGGGAAGGCCGAGGTGAGCGCGAGGGATTCCCAGGCCTCCCTCCATTTGCCGCGGTACGCGAGATCGTTCCATTCGGGGATGTAGTTCCCGAGGGGGCAGTTGCCGTGGCAGAATGGCGTGCCGCAGTCCATGCAGCGGCTCGCCTGGGTAACCGTCTCCGTCTCGCTCCGCTTGAGTTCGACCTCGCGGTAGTCGGAGAGCCGCTCGCCCACGGGGCGGTACTCGGCCCAGGAGCGCTTGTGCTTGAGGTAGCCTTGGTTATCTCCCATGCTCGGAGCCTCCCTTCGATGCGAGATAGGCGCGGTAGTCGCGCGGCATGACCTTGCGGAACCGAGCGAGGTTCTCCTCCCAGGCGGCGAGGATGGCGGCGGCCCTGTCCGAGCCCGTGAGCTCGTGGTGCCTGCCGATGATCCGCTTCAGCTCCGCGGCGTCGGAATCGGAGGGCCGCTCGACGTCGGCGAACTCCCCCTTGAACTTGGACGCGAAGGACCCCTCGGGATCCCACACGTAGGCGATGCCGCCGGACATGCCCGCCGCGAAATTGCGGCCGACGGGGCCGAGGATCACGGCGGTCCCGCCCGTCATGTACTCGCAGCCGTGGTCGCCGACGCCCTCCGCGACCGCGACCGCGCCCGAGTTCCTGACGCAGAAGCGCTCGCCCGCGCGGCCCCGCGCGAAGAGCTCGCCGGAGATGGCGCCGTAGAGCGCGACGTTCCCGATGATGACGTTGTCCTCGGGGCGGAAGTCCGCTCCCTCGCCCGGGCTCACCACGATGGTGCCGCCGAAGAGGCCCTTGCCCACGTAGTCGTTGGCCATGCCCCTGAGGGAGAAGGTGGCGCCCTTGCAGAGCCAGGCGCCGAAGCTCTGCCCCGCGACGCCCGAGAGCTCCACGCGGAGGGTTCCCTGGGCCAGGCCCGCCTCCCCGCGCCGTTTCATGATCTCGCCGGAGAGCCGCGCGCCCGCGGAGCGGTCGGTGTTGGCGATGGGGAGGTCGAGCCTCGTGGGCTCGTCCCGGTCGATGGCGCCGCGCGCGAGCTCGATGATCCTGAGGTCGAGGGGGGCGCGGAGGTCCGGATGGACGAGGGAGGGATCCCGTCGGACGAGCCCCGCGCTCGCGGGTTTGTGGAGGACGAGGGAGAAGTCGAGGCCGGCCTCGGCGGCCGCGGGCGAGGCCTCGAGCATGTCCGAGCGGCCGACCATCTCGTCGATGGAGCGGAAGCCGAGCTCGGCCATCGTCTCGCGCATGTGCCGCGCGATGTGGAGCATGAGGTTCGCGACGTGCTCGGGCTTTCCGCCGAAGCGGCCCGCGCAGCGATCGTCCTGGGTGGCGACGCCGACCGAGCAGTTGTTGAGGTGGCAGTGGCGGAGCATGAGGCAGCCCTCGGCGATGAGGGCCGAGGCGGCGTAGCCGAACTCCTCCGCGCCGAGGAGGCAGGCGATGACCGCGTCCCGCCCCGTCCTGATCCCTCCGTCGCATTGGAGGCGGACGCGCGACCTGAGGCCGTTCATGACGAGGGTCTGGTGCGTTTCCGCGAGCCCGAGCTCCCAGGGGAGGCCCGCCCGCTTGATGGAGCCGAGGGGCGAGGCGCCCGTGCCGCCGTCGCCGCCCGAGATGAGGATCATCTCCGCCCTTCCCTTGGCGACGCCGGCCGCCACCGTCCCCACGCCGACCTCCGAGACGAGCTTCACGGAGACGCGGGCCTCAGGGTTTACGTTCTTGAGGTCGCGGATGAGCTGCGCGAGGTCCTCGATCGAGTAGATGTCGTGGTGGGGAGGCGGGGAGATGAGGGTCACGCCGGGGGTGGTGTAGCGGGTCCGGGCGATGGTCTCCGAGACCTTGTGGCCGGGAAGCTGCCCGCCCTCGCCCGGCTTGGCGCCCTGGGCGATCTTGATCTGGATGTCGCGCGCGTTCGCGAGGTAGTAGGCCGTGACGCCGAAGCGGCCCGAGGCCACCTGCTTGGTGTACGAGGAGAGCGAGTCGCCGTTCGGGAGGGGGACGAAGCGCCTGACGTCCTCGCCGCCCTCTCCCGTGTTGGACATCCCCCCGATGCGGTTCATCGCGGCGGCGATGGTCTCGTGCGCCGGGCCGGAGATGGAGCCGTAGCTCATCGCTCCCGTCGCGAAGCGCTTCACGATCTCGGACTCGGGCTCGACTTCCTCGAGCGGAACGGGATTCCCCTTCTTGAAGCGGAGGAGGTGGCGGAAGACGATGGGGCCCGAGGGCGGCGAGTCCATGATGGCCGCGTAGCGCTTGAAGTCCTCGTAGTCGCCCGAGCGGACGGAGCGCTGGAGGAGGGAGATGGTGTCGGGGTTCCACGCGTGGGCCTCGCCGTCGCGCCGCCACTTGTAGAAGCCGCCCGTCGGGAGGATGCGCGGAGTCGCGACGGCGTCGCCGAAGGCCTCCTCGTGGGCGGCCCGGCGCTCCCTCGCGAGGCGTTCGATCCCGATGCCGCCGAGCCGCGAGGGGGTGCCCGCGAAGTACGCGTCCACGAGGCCCCTGCCCAGGCCGACGGCCTCGAATATCTGCGCCCCCGCGTAGCTCTGGAGGGTCGATATGCCCATCTTGGAGATGACCTTGAGGATCCCGTGCTCGACGGCGTGGAGGTAGTGCTTGGAGATCGCCCCGAAGTCGTCGCGGAGCTCGCCTTCGGCTATGAGCTTGGCGAGGGCCTGGTACGCGCCGTACGGAACGATGGCGTCCGCGCCGTAGCCCGAGAGGACGCAGAAGTGGTGCGTCTCGCGCGGCTCCGCCGATTCGACGATGATGGCGCAGCGGGAGCGGAGGGAGGCGGCGAGGAGCCCGCGGTGCGCCGCGGCCAGCGCGAGGAGGCTCGGGAGGGCGGCGTGCGCCGCGTCGACGCCGCGGTCGGAGAGGACGAGGTAGCCCCTGCCGTCGCGGACGGCCGCGATCGCTTCCGAGCGGACGCGCTCGAGGGCGGACGCGAAGGCGCCCGTGAAGGCCTCCTCCCCGCCCTCGGCCCTGAAGAGGAGGGATATCCGCGCGGCGTCCGTGCCGCGTTTCGCGGTGAAGGAGGCGAGCGTTTCTTCCGTCCAGACCGGGGCTTCGATCTCCGTGCGGGCGGCGAGAGCGGGGGATTCCTCGAGCGCGTTGCCCGCGGGGCCGATCACCGAGGAGAGGCTCATCACGCATTGCTCGCGGATCGAGTCGATGGGCGGATTGGTGACCTGCGCGAAGAGCTGGCGGAAGTAGTGGAAGAGGGGCTGGCGCTTCTTGGAGAGGACGGCGTGGGGGGCGTCGTCGCCCATCGACCCCACGGGGTCGGTCCCGGTCTTGGCCATGGGCGCGAGCACCATGGAGAGCTCCTCGCGGTCGTAGCCCATGGCGCGGAGGAGCCTGTCGTCGTGGGAGGGCTTCCCGGCCGCGCGCTCCTGGCGGAGGACGGAGAGGTTCTCCTCGAGCCAGGCGCCGTAGGGGGCCATGGACGCGAGGCGGGCTTTGATCTCGTCGTCGCCGACGATGCGGCCCGCGACGGTGTCGACGTAGAGGATCTTCCCCGGCTCGAGCCTGCCCGAGCGCTCGATCTCCGCGGGGGGCACGTCGAGGACGCCCATCTCGGAGGCCATGAGGACCCTGCCGTCCTTGGTGACGAGGTAGCGCGCGGGCCGGAGGCCGTTGCGGTCGAGGGCCGCGGCCACGGAGGAGCCGTCGGTGAAGGCGAGGGCCGCGGGACCGTCCCAGGCCTCCATGAGGCAGCGGTGGTAGCGGTAGTAGGAGCGGAGCCCGCTCTCCATGGACTCGTCGCCCTCCCAGGCGGCGGGGACGAGCATGGACATCGCGTGCGCGAGGGAGCGGCCGGAGAGGGCGAGGAGTTCGAGCGCGTTATCGAGCGCCGAGGAGTCCGAGCCTCCCTCCTGGATGACGGGGAGGAGGGCGTCCATGGGCCCGAGCGCCGATGACGAGAGGAAGGGTTCGCGAGCCGCCATGCGCATCGCGTTTCCGCGGAGGGTATTGATCTCGCCGTTGTGCGCGAGGAAGCGGAAGGGCTGGGCGAGGTCCCAGGAGGGGAAGGTGTTCGTGGAGTAGCGGGAGTGCACGAGGGCGATGGCCGAGGCCATGAGGGGATGCGAGAGGTCGGGGAAGAACTCGCCGAGCTGGCCTGGCGTGAGCATGCCCTTGTAGACGATGACCCGCGAGGAGAAGCTCGGCATGTAGAAGGCGCCTCGTCCGGTTTCCGCCGCGACGCGCTTCTCGGCGCGACGCCGCGCGCGGAAGAGGGCGATCTCGAAGCGCCGCGCGTCGGCCGCCTTCTCGGCTCCGGCGAAGGCCATCTCGATGGAGGGCATGGCCTTCCGCGCCGTCTCTCCGATGATGCCGGGGCGCGAGGGGACCTTCCTCCAGCCGAGGAAGGACAAGCCTTCATCGCGGCAGGCCTCCTCGAGGGCGGCCTTCGCGCGGGACGCGGCGCCGCGTTCGGAGTCGAGGAAGGCGAGGCCCGCCGCGAAGGGGCTGTTATCGGGAATGGCGATGCCGGCCTCGGAAGCCGCCTGCCTGAGGAAGGCCTTGGGCAGTTGGAGGAGGATGCCCGCGCCGTCGCCCGAATCGGGATCCGCGCCCGTGGCGCCGCGATGCGCCATGCGCCTCAGCATCTCGAGGCCCTGGGCCACGGTATCGGCCGTCGGCCGTCCGCGGATATCGCAAATGAAGCCTACGCCGCAGCTATCGTGCTCGAATCTCGGATCGTATAAGCCTTGAGCGTGCGGGATTTGGTTGAATTTCACGCAGAATCTCCTCCGGCCAGGCGTTCAAAAACCTGTTGAGAGGTAGTTGCAGGAAACGTGCCAGCCTATGATCGTGCGCGCTATGTCTTTTCGGGCTAAGACTAAGCGCCTGCGGCCGGAGGCCGATCGCGCGCGGCCATTGATGAAAAAATAATCAGGGGGCGGGGCGCTGATTAAAAAAGGGGCTTATTGCATCCGCGCGTGGACGAGGTGGGGGGGCAGGTACATCTCACGGAGGAGGAGCATCTCCGGACGGTACTCGAAATGCATCGTATCGTAATCGAGCCATTTCCCGCCCCATACGAAGCCGTGCTCCTCGAAGATCCGGACGACCTCCTCGGGAGGCATCCATCGCTTGGCGAGCGGGTACCGCGGCCATTCCGGATCCTCCTCGAGGATCCAGAGCCAATAGGTCTTCCGCGCGGCGCGTCCCTTGGGGAGGATGTCCACAGCGACGCCGTAGCTGTGGCGCGAGAGTTCTTGCTGGCCCCTGATCCTCCTGAAGTTGTAAGCCCCCGCGTAATGGATTTCTTTCAGGAAATTCTTCACGCGCTCGGAGCGCTCGGCGGCCGCGAGGATGTCCGTCTCCACCTCCTTGAGGGGGCCGACGATCATCTCGTGGACGTTCAGCGCCTTGCCGAGGAAGCGGGTTTTCCGCTGCCTCGCCCAGAGGGCTTTCTCCGTGCGGCCGCCGTAGAGGGCCGTGTAGAAGGCGGGATGGCTCGGGGGCGCCCGCTTGAGCTCTTCGGGGAGGCGCTTGAGGCGCTCGTTCGTTTCGTCGTCGATCGATCCGGGATCGATGAGGTCCCAGGGATAGAGATACGCGATGAAGGGGCGATAGGATGCCGCCTTGTCCCGTTCCTCGAGGGGGAGCACCCTGCCGTCGGCCCAGCAGAAGACCTCTCCGCCCGCTTCGATGACCCATTCCCCGGTCTCGAAATCCAGTCTCAAGTCGGTGATCTTGCCCGGGTAGGCGAGGCGGAGGGCGAGGAGGCCCTTGTGCGCGTCGAGCGCTTCGCCCGAAGTCTCGACGAAGCGAGCGGCGCTGGAGGCGTCGCGGAGCGCCGGGCTCGAGGCGGCGAGGACCGCGAGGATCGTGAGGAGGAAGGCGAGCCTGAGGCTCGTTCCGATGGAAGGAACCATGGGATGCCGGGCGAGGGGGCCTCCGCCCGGCGACCGGCCGGGCGGAGGCAGGGCCTCCGGCTCGAACTCGTCCCAGGGATCAGCCATGGGAGCCCTCCCTCGCGGCGAGAAGCGCGGGCAGGAGGAGGATGTCCTCAACGCCGTCCACGAGGACGCCGCCCATGCCCATCGCCAACGCGGGGCGGATATCCACGTCCATGCGGTCGCCCACGGAGATCGTCTCCGAGGCGGGGATCCCGAGGGCCTCGAGGACGGCCGCGAAGGGCACGGGGTCGGGCTTGGAGCGTCCGGTCGCGTCCAGGCCCACGACGATCGGGACGAGGTCGCGCACGCCGAGGGCGGCGAGGCTGCGCTCCCCCACGGAACGGGGATTATTGGTGAGGCAGGCGAGGGATCGGCCCCTCGAGAGCTCCTCGAGCGCCTTCCTGAGGCGGGGATCCGGGGAGAGGCTGTCTTCCGGCCTGATGAGCTCTTCCCTCCACCGGATGCTCGTTTCCATGGGCACGCCCAGCTGGAGGAACGCGTTGCCGAGCGAGGTCCTTCCGCCCCCGCGGGACGCGGCCCATTCGCGCTCGGCTTCCTTCACGCGGCGGATCGCCTCCTCGACGGACCACGACCGCTCGCGGGCCAGGCGCTCGACGAGGACGCGGACCTGCGATTCCGCGTATCCCGGATGGCTGTAGAGGGTGCCGTCGATGTCCAGGACGATGGCGCGCGCGCGCTCAGGTAGCGAAAAGGTCTCCATCCGTCGACTTCTGCTTGGATACGAGCCGTTCGATGATGTCGCGGGCGTCCAGGAGGGGGCTCAGCGATCTGTTGTGGTGGAGGCGGGATATGATGTGCGCGAAGAGGCTCGTGACGTCCGCGCTCACGAACCAATCGCGCTTCAGGAGCTCCTCGTGGTACACGGCGTTGGTTCCGATGATCTTGCTGAAGTAGCCCTCGGCGTGGACCCGGTCGAATTCCTCCATGGCGTTGCCCGAGAAGAAGGGGAGGGATACCGCGCAGATCACCTCGCGCGCCCCGAGCTCGCGGAGGAACTTCATGGCCTTGATGAGGGTGCCGCCCGTGCCGAGCATGTCGTCGGCCATGAAGACGACCTTGCCGCTCACGTCGCCCAGGAGCTTCATCTCGGTGATGTTGGAGTCGCTCGCCCCCGTGCTCACCTTGGAGTAGTCCCGCTCCTTGTAGAGGAGGGCGAGGGGCTTCTTGAGGGACGAGGCGAAGAACTTGTTGCGGTCCACGGCTCCGGTGTCCGGGGAGACGACCACGAAGTCCGGGCTCGCGATGTCCGCGACGCTGGCGAGCTTCTGGATGATCTGGTACGAGGCGTGGAGGTTCTCCAGGCGCAGCTTGTTGAAGCAGTTCTCGATCTCGCGCGAGTGGATGTCCAGGGTGATGATGCGTGAGACGCCCATGTACTCCATGATCTGCCCGAAGCGCGCGGCGGTGAGGCCCTCCCGCCCCTTCTTCTTGTGCTGGCGCGAGTAGGGGAAGACGGGGGCCACGAGGCTCACGCGGCGCGCGCCGGCCTGGAGGCTCGCGTCCGCGGCGGTGACGAGGTTGAAGATGTGGTCGTTGACGGAGAGGACGCGGGGCCTGTCGTCCCCGTAGAAGGTCACGGGATGGCGGTTCTCCACGTCCTGGACGATGTAGACGTCCTTGCCGCGGACCGGGGAGAGGATCTCGGTCTTGATCTCGCCGTTCGCGAAGCAGGTGTAGCGGGCCTCGAGCCTGAGCTCGGGGTAGCGGAAGGATTCGAGGTCCTCGGTGGAGAATTCCGATCCCTCGGCTATGTCGCTCGTGTAGCGGATGTCCTGCGCGACCTTTTCCTTGGGGAGCTCGTAGCGCTTTGAAAGGGCGGCGACCTTGCGGTCGAAGCGGCGCTTGTAGATCCCCTTGAGATGCGCCGTGACGCGGTCGGCGAATCGCTCGCCTCCCGGGCAGGCCAATATCCCGAGATTGGATGGTTCCGCCGAATCCATTGCGCCTCCGTGTATGCGCGCATGGTATCCCTCAGGAGCGGTCAGTGTCAAGGAACGGCTCGGAAGAGCTTTTTGCATTAATCGGGAAAAAGCCTTAGAATACGGCGTATCGGGTCGATCGCGGGGAGGATGGGATGGACGGGGATAAGAATCGTTCATGGCGCGTCATCGCTCGGTTCGCCGCGGTCGCCGCCTTTGTCTGCGTGCTGCCGACGATCCGTAGCTGCGGGAGGGTCGCGCTCGGCTTCCCGACAGTCGCCGTCACGAATGTCGGCGAGGATTCCTCCGCGTTCCGCTTTCCCAATCTCGCCGTCAACGTCCTGTCCATCGGCCTCATCGCGTTCGCCCTCCTCATCGCGTACCGGAGGGCGAAAAAGGAGCCGTGGAAGTCGATCTTCCGCTGGGGCCTCCGCTCTTTCGCCATCTACCAGGCCCTGACCGCGATAGGTTTCGCCCTCGTCTATCCCCTCTTCGCGAAGTCCGAAAACGGAAGTCTCGGTTCGTACTTCTTCGCGGGATACGTTTATCTCGTGTACCCCTTCTTCCATCTTCTCAAGCCCCTGCCCCGCCTCGTCCCCGCCGCGGTGAGCTCGTCGGGCCTCTTCGGAGACGAGCTGGACGTTCCCGTTCGGCTCTGGTGGATCGCGACGAGCCTGGCCTGGTTCTGCGCGGGCGCGGCCTCGAGGCTGGTTCGGAACGCGATCGCGCGGCGAAGGGCCGCGCGGAAGGACCGAGCGGCCGACGTATCGGACGGCGGAACGGTCAGCTGGCCGGGCGACGATGCCGCCGCGCCGAAGGGGCCCGGCGCGTAAAACTTGCTTTAGTGTAGCAAATACCCTATCATCGGAAGGCCGAGGAGGCTGTGATGGCGGAAAAGAAAGAAGCGATGCCCGATAAGAAGCTGGACTCCGCGTGGCGGAAGCGGGCGAGGATCCTCAGGGGCGTCGTCCTGGGATCGGTGCTCTTTTTCATGACGATAGTGGGCATACTGCACCAGTACGGCGGGGCGGTGAAGCCCGCGGGCGTGGACGCCCTCTGTCCCTTCGGGGCCATAGAGTCGGCGTACGGCCTTCTTACGAGCGGGAAGCTCGTCTCCAGGATCGCCTGGTCGAGCGTCGCGCTCCTCGTAGCGGTCGTCATCTCGGCCGTCCTCTTCAGGAGGAGCTTCTGCGGCGGGGTATGCCCCCTCGGAGCCCTCCAGGAGGGGGCTGGTTGGCTGGGGAGGAAGCTCCTCAAGAAGCGCTTCGTCGTCCCTAAGGCCATCGACCGCTGGGCGCGCTGGCTCAAGGTCGGCGTCCTCGCTTTCATTGTCGTGATGACCGCGCGGACGGGAATCCTCTTCATCAGGCCGGTCGATCCCTGGGCGACCTGGATGCACCTGACCTCGGTCGAACTGTTCGCCGAGTTCGCGGGCGGCATCGCGGTCCTCGCCGTATCCCTCGTCGGCTCCTTTTTCTACGAACGCTTTTTCTGCAAGTACCTCTGCCCCATGGGGGCCGTCCTCATGCCCTCGTCCAGGATCGGGCTCTTCAAGATCAGGCGGGATCCCGCCGTATGCATCGACTGCAAGGCCTGCGACAAGGCCTGTCCGGTCAACATAGCGGTCTCGACCGCGGGGAAGGTGGTCTCCGCGGAATGCATCGACTGCGACCGCTGCGTGAACGCCTGCCCCGCCCCGGGCGCCCTCGCGGCGGAGGGGCCGGGTAAACGCGTCCTCGCGCCGGCTGCCCGCGTCCTTATCACGCTCGGAATCTTCGTCGCCGTCATTGTCGTATCCCAGGCCGCGGGCCTCGCGGCCTTCGAGCAGACGAGCATCGAAAAGCGCGCCGAGGGTCTCTCGGTGGAGGCGCCCGCGACCGAAGCCTCGGGCCCGGCCGAGGCTGTCGGCCAGACGGGCGCGAAGCCCGCCTTGTCGGCGGAAGCGATCAAGGAATTCGCCGCGGGCATCAAGGGCTCGGACACATGGGGCGGCCTCATCGACGCGAGCGGCATTCCCGCGGAGCGGTTCAAGGAGCGCTTCAAGGTCGACGAGTCGAAGTACGGCGAGGGCCTCAAGGTGCTCGCGCACGATCCGGGGTCGGGCTTCGAGATGGAGGACGTCCGGGCATTCGTCGAGGAGGAGATGCTCAAGGCCGCTCGTTGACGAAAGGCGCGCGCTGACGAAGGGCGCCCGGAGCCCCGAGGCTCTCGAGCGCCTCGCTAGCGGAGCTCGAACGAGGCCGAGTCCGTGCGGCCCGCGCCGCCCTCCTCCTCGATCGTGAGGACGTGCGCGCCGCGGCTCGGCCGGACCCGCGCGCGGATCGGGAAGCGGCCGCGAGAGACGAGCTCGCCGTCGAGCCTGAGCGAGCCCGAGCCCGTACCCGTGGCCTCGACCGGAATCGATTGCTCCTCGTCGCTCTGCCCGGGATCCACGTAGAAGACGGCGCCGTCGAGGGGCTTCGCTATGGCGAGCTCCGCCGAGGACGAAATGGCGGGGCCCCGGTAACGGTAGCGGGCGAGCCATGAGGCGTATTCCTGGGGATACCGCACGGACGCCGTTCCGTCAGCGGAGCGCGCGTGCCAGTCGCAGGGGCCGGGCTCAGTGCCCCGTACGAACCACTCGAGCACGCGGTGGGGGCAGGCCTCGGACGCGGCCATGCCGGAGAGCGGGCAGATCTCGCGGCGCTCGAGGCCGACGATGGGCGGAAAGGGCTTGTGCGCGCTGAATGCCTCGAGGAGGCCCGTTATGATCCCCGCCGGGTAGCCCGAGTCCGCGGTTCCCACCACGGTCGATCCCGAGAAATTGCCCATCCACACGCCGCCTATGAGATCGGGCGTGAATCCGACGGCCCAGATGTTGTTGAACTGGTCGGAGGTGCCGGTCTTGATGGCGCCTTCGAAGCGCATCCGCGCGTTGACGCCGCGCCCGAAGGCGAGGACCCGGTCCGGGCGGCGGATCAGGATGTCCCTCACGATGAGCGCGGCGCGGCGCTCTATGATCCGCTCGCCGCCCGCTTTCCGGTCCCGCGGGACGGACGCGCCTTCCCGCGCGAGGATCTCCGCGCGCTCGCCCTCGGCCAGGAAGAGCCCGTATCCGCGGACGAGCTCGAGGAGGGCGACCTCCGCGTTCCCGAGCGCGAGGCCGAGGCCGAGGCTTCCGCGCTGGTTCTCGAGCGAGCGGAAGCCGTTCGCGATGAGGAGCTCGGTGAAGGGCGCCACCCCGATCCGCTCGAGGGTCCGCACGGCCGGCACGTTGAGGCTCGAGGCGAGGGCCTGCCTCAAGCGCACCGGCCCGTTGAACTGGTTGTTGAAATTCGCCGGGACGTAGACCTCCGCTCCGCCGAAGTCCGTGGGGACGTCGGGGATGACGGTCGCGGCCGTGAAACCCCGCTCGAGGGCCATCGCGTAGAGGAAGGGCTTGAGGGTGGAGCCCGGCTGGCGCCTCATGGTAACGCCGTCCACCTGTCCCGAGGCTTCCTCGTCGAAGAAGTCGACCGAGCCGACCCAGGCGGCTATGAGGAGCTCCTTCCCTCCCTCCACGGGACGCGCGAGGAGGCAGGCCGCGTTCGAGATCCGCTTCGGCCTCGCCTCGTCCACAGTGCTCGCGAGGAGGGCCTCCGCGTAGGACTGGAGCGCGGGCTCGATCCGCGTGCGGTAGGGGCGCCGCGCGTCCCATCGGACGAAGTCCTCCTCGCCCTTGAGCCACTCGACGAAGTGCGGGCAGCGGAAGGGCCAGGCCTCCCCCGCGGGCGCGGTTCGCGCGCGCTCGAGCGCCGCGCGGGCCATCGACGAGGCCGCGGCGGGCTCGAAGCCGCAGCGCTCGAGGAGGCTCGCCGCGGTCGCCTCCCGTCCGTCCGCCCCGCTCGCGCTTCCCGGGTCGGCGCCGCGGCCAGGGCCGTAGCGCTCGGGCGCTCGCGGTATGACGGCGAGGGCGGCGAGCTCGCCCGGGCCCATGTCGACGAGCGGGGCGCCGAAGTAGGCGCGGGCGCCCGCCTCGAAGCCCTCGGCGTTGCGGCCGAAGGGTATGAGGGAGAGGTAGAGCTCGAGGACGCGGCGCTTCCCGATGCGCGACTCGAGCTGCATGGCCTCCCAGGCCTCGGCGGCCTTGGAGGAGAGGCGCCGCGGGCGGGGCACGAGGAGGCGCGCGACCTGCATGCTGATCGTCGAGGCGCCGCTCACGGTCGATCCCGAGCGCGCGTTCTGGAACGCGGCGCGCGCGAGGGCGAGGGGATCGAAGCCGGGATGGAACCAGAAGCGCTTGTCCTCCGCGGCGACGACGAGGCGCGGGAGGATATCCGGCGCCTCGTCGAGCGGAAGGAAGACGCGCCGGAGGCCCTCGTCGAGCGGGAGGACCTGGATCTCTCCGCCCTCCGCGTCCAGGATCGCCTGGGAGAAGCGGAGGCCGTCGAGCGCCTCCCGCCCCGCGTAGGGCAGGAGTCGGGGAAGGATGCGGAAGAAGGTAAAGGCCGCGATGAGGAGGCCGCCCGCCCAGAGGGCGGCGCGGAGAGCGATGCGCTTCCGCGCGCTCGCGGTATCGGCGGGCGGCCGGCCCGCGTCCCGCGCCGCGCGCGGCTTCCGGCCGGCGCGCGGCGGGTGTTCCGCTTCCGCGCTCCGGCCGGAAGCATGCTCCGGCCTAGGGCTTGATGATGAAGAGCTTGCCATCGGTGCGACCGAAGACCTCGGGCTCGAACTCGAGCGAGGCCTGGGCGGGCGGAGTCGGATAGATGCCCGGCGTGGTGACGCGCACGAGGAAGGTGAGCTCCCTGCTGCCCGCGTAGAAGTCCGTCCAGCGGTAGACCATCATGTTGTCCAGGGGGAAGCTGTCCGGATAGTACCAGTACCAGGACCAGAAGCCCTCGCCGTACTCGCCGTAGCCTTCCGCGGAGACCTCGATCTCGTCGCCGTAGGCCGTTTCCCGCTCGATCGTCTGTCCGCCCGTCCCTCCCGACGCGGCGAAGCGCCCCGTGGTCGCGAAGGCGGGATCCACGATCTCGACGCCGTTGGGGACCGGGACAGTGAGGTTGAGGCGTTCGCGCCGCTTGCTCGATGAGACGTTGACGCGGACCCGGTAGGTATCGCCGAGCCTGAGTTCCTTCTCTCCCACGGCCTCGCCCTGAAGGTCCTCGTAGCGGATATTGACCTCGATGCCCTCGTCCCTCGAACGCGCGGTCTCGACGGGAAGGGCGTAGCGGAGGATGCTCGTGTAATAGACGGGCTGGGCGCCCTCCTTCGCGAGCTCGAGCTCGAGGGCCTTGTCCCTGGGGAGGGACGAGAGGGGCTGGGCGTCGAACTCGAGCGACTTCTCCGCCTGGGGCTTCTTCGCGTCCATCCGGAGGTTCGCGAGGGCCGAGCCTCCCGCGCTCACGGAGAGCCCCGAGGCCCCGGTCGGCGCTCCCTCCGCGTCGAGGAGGGGGATGAAGCCGAGGAGCACGTGGAGGTCGTCGTTCCTCGTCTTCCAGTACCGCTCGCTCTTGTTCATGCTCCCCGCGAGCCGCATGAGGAAATCAGCGGGCTCTCCGAGCTCGGTCGCGTTCTCGAGCATCAGGGCCATCTCCGCGAGCTCGGAGCTCCAGTAGGTCGTGGCCTCGTAGGTTTCCTTCACGTCGATTTTCTGCGTGCCCATGAGGATGAAATTCTTGGAGCGCTTGTAGACGCGCTCCGCGGAGGCCTTGTCCCCCGAGGCGAGGTAAGCCTGGGCGAGGTATCCGTAGCCGCCCAGCCCGAGCGCGTCTTCCGACTTCTCGACCTCCTTCATGAAGGCGGGATCGGGGCGGCCCGAGACGGCGAGGACCATGGCGATCCAGGCCCGCGAGCAGGGATCGTCGAGACCCGCGCGCTTATCGGCCTTGAGGGTTTCCACGTACGAGAGGAGCTTGCCCTTGTCGGGCGCCTTGGGGGCCTTGTAGCCCCGCGACTCGGCGAAGTCCATGAGCCAGGCGCAGAGGACGCTGATGTAGGGATCGGGGAGGTAGGGGCTATGGAAATAACTTCCCGTGTAGATTCCGCCTCCCGGTTGCTGCCTGAGCGCCATGTCCGCGAGCAGCGCGGCAGTCTCCGCGTTCGACTTCTTCTCGTAGACCGCGGCGAAGGCGTGGGTGAGGCGCTCGTAGTAGCTCGCCCAGGGCTCCGGGGGATCGAGGAGGACGTCGAGCGAGCCCTCTATGTAAGGCCTGAGGCTCGAGGACGCCTTCACCGTGAGGCTGCCGTAGCCGGGCGCGACGGCGGAGGGCAGGACGAGCCCCTCCCGCGCGGCGCTCGCGTCCTTGGGTATGACCCCCACCGTCGCGAAGGCCTCCTTCACTAGGGGGCGCTCGACTATCACTTTCTCCGTGAGCTTCTCGCTCAGCGCGTCGCTCCGGATCGTGAAGGTGACGGTCCCCTCTCCCGGTCGCGCGCCCGAGAAGAGGAAGGGGAGCTCGAGCGCGCCCATGGGGGCGACCTCGACGGTCCGCTTCTTCTCTCCCGAGACCACGAGGATGTCGCTCTCCGCAGTCACCTCGGCCTTCACCGCCTTCGCGGTAAGGTTCTGGAGCACCACGCCCGCCGCGGCCGTGTCCCGGTTCCTGAAGCGTCGGGGCATCGCGGTCCGGACGTTGAGCGGGTTCTGCACCATCATCTCGCCTTCCTCGAGGCCGAGGCGGATGCCGTCGAGGGCGAGGGCCGTGAGCCGATAGGTCGTCAGGGTGTCGGGGAGCTTGAACTTGATCCGCGCCTCGCCCTGGTCGTCGGTGCGGACGAAGGGCTCGAAGAGGGCGAGGGGCCTGAAGTCCTTGCGCTCGTTCGGCTTCTCGCCGTCGCCGCCCGTGAGGACTGATGTGTCGTAGGCGACCGGCTTGAGGAGGAGCCGCCTCGAGTCGTCGCCGTGGACGCCGAGCGGGAAATGGCCCGGGTCGTAGAAGTAGTCTATGGGGTCGGGGACGTGGTAGCCGATGAGGTCGAGGACCCCGCGGTCCACGGCCATGACCGTGACCTCGCCGTTCGGGACCGGCTTGCCCGCGCGCGTGACCTTCACGACGACCTCGGCCTCCGTTCCCGGCCGGTAGGAGCCCTCGGCGGCCTTCACCTCGACGTCGAGCTCGATGGGGCGCGTGGAGACCCGGAGGCCTACTATGCCGAAGAGCCCCCGCGGCTTCCCGAGGTCGGGCTCGAAGTGGTCCGCCGGCGGCGCCTCGCGCTTGGTGAAGGACGAGAGCGCTACGTAGACGACGGGGATGTGCGCGCCCGTGATCGGGACCTCGACCATGTTCTTGCCGTCGGTGACCTCGACGATGCGCTCGTCCATGATGCCCTCGCGCTCGACGGTGAGGAGGTATTTGCCCGAGGGCAAGGGGCTCCTCACCATGATCCGCGCGGTCTCGCCGGGGAGGTAGGTCTCCTTCTCTGCCATGAGCTCGATGGTCTCGGGGGTCTCCGTGGCCTGGCGGGCCCAGCTCGAGCCGGAGGCGTAGAAGCGGATCGACGTGCTCGCGAGCCGGCCCTTGGGATCCTTGCCGGAGAGGGTGAGGACGTAGTCGCCCGACTCCTTCACCCTGAAGCCCCAGGAGGCCTTCCCGTCCTTGGCGGACAGCGGGGCTTTCTCTATTTCCTCCTCCACGTACTCCCACCGCGTGTTCAGCCGGCCGTACACGCCCTGCTGCTGGATGGACTTCCATCTCCCGTAGACGATCCGCGCCTCGAGCTGGGCGGGCTTGGTCCAGGCTTCTCCGGAGGGGGAGGCGAGGGCCGCCTCGAGCTTGACCTCCTTGCCCGTCGCGACGAAGCGGCTCCACCAGCCGTCCTTGGAGCCCGAGGCGAAGCGCGCGCCGATGTAGAAGGCCGCGGGATGGACGACCGCGCTCGCCGCGCTCGCGATGGCCTGCCTGTCGAGGTCCTGGACCGTGGTCTCCGCCGTGTAGCTGTAGGCCGATCCCCCGGCGTTCTGGCCGTCGGTCATGGTCTTGATCGTCGCCGTCCCCGACGGGGAGAGCTTCCCCGATCCCGAGTCGAGGCTCCGCTCGCCCTCCCAGGAGCCGGGGCCGAAGGCGTAGGCCTTCCAGGCCGCGCCCGCGGGCGCGAAGTGGACGGGCCTGGCCGTCCAGTAGTATTCGTAGCCCGCTCCGCCCATGGCGCCGCCCGCGAGGTAGCTCGCCGACACGCCGACGGAGACCTCGTCACCCGCGAAGAACTCGCGCGGGGGGACCTCGCTCCTCACCTGGAACGAGAGCCGCCTGAAGGCGGCGACGGTGAACGGCGCGTAGGCGTCGTCGCTCCGCGGCATGCGCTCCGCTGGCGCGTAGTCGATCCGGTACTCGCCCGGCTCGAGGCCGGCGGGCAGGACGAAGCGCTGGGAGTAGCCGCCCGAGGCGCTCGTCGTTCCCTTCGCGCTCCAGAGGAGCTCGTCGTTCCGGGGGTCGCGGAGCTTGAGCTCGTAGTTCCCCTCGTAAGGCCTGAAGCCCTCGGGGCCCTGCACCCAGTGGATGCCGCGGAGGGCGAGCTCCTCCCCGCCCTTGTACAGCCCGCGATCGGTGAACATCATCACGCGGTCGACCGGAGCGGTCACCGCCACCGGCGAGGAATGCCCGTAGCTCGTCGAGGTCCAGGAGTCGTGGGTGTCGCTGAATTCCAGCTGGGCGAGGTCCTCCCCCTTCGACGCGGAGATCGCGAGGTCGTATCCCCAATCGTTCACCTTGAAATTCCGGGAGAAGGCCCCCTCCCCGAGCTCGATGGCCGCGAGGCCGGACTCGTCGGTCTTCCCCTTCTCGAGGTCGCGGCCGCCCGGCCTGCCGAGCGCGACCGTCGCGCCCGCGACCGGCTTGCCCGTGGAGAGCGAATTGACCCAGACGAGGACGCGGTTGTACGCGACGCGGGCGGTGATTCCCAGGTCCGTGACCTGCACCGCGAACTTGCCGTCGCGGTCGTAATCGCCCCAGGTGGACTTCCACTTCCCTTTCCAGTTGAAGAGGACCGTGCCGTAGCCCTTCTTGCTCAGGTAGGGCTTGAGGTCCTCCACCTCGTAATGGACCTTGTTGCGCGGCCAGGCGGACATCTCCACCTGCTTGGCGAGGGGATACGAGAGGTTGTTCGTGAAGTAATCGCCCGACGCCTTTCCGAGATGGAGCGAGTCCACGTTCCTCGCCTCCCAGATGAGCTTCGGGGGATACGCGGCCTCGAGGTGGTACCGGTCGTTGTACGGGAAGCGCGCGAAGGGGAAGGGATCGGGGATCTCGCAGGAGAGCGAGGCGCCCGGATTCCTCAAGGGCCTGCCGTAGACGTCCTTCAGGTTCATGGGGGGCGTGACGGAGACCGCGTCGCCCGGCTTCGCGGCCTCGAGCCCGATGCGGACGTTCGATCCGAAGAGCTCGACGGCCTTGGGCTGGATCGCGGCGCCGTTCACCGTGACGGTCCAGGACAGCTTGAGCGCTCCCTGGTCGAGCGCGTGCGAGAATACCGCGTAGACGGGGACGGTGGAGGGCTTGTTGCTCCGCGGCATGTCGTAGGAGTTCGCGGTGAGCTCGATCGCCTTGAAGGGCTTGACCGTCCGGTACGACAGCTCCTGCTTTCCCTCGCGGGCCGGATAGCCCTTCTTGGGCGACGCGCCCTCGAGGAGGACGATCTCGACCTCGGTATTCTCGGGCGGATCGGTTTTCAGCGTGAGAAGGACGGCGCGGTCCGTCCTCGACTTGAGTTCGGGCGGATACTCGGGGCGCGAGAGGGAGAAGCCCTGGTCTTTCTTTCCCGCGGTGGCCTTGATGAAGCGCTTCAGGTGGTCGGGATCGACCTCCTGGTTGAATTCGATGATCGCGTAGCGGGCCATTTTCGTCGGGACGTCCTCGAGCGAACCGTCGCCGTCGGTTCCCTTGCCCGGGTAGAAGTTCACCGCCTTGAGGGTTTCCGTGAAGATCTCGAAGCTGAAATCCTTGCCGAGCTTCTTCCCGCCCAGGGACTTCGCGGAGCCCGGCACGGTGACGAGGTAGCGCGGCTCTGAGACGAGGGGCTCGTCCGGCTCGAAGGACAGGACGCGGGTGCCGTACCAGCGGTAGACGCCCTTCACGGCGGGCTCGATCCTGAGGACGGGGCTCTCGGTCATGGGCTCGCCCAGCTTCGCGAGCGGAACGAGGGGGTGGTTGAACATGACGTATATGGTCGGCTTCCGCATTTCGACGGGGAGCTCGCCCTCGGGGCCGTGGTCCACGATCTCGAGGTCGCCCTCCTCGGGCGGCAGCGCCGCCTCGCCGTCGGCGACGGCCTGGGCGCCGTAGTACTTGATCGTGGTCGCGGAGAGGTCGATGGAGGCCCGCTGGAGAGAGGACTCCGCCTCCTCCTGCCGCTTCCCCTCGTCCTTGAGGAAGGCGAGGTCGGCCTCGGTCGCGCCCGCCATATCCGCGGAGATGCCCGCGGTGCCCTGGTAGGCCTTCTCGGTCCGCTTCGGCTTGCGCTGGCAGGAGGGAAGGAACGCGGCCGCGAGGACGGAGGCGAGGAGCAGCGCGGCGGCTCCGGCGGTAGGCGCGCGGCGCCGCGCCGAGGCGGCCGATCCCCGCATTCCCTGGCGATCGATCCTGAATTCCGATGGAATCGTTTTCGAAGCGGGGTCGGTCATGGGGATCCTCCTGCGTTTTTTGAAGCGTGTATGATCGGCCGGAACGGATCCGCTTTCGCGCGGGGAATTCCGTTCAGCCCGCGGGTAAGTGTAATTCCCGGGGACTCGGGCTGTCAAAGGGATGCAGGCCTGGATTCCGCGGAGACGGGCTCTCAGCCGGCGACGGGAAGCTCGATCACGCAGCGGTTGCCGCCGCCGCCGGGGAGTTCGGCGAAGCGGATGCGCCCCCCGTGGGACTCGACGGTCCTGCGCGCGATGGCGAGGACCGGCACCGCGCCGTCGTCGCGCGCCCCGCCGTCGCGCCCGCGCCGCGGATCGAACATCGCCTCGCGTTCCTCGCGGTCCATCGGGGGAGCCCCGTCGTCCAGTTCGATCACCACGCGCCCGTCGTCGCCCGCCCTCGTCCTCAGCCTGATCTCCCCGCCCCGCGGCGAACGCCTGATCGCGTCGCCTATCACGTCGAGGAAGGCGCGGAGCATGGAGTCCTCGTCGACCCTCGCGAGCCCCTGGCCGCCTAAGTCGGTGATGAGGGAGAGGTCGCGCTCCTCGGCGCGTACTGAGAGGATGCCAACGGCGGTGTGGAGGAGGGCTCCCACGCGGACGGGCGCGGCGTGCGCCGCCGGATCGACGCCGTCGGCGCGAGCGAGGAAGAGCATGTCGTCGACGAGGGCGGAGAGCCTGTCGGTCTCCGCGAGCATGCCCGAGACGGCGGCGCGGAGCTCCTCTGGGCCGTTCCCCTCGCGCAGGGCCCCCTCGCCCGCTTCGCGGATGGCGGCGAGCGGCGAGCGGAGCTCGTCGGAGACGTCGGCCGTGAAGGAGGTGAGGCCGGCGAAGGACTTGTCCAGGCGGTCGAGCATGTCGTTGAAGACGGTCGCGAGGCGTCCGAGCTCGTCGCCGGGGCGTTCCACGGGAAGCCGCTCAGAGAGGCTGCTCAGGGAGATCTTGAGGGCCTTCTCCGCCATCTTGCCGATCGGCGCGAGCGCCCTGCCCGTGAACCAGTGCCCTAGGAGGGCGGAGAGGATGGAGCCCACGCAGAACGCCACGAGGAGGACCAGCGCCAACGCGGAGAGCTGGCGGTTGAGGGGGGCGAGGTCGATGGCCACGGCGATGACGAAATTGCGCGACGCGAGGGCGAGCGTGTCGCTGATGAGCGAGTACTCGTGCCCGGCGTCCGACCTCCAGACGCCCCCGTCCTCGTAGTCGCTCGGCTCCAGGTCGAGGCCCTTGAGGAAGGCCTTGGCCATGGCCTCGGAGTGGTAGACGATCCTCTCGTTCTCCTCGACCAGGAACATCACGTCCCCGGGGAGGCGACCCCTCTCTCCCGATGCCGGCGGCTGGAGCTTTATGTACTCCTTGACGAGGGACATGTCCTGGCGGAGCCGCTCGCGCGCGTCGCCGAGGCCCTTCCTCCTGAAGAAGTAATAGGTGGAGAGCGAGAAGGCTCCCAGGAGGGCCATCGAGACGACGGTGAACTGGAGGGTGAGGCGGAGCCGGGTCCCCGCGGCGGGGCGCCTTCCCGGCTTCGCGCTCGCGGGCCCGGTGGGCCTCGCCGCGCGGTCCATGCGGCGATTATACCATGTAACCCGCCCGCGCGCGGCGGGGTCCGCCGGGTCAGGCCTTCCTGCGGAGGACGATGATTCTGTCCGCTCCGGCCACGGGCACGATCGTCACGTAGCGGAGATCCTTGGAGATCGAGGGGCTTCCGACGCCGCGATTGAATATCGCCTCGCTCTTCCAGGTCTTTCCCCCGTCCGTCGTCCTGAGCCCGCGCCATTCGCCCTTCTTGAGCGAGAAGGCGACGATGAGCCCCTCGTTCTCTCTGGCGAAGCGCGCGCCGGTCATGGTCTTCTCGAGCGCGTATTCCTTGGGATCGAGGGTCGCGCTCAGGGTCCAGGTCTTCCCGCCGTCGGTCGTGATCCTCACGGCTCCCCCCTTGTCGAGGAAGAGGAAGCGCCCGGCCGAGATGGCGGCGATGGAGAGTATCTCCCTGAATTCCGCGGGCATGGGGACCTCGGCGGGAGCGGAGAGATCGCCCGAGAGGCTCAGGATCGACCTGGCCTTTGCCATGCACCCCGTGGTCCCGTCGATCATGCTGATCATCGGGTAGGACTGGATCGCGGTCGCATTCCAGGTGGCCCCGCCGTCGCTCGTGTACTTCACTGGGTCGCATTCGCAGCCCACGAAGACGCTGTTCCGATCCAGCACTTCGGGCCCGTGGAGGCAGGGATTGGTGATGATCTTGGTCTCCTTCCACGTGGCGCCGCCGTCCGCCGTCGTGAAGAAGTAGTTGCCGCCGTTAAGCGCCGCGCCCCATGTATCGTCGTTGAAGAGGACTTGCAGGCCGGTATAGCCCCCTTGCGCGGAAGGCGCGGTTTTAAGGGCGCTCACGACCTCCCATTGGCTCTTTCCGCTGTTACAGGCTGTAAAGGCCAAGATGCACATCAATGACATGGCGGCGATGATGACTGTCTTTCCCCGTGCCATTCGGTTTCCCCCTTTTTCTCGTTCCAAATCGACAGGATGTTGAACCGCATAGATAATAATAGGTTATAATAGGTTATAATACCTTCCAGGTAAAGAGCCTTTTTTTAGTATTATGAAATGACGTGTAAAAGCATAAATATTGGTATGGAGAGGAGTTAGTCGATGTGGGAATACGCCTTCCGCGAATTGACGCGCAGGAAACGCAGGACGATCGCGACCGTCATCGGCTACGGCCTCGCGGTATCGGTGATCACTGTCGTCCTTCATATATTGTGGAACGGTCAGCAGGCATCGAACGCGATCCTGAGGAGCACGGGAACGCACTTCGCGGTCTATATACCCTCCTGCGAGGGCGAAACCTGCCAAGAAATCCTCGCGGACCGGGAGAACGAGGGATTCTACGTCGGCCAGACGCGTGTCCGGCTCCTCGACGCTTCACTCCTCGCGGTCATGAAGGGCCTCGAGCCGATCGCGGACGCCGCGCCGTTCATCATCTTCAAGACCGTCAATCCCGAGGGGAACACGGGCGACCTGACGATCGCCGGAACGCCGACCGAGTCGGCCGCCACTCGGTCGAATTCCTGTTCGTCCCGTGATCTCGTGGCGGGCGCTTTCCTGGATGCGGGCGACTCGGGAAAGGCGGTGCTCGAGGAGGAATTCGCGCGCGCGAGGGGGCTCGAGCCGGGAACCGTCCTCCGGATACTCGGAAAGGATTACGCGGTCAAGGGAATCGTGAACACGGGCATCCGCGTCGCGCGGGCGGACGCCTACCTCCCCTACGCCGAGGCCGAGTCGGCCCTCCGCGGGCGACTCCGGGACTCGATCGAGGGGAAGTGCTCGCTCTACCTCGTGGAATCGCGGAGCGCCGCCGAACACGAGGAGGCGGTGACCCAGGCCCGCCGCCTTCTCGGCGCCCAGTCGAGCGTATCCTCGTACAACTGCTACAAGCCGGCAGCGCTCGCGATGGGCGTCACCGGCTCGAGCGCCTTCCTCATCGCGGCCGTCGTCTTCTGCTGCCTCCTCGCGTTCTCGCTCCAGGCGCAGTGGTCCGCCCTCGTCGAGCGACGCCACGGGATCGGCGTCCTAGCGTCCATGGGTTGGAGCCGCGGCATGATCGCGGGCCAGGCGGTCATCGAATCCCTCGTCCAGGCGGCCGTAGGGTGGCTCGCCGGCAGTATCGTCGCTGCAGCCGCCGTCGCGGCCATGCCCGCGAGGCTCCTCGTCGGTTCGGCGGACGGAGCGGCTAAGCGCTTCTTCCCCATCGTGTTCCTCGCCTGTCTGGCGCTCGCCCTGGCGGGGGGAGCCGTGGCCGGGCTGGTGCCGGGAATCGTGGCGGCGTCGAAAAAGCCCGCCGAATGCCTGAGGAGGCCTTGATCATGGAGACGAGCGCGAACGGAGCGGTCCTCGAGTGCCGCGGGATATCGAAGGGATTCAGGAAGGGCGGGCGATTCATATCCGTCATCGACGGCGCGGAGCTCCGCGTCGGGCGGAACGAGATCGTCGCCATAAAGGGCAAGAGCGGGGAGGGGAAGACCGCCCTCCTCTGGATGCTCGCGCTCCTCGACGGCCCCGACTCGGGAGAGCTCCTCCTCGACGGCGAGCGGGTCGACGGGATGAAGCCCGCGGAGCTCGCCCGCCTGAGGCGCGAGAAAGTCGGAATCGTCTTCCAGGACTACAATCTCATCCCCGCGTGGACGGCCCTCGAGAACGTGGCCGCCGCGCTGGCGGGCACGGCCATCCGGAAGCGCGACCGGATCGCGCTGGCGACGGAGGCCCTGGTCTCGTTCGGACTCGCGGACCGCATGGGAAACGCGCCGTCGGAATTATCGATGGGGCAGCGCCAGCGCGTGGCCATAGCGCGCGGACTCATGAGGACGCCGCTCCTCATGGTCGCGGACGAACCGACGGGAGGCTTGGACCCCGAATCTGGCGATGAGATCGCCGCCCTTCTCGCCGATCGCGCGCGGAGGACCGGGGCGAGCCTCGTGGTGGCCACGCACGGCTGCTTCCCGCTCGAATACGCGGACAGGGTGTACGAGCTCGACGGCGGGAGGCTCGTGGAACGAGGGAGGCTCGTGGAACGAGGGAGGCTCGCGGAGCGGGGCTGATTCCGCCGCCCGCATCCGGTTCAGTCCAGGACGATGTGGTTCACGGAGATGGGCGGCACGAGTATCGATTCGCCCGCGGCGGGGCATTCGGCGTCCACGGTATAGACGGTCGGCGGAGCCCATTCCTCGTCCAGGAAGTAATTCATGGAATCGTAGCTCGGCGCGCTCAGCCTCTTCCATGAAGAGACCGCCTTCCCGCCGAGGCCTTCGAGCTCGTAGGACCTCGCTCGGCTCATGTTTATCGCGAAGAGGTGGAGTCGCCCTCCCGGGGATTCCTCGAAGGCGCGCAGGATCAGGTAGGGGTACTGGAGCGCGGCGCCGTCGGCCGTGAACACGGTACCCATCTCCTCCTCGAAATCGGCCTCGATGTAGGTGAGGCCGTGGAATCCCATGGCCATCTCGTAGACGTAGTAGCCGGGCGTCTTCGTGATGTGCGATCTGATCTGGATCTGGGCGTGCGAGTTCCCCTGCTCGAAGAGTACCCAGTTGGAGTCCCAGCTCGTGTTCCCCCGCATCCCTTCCGCGAGCCATGCGGCCCAGTGCAGCCCCGCTCCCATGTCGTTGTGGGAGAAGGGGGAGACCACCGAGTGGCCGTGCTCGCCGAAGCCGAGCTTCCAGTCATGGGCGCCGTATCCGAAGGCGTCCAGCGCGTACCGGGTATCCTCGATGATCCAGAGGAAGCGGGTATAATCCGCGTGCCATTGATCGGGAGAGGGAGCGCCCGGCCAATTGTTCTGGAAGCCGTTCGGGGCCCGGGCAGCGGGGAAGACGCGCATGTAGTCGTCGGACTCGCTGTTGAAGAGGTAATAGTGGTGGAGGTCGATGTACTCGAAGTCGCCCCAGGCGATCGTCTGCATCATGGGCCGGAACCAGCCGCGGTCTTCGTCCGAGGGCGGGCCGGAATCGCGGACGTGGAGCCCCAGGGGCATGGCGAGCCCTCTCGCGCGGATCGCCGCCCGCGTCTCCTCCACCCTCGCGCCCCAGGCGGCGCCGTCGTTCGCCCATCCTTCGATGCAGTAGGGCTCCTGCCCGATGACGACCGCGACGACCGGGTAGGGATCTACGCGCCCGCGACGCGCGCGGAGGTTCGCCCAGTTGAAGGAGGCCGGAACTCCCGCGTCGAAGAAGTCCATGGTTTCGGAAAGACCGGTATAGTCCTCGGGCGGGCCCGCCGTCCCGAAGAGGTATTGGACCATGGCCGCGTAGTACCCGGGGGTCTGCCAGAGGTAGCCCTCGCCTTCGTCGTGGCTGCCGCCCTCCCATGGATCCTCCACGAGGGAGCGCGGCGAGGGCACGTGGAAGATGAATTCCGCATTGCCCGAGGTTTCGCATGCCTGGAGGATGTCCTCCGCGCGGGCTCCTCGGTCCTCGCCGATCCAGCTGTACCATGAATAGGAGCCTTCCCGCTGGTCCCACTCGTCGAGGTCGAAGCGATAGCCGAAGCCCGTGCAGGGCGCCTTGATGTCCACGAGGACGGGGCGCGGGTAATCGGGCAGGACCGATGCGGCCGCGTTGAGGAGACCGACCGTCGGCATCCAGGTGCAACCCCCGAGCAGGGGCGCCCAGGTATGCCCGGCGGCGCCGAGGGTCACCGTGACGGGAAGGGTTCCCGTGGGCTGCTCCGGCGCCTGGGGCGGCTGCGGTCCGTCGTCGGCGGGGCCCGTGCCGATGCGCCACCCGCAGGAGGATAGCGTGATCAACACCGACGCGAGAGCGGCGACGGACCAGGAGTTCTTCATTACTTGCCGAACTTCCAGCGATCCACGCGGAACCCGTTCCCCATGAAGACGAGGTAGAGGTCGTGGACGCCCGTGACGGAGTCGATCCCGGCCGTGCGCGCGGAGAATCCGTCCGAGGGGCCGAACCCGATCCTCCCGATCGCCTTGCCGTCGGGAGCGTCGATGCGGAGTTCGATCACGCCGCCTACGGAGCCGCCCGCGGCCACGGCCGTGAACGAGGACGGGCCCTTCGCGCCGAAGTCCGCTCCGGAGACGGAGATCCAATCGCCCGGATCGATGTCCGCTACGGCGAGGTTGGCCGCGCCGAATTCGGGGCTCTTCTCCGCGCAGGGCTCGGTCTCGATCCCGGCCATCCGGACCATGGTCTCAGCCTCGGTCCAGGCGAAGGGATCCAGGTTCCTGAGGCGGGGAGGCCCTTCGCGGGTTCCGAGGGCCACGCCGAGGGAGTAGCCGCTCGGAGGATCGACCTTGTCGACGTGCACGGCGCGGTAGCCCTTCACGGGGAGCTCCATGGTCCGGTTCAGGAGCTCGCTGTGGTAGAAGAGGAGCCAGGCCCCCTCGTGCTGTACGAGGGCGTGGTGATTGTTGCCGTAGACGCCGAAGAAGAGGCCTGGGTTCATGAAGTACTCGCCGCCGTAGGTCCAGGGGCCGAGGGGCGAGGAGGAGGTCATGAAGGCGATGGCCGCCTTGTTCGGCGGCGATTCGGAGTCGTCCCCGCCGCGCGGGCCCCAGTTGGCGCAGTAGCTGTAGAAGTAGACGCCGCCGACCTCGTTGATGCCCGAGTCCTCGAAGAAGTACGGGGCGTCGATGGTCCGGGGGGCGCCCGCGAGGCTCGTCATGTCCGCGCCCAGCTGGACGGCGCGGGCGGTGAGCGGGTGCGCGTCCTGGCCCGAGGGCACGCCGCCGCCGAAGTAGAGGTAGCCCTTCCCGTCGCGGTCCACGAGGACCGCGGGGTCGAAGAGCCAGACCACGTCGGAACAGTTCTTCGTCGACCTGTCGACGAGGGGCCGGCCGATGGGGTCCTTCCACGGTCCGAGCGGGGACGGCGCGGTCAGGACTCCGATTCCGTTCGCGCTGTTCGCGAAGTAGAGGAAGAAGCGATCGGCGCCGCCGACCTTCTTCCGCGCGATGGCCGGCGCCCAGGAATTCCCCGCCCAGGAGCAGAGTCCGTCGGGTCCCGCGACGCGGATGACGCCGTGATCGGTCCAGTTCACGAGGTCGGCCGAGGAGAGGCAGTTGAGCTGGACGATGGTCCGGTAGCTGTTGTCCGCGAGGGCTCCGCCCTCCTGCCGCTCGAGTATGTCGTGGGTGGTGTAGACGTAGACCCGTCCGCCGAAGGAGACGGCGCAGGGATCCGCGCTGAAGCGCTGGGTCATGAGGGGATTCCCCTCGCCCGGTAGCTTGAACGAGGGAGCCGGCGACGCGTTCACGGCGGCGGGAACCGCCGCCGTCGAAGCGCTTTCCTTTCCGGGGCCGCTCGTGCACGAGAGGATCGCGGAGAGGAGGATGACTGCGGGTATTGTGCGTTTCATGAACCGATCATGGCACCGGCGGGACCGCTTGTCCATCCCGGAAGCCGTGGACCGCGGACAGTGCATGGATCGCGTGCCTGGCGGGGGGCCGCGGCCCCGTCGCGTTTCGCGGACCCCGCCGCGCATCGCGGAGGATTGCGGGCGGGGCGCGAAAGAGGATTACTGCGAGGCGGCGGCCGGCTCGACGATGGTCTCTTTCTCCTTGATCGCCCTGGCCTCGCAGGTCTTGCAGAGCTCGGTGATTTTCTCGAGCTCGCGCGCCTTGGCGACCGTTCCCTCGAAAATCTCGTCCGTTTTAGTCGTATTGATGTGATAGCAATCGGAATAGATGTGGTACTTCGTCCCGAAATCGGTCCAGTAGACCAAGTTGCCGCCCGTGAGATCCTCGATGCGCTGGGTCTGCTCCGCGTACTGCTCTTGGGAGGGGGGATTGAAGTCCACGCCGACGATCCCAGCGATCACGAGCGCCGCTATCGCCACGGCTCCGAGGATGCCCTTCTGCTTCCCGCTCATGTCCTTGTTCGTGAAGATGAGGATGACGAGGGGGAGGAAGGCGACGACGGCGATGATGACGCCGAGCTGGTTCTGGATGAAGAAGCGGAACTTGTCCTTCTCCGACGCCGGGTCGAAGCGATTGGCCTTCTTCCAGAGCAGGGAGCCGATCACGGCGAAGACCAGGTCGGCCGCGATGAAGACGATGAGCCAGAGCATGCTTATCGGCTGCTTCTTGAGGAAGATAATGGCGACGACCTCGAAGCCGATGGCCAGGACCCATGCGATGATGGCGATGGCCCTGAATCCCGCGGCCTTCTTCTTGCTCTCGGGGGTGGCCTCGAAGGCCTTCGCCTCACGCGCCTCGGAGGAGCTCGCGCCCTCGCCGCCGACCTTCGTGAGCTTCTTCTTCGTTCCGGTATCTGGCATGTATGACCTCCACGTCCTTCCATTATAGGGCATCGCGGCGCTAAGGGGAAGCGAAACGATCCGCGGAGCGCCCGACGCCTGTCTCTCCGAGGCCGGAGCCGCGCCCGTCGGACCATGGACAGGGCCTCCGCGGCGGATTACCCTTCATCCATGGGCAAGCCGGAAACCTGGGAGACCGAGGCCGAGCGCGTCATCGCGGAATGCAGGATCTTCGACGTGAAGTCCAGCGACCGGAGGTCCGGGGACGGGAAACGGGGCACCTTCTACCTCGTCGACTCCGTGGACTGGGTGGGCGTCATACCCGTGGTCGACGGCCCCGACGGCCGGAGCTTCGTCATGATCCGCCAGTACCGCCAGGGGACCGGGCGCGTCTGCGTGGAATTCCCCGGCGGCGCCGTGGAGCGGGGCGAGGACCCCCTCGTCGCCGTCGCGCGCGAGCTCGCGGAGGAGACAGGCTACAGACCGGAGATGATCCTGCCCCTCGGGGACCTCTCGCCCAATCCCGCCTTCATGACCAATTCCTTCCACGCCTTCGTGGCGGAGAATTGCGTCTTCGTCGGCCCCCAGCGCCTGGACGAGCAGGAGGGCATCGAGGTCTTCCTCGTCCCCGAGCGCGAGGCCATCGAGCTCATCGGCGCGGCGGACTACGGGCACGCCCTCATGACCGCCACCCTCTTCCTCTACATGCGGTACCGCGGGCTCTGCCTCTGAGGGCGGCCGCGGGCAGGGCGCCCGTTCAGCGCCCGAGTCCGTCCTTGAGCATGAGCCTCACCGCGTCGCGGCCGCTCATCGCGCTGGGAGGAATGCCGCCCCCCGGCTCCGTCCACTGCCCCGCGAGGTAGACGCCCCTCGCTCCGCGCAGGGTCTTAGGGAGCTTTCGCCCCCGCATGAGTTCCTTCATGCGCTCGGCGGTCAGCATCCATCCCATGAAGCTGCCGCGCCAGTTCCCCGTGTAGCGCTCGCAGCTCAGGGGCGTGGAGACGTCGCTCGCCTCGACGCGGCCGCGGAAGCCGGAGAAGATGCGGTCCAGCGCCCCCACGGTCTCATCGAGTATCCGCGCCTTCTCCGCCGCGTACGCGGGAGTCCCGCGGCCTAAGGCCTTCCACCGATCGTAATCCGCGCCGAACCGCGCGATGAAGGAAGCGCATCCTGAAGGCGCCGCGGAGGGATCGCGCGCCGATTGCTGGATGGCGATGCGCGCCATCGGCGTCCCGTCCACGACGATGGGCTCGTCGAGGGGGAGATTGAGGTTCTTCGGCGCTTCCGCGAGGCCCCAGGCGGGATCGAGCCGGACCCCGACGCTCACCTGGACGATGCCCCCGTAGACCGAGCCCCGGGCGAACTCCGCGTCGTATGCGCTCGAGTCGGCGCTTCCGCCCAGGAGGCCGTCGATCGTCCCCTTCGCGTCGCAGGCCGCGATCACGCGGCGGCAGGCTTGGAAGCGTCCGTCGTCTAGCTCGAGGCCGATCGCCTTCCCGTCCTCGAGGACGATCCGCTTCGCCCCGAGTCGATAGGCGAATTCCGCTCCGAGTTCCCGGGCCCGGGCCTCAATCGCCTCCGCGATGCGGATGGATCCTCCGAGGGGGAAGGCCGCGTTGCCCGCGTTCATCATGCCGAAGGCGACCACGGGGCCGGTCATGGTGACGCCCTCGCCCACGAGGGCGGGGAAGCCCTCGCGGATGAGGGGGTCGGCGAACCCCGCGCACCATCCCTTCACCGGCGTGGACGCCCAGGCCGACATCGCGAGGATGGCGGGCATCGACTTGAGGAGGTAGGGGAGATTTGCGGGCGCGAAGGACATCTGACCCATGACGAAGCTCCGGCCCTTCCTGACGGCGCGGCAGAACTTCCTCATCCGCGGGAGATCGGCGGGGGAGAGCGACCGGACCTCCTCCTCGAGCCTATCGGGGTCGGTGTACAGGGTGAAGGCCCGCCCGTCGGCCCCGACATAGCGGCCGAAAGATTCGATGGGGCGGAAGCGGAGCGCGTCGATCACGCCGAGGTCCCGCCAGAAGCGGTAGGCCGCGTGCTTCTCCCCGTTCCCCATGAACCAATCCATGCAGTAGTCGAAGAGGTAGCCCTTCCGCTTCCAGGAGGTGCAGAGGCCTCCCGGGATGAAGTGGCGCTCGAAGACGCGGACGGAGAGTCCCGCGAGTCGCGCGTAGGTCGCGGCGGCGAGGCCCGCCACGCCCGCGCCGATGACGGCGACGTCGACCGGTTCGGGATTCGATTCGTTTTTCACGCTTCAGTTCCTCCTTGGGCTCGTCCCGGATCCGTCCCTTCCGCTGCCAGCCGATTCCCTTCTTCTGGAGGACGCTTCCCATGGCCGTCGCGGCGCTGACGCCGAGGGCGATCAAGAATCCGATCCACGCCGGCATGTCAGGCGCTCCCCGGATTCCGCAGCACCGAGCACAGCATGCCGGGCGTGACGAGGGACTCGAGCCCGCGCCGCTGGAAGGCGAGGGTCGCGAGGCCCTGGATGAAGGAGAAGTACGCGGCGGCGAGGGCCGTCGGATCGCCCGGAGCGGCCTTCCCCTCTGCCTGCGCCTCCGCGACGAGGGGCGCGAACTCCTCGTAGTAGACGGCGAAGCGTTTGGAGATGTGGGCGGATAACCCCGGGATCGCCTTCGCCTGGGTCATGGCCTGGAGCATGATGAGGAAATACAAGGCGGTCTTCCCCTGGAACATGGTGCCGACGACGAGGCCCGCGTGCGTTTGTATCCGGTCCCATGCCGAGCCCGGCGCCGCCATGGCCGCGCGCAGGCCGGCGAGGGAGCCGTCGAGCGCGAAATCGACGAGGTGGCGGAAGGCCTTCGCTTTCGATGGGAAGTAGTGGTAGAGAAGTCCGCTGCTCAGGCCGGCGGCCGCGGCGATCCGCCGCATTGTGGCCCCGTGGAAGCCGTATTCCGCGAATTCCTCCAGCGCGGCGTCGGCTATCCGGGCCAGGGCCTCCGCCCGCATTTGCTCGTTCTGCACGGTTCCTCGCGGCATCCTCGCTCCTTTTTTCCGTTGAACAAACGTTCAACGGAAATATATCGCGGGAACCTGAAGGAGTCAAGGCGATGCGAAGGATTGACGCCATGCCCGCCTTAGGTATCCGGGCGCCGAGCCGATGGTCCGGCCAACGGTCGCCGCCAGTCCGGACGGCGGACATCCCCCTCCCGGGACGAGCGTTCGCATGACTTCTCGAGGCGGCGTGAGTACCTTTTTCGTACGTATGGAGGCGAAAAATGGAGTACGATGACATGCGTCGAACCGAGCCGATCGTATCCGCCGACGCGCCCGATCCCGGGATGGACGCCCTGCCCTTCTGCGCGAAGGCGTTTTCCCCGGAAACGGAACGGTTCGAGGACGACGACGATCCCTGCCAGAACGGGGAAGGCTGACGGGCCCGTGGAACGCCGGAGGGGAGCCGGGGCGGCGTTCCATGGCGAGCGCTTGGCGAAAGGAACGGCATGAACACGAAGTCGGACGTCTCGATCGTCATTTCGGGGGAGGCTGGCCAGGGCATCCAGTCCATCGAGGCGATGCTCACGGCGATCGCCAAGAAAGCCTCCTTCCACGTCTTCGCTACCAAGGAATACATGTCGCGCGTGCGCGGAGGCTGCAACAGCACCGAGATCCGCGTATCGCGGGAACGCGTAGCCGCCATGGTCGACCGGGTCGACGTCTTCATCCCCCTGATCGCGGAAGCCGTTCCGCATCTCGGAAAGCGGATAACCGACGCTACCGTCGTGATCGGGGAGAAGTCCGTCGTCGGATACGAGGGCATGATCGATATTCCCTTGCGGGAGATCGCCGCCGGAGCCGGCGGGACGATCTACTCGAATACCGTCGCGGTCGGCGCGCTCTGCGCCCTGCTCGGGATCGACGAGGCGGTCTGCGCGACCGGCGTGCGGGAGTTCTTCGAGAAAAAAGGGGCCGCCATCCAGGACGCGAACGTCGACGCGCTGAGGCGGGGCTACGAGCGCGGAAAGGCCCTCGCGCCCGCCGTCCCGATCGACCTCGGCGCCGACCCGGCCCGAACGGCCGCGGGGGACATGATGCTGACCGGGGCCGAGGCGATCGCGCTCGGCGCCATCGCGGGCGGATGCGATTACGTCTCCGCGTACCCGATGTCGCCGGGCACGACCGTGCTCGCCGCGATGGCGGACTATTCACGGGACTTCGACGTCGTCGTCGAGCAGGTGGAGGACGAGATCGGCGTGGCCAACATGGCCCTGGGAGCCTGGTACGCGGGCGCGCGCGCCCTCGTTACGACATCGGGCGGCGGTTTCGCCCTCATGGGCGAGGCGGTGAGCCTCTCGGGCGCCATAGAGACGCCGCTCGTCGTCCACGTCGCGCAACGGCCGGGACCCGCCACGGGGCTGCCCACCCGGACTGAGCAGGGCGATCTCAACCTCGCGATCCACGCGGGCCACGGGGATTTCCTCAGGGTCGTCCTCGCGCCGGGGGATTTGGAGGAAGGCTACGAGCTCGGCCGCGCGGCCTTCGGCATCGCGGATCGATACCAGTCGCCCGTATTCATCCTGAGCGACCAATACTTCGTGGACAGCTACTACACGACGCCGCCCTTCGCGGCGCCCGACGCGATACCCCCGCCGCGCGTCATCGAGACGAAGGCGGATTACCGGAGATACGCCCTCGGCTCGCCTGACGGGATCTCGCCGCGCGGGGTCCCGGGGCGCGGGGCCGGCATCGTGTGCGTCGACAGCGACGAGCACGACGAGGGGGGATACATCACCGAGGATCCCGCGATGCGCAGGGCCATGGTGGCCAAGCGCCTCGCCAAGATAGCCGCCGCGCGGAAAGACGCCATCCCTCCGCGGCTCTTCGGGGATCCCGAGTACCGGATCCTCGTCGTCGGCTGGGGCTCCGTCAAGATGCCCGTCCTCGAGGCCATGGAGACGGTCGCGCGCCCCGGGATCGCCTACCTGCATTTCCCCTGGGTCCACCCGTTGCCGGCCGAGGCGTCCGGGTACCTGGAAGCGGCGACGATCCGCGTGGCGGTGGAAGGCAACGCGACGGGGCAGTTCGCGGACGTACTGGAGGCGGCGACGGGGACGCGATTCGACGAGAGGATCCTCAAGTGCGACGGCGCGCAGTTCTCCGTGGAGGAGCTCGCGGAAAGACTGGCCGAGATCGTGGATGGGACATCCAAGACCGTGGATGGGACATCCGGGGCCGTTAACGGCGGGAGGGGTGCATGACGATGAATCCATTCGAATTCGCGGATAAGCGCGACATCGCCTGGTGCCCGGGCTGCGGAGATTACGCCATCCGGCAATCGCTCCTCGCGGCGCTCGCGGAGCTCGGCGTTCCGCGCGAGAAGCTCGTCATGGTGTCGGGCATCGGACAGGCCGCGAAGATGCCGCAGTACGTGAACGCGAGCTTCTTCAACGGCCTCCACGGCCGCGCCCTGCCGGCGGCCACGGCCATCAAGGCCGTAGCGCCCGATCTCACCGTCATAGCGGAGGGCGGCGACGGCGACATGTACGGGGAGGGCGGCAACCATTTCATCCACGCGGCGCGGCGCAATCCGCGCATCGCGCTCTTCGTCCACGACAACATGGTCTACGGGCTCACCAAGGGGCAGGCCTCTCCCACGAGCAGGAAGGGGATGCGGACGCCGGTGCAGGTCGGGGGCGTGATCAGCGAACCGCTCAATCCCCTCGCCCTCGCGATCGCGCTGGGGGTGGGGTTCGTGGCGCGCGCCTTCAGCGGCGACGTCGAGGGGACTAAGGAAATAATGAAGCGCGCCATCCTCCACGAGGGATTCGCGCTCGTGGACATCTTCCAGCCCTGCGTGTCCTTCAACAAGCTGAACACCTTCAAGTGGTTCAAGGAGAACGTCTACGCGCTGGGTCCGGATTACGAACCCGGCGACAGGGCCGCGTCCTTCGCCAAGGCCCTCGAGGAGATGCCCTTCCCCCTCGGCGTGATCCACGAGAGCCGCGAGCGCCGGCCCTTCGAGGAACTCCTCGGGCCGTACATGGCCGATCCCCGGCCGCTCAGGGAGAGGACGCGCGACCCGGCGGCGCTTAAGGCGGCCATCATGCGGAAGACGCGGTAGGGGTTCCCGCGCGAGTCGCTGTCGAGCGTCCCGGGCTCATGGGCCCTTGTCCGCGCGGGCCCAATCCGAGGGCGCCTTCCCGAGAAAGAAGCGCAGCGCGCCGCCAGCGGCGATCTCGTCGTGCCTGATCCAGGCGCGGTCCAGCGCCTTCCCGTTCAGGGCGCAGGATTGGACGTAATGGTTTTCCACCCCGGCGTTCTCGGCTTCGATGACGAGGCGCGCGCCGCTCGGGAGCGCGAGCTCCGCCTTCGGGAAGAGGGGCGCGGTGAGGTAGTAATAGCCCTGGCCCGCGTTGGGGAAGAGGCCGAGCGCCGTGAAGACGTACCATGACGACATCGCCCCCGAGTCGTCGTTGCCCGGATACCCGCGTTCCGTGAAGCCCTCGAGCATGAGCTTCCGGGACCAATAGCTCGCCAGGTCGGGCCGGCCCGCGTGTACGAGGGAGCGCGCGGCTAGGAACGAGGGCTCGTTGGCTTGATCGATGAGGCCGTTCCTGAAGGCGTGATCCATGCGGGCCGCGTAGGCCTCCGGCCCGCCCGAGAGCTCGACGATGCGGGCGAAGCCGTGGGGGACGAAGGCCGAGTAAGTCCACGAGCTGCCCTCGTAGAAATATCCTTTCCACGAACCGGCGACCTCGGCGGGATCGATGCCGATGAAGGAGCCATCGGCGTTCCGCGGCGCGATGAAGCCCCTGAAGCCCCCGCTCTCCTCGTCGGGATTCCAGAGCTCGATCCATCGGCGGCTGCGCTCCCGCAGGCGCTCGGCGTCGCCGAGCTCCCCGAGCCCTTCGGCGACGAGGGAGGCGCAATAATCGTTGTACGAGTACTCGAGGGAGCGCGAGCACGACATCGCGCCCGCGGGTATCCAGCCGCGGTCCTTGTACGAGCCCGCGACGGGATCGGGAACGTCGAAGCGGCCCCAGCCCTGCCAGCCGTTCCGGCCCCGGTCCGCCTGCGATTTCAGGACCCCGTAGGCCTTCCGCCAGTCCGCGCCCGGGACGCCCTTGGCGAAGGCGTCCGCGATCACGTTGCCGACGTCGTCTCCGCCCTGGTCCTCGGGCTTGTCCGTGCCCGCGATGAAGGCGTCCTTCACGCGGCCGTTCAGCTCGAGCCTGGCGATGAAGGAATTCACGTTGCCCGCCGCCGCGTCCGGGCAGAGGAGGGACATGAGCGGGAAGGCCGTCCTCCAGGTATCCCAGACCGCGTAGTGGTCGTCCCAGGCCGGGACGCCCGGGCCGAAGCCCGGGAGGTCGTCCGTGCGGTCGCGGGGCATGAGCATGGCGTGATAGAGGGCCGTGTAGAAGAGCCGTCGTTCCCGCTCGGCCGCGCCGTCCACCCTGACGCGTCCGAGCCGGGCGTTCCACGCGTCCCGCGCCGCGCCGCGGACCCGCGCGTAGTCCCAGTCGGGGATTTCCTTCGCGAGCCATGCCTCGGCCCGCTCGACGCTCAGGAGGGAGACGGCGATCCTCAAGAGCACGGTCCGCTTCTTCCCGCGGCCGAAGCCGAGGTAGGCCCCGACGCGGTCGTCCGCGGAGCGGATCGATTCCCCGGCGCTTCCTTCATGGACCGCTCCGTTCAGCCAGGTCCCCCAGGACGCGGGCGCCTCCGAGAATTCGGCGATGAAATGGACCCGGTACTCGCCGCCCCCGAAGCCTCCCTCGTAGGCGCCCCAGCCCGAGATCCTCGAACGAGACGCGTCGATCGCGACCTCGCCGCGGCGGACAGCGCCGCCCACTACCTTCGCGATGTCCATGGGGATGTTGTGCGTGAGGTCGATGAGGACGTTCGCTTCGCCCGTCCGCGGGAATTCGAAGCGATAGAGGGCCGCGTGCGCGGCCGGAACGACTTCCGCGCGGATCCCGTAGCGCTTGAGCGTGACGCCGTATTCGTAGGCGCGGGCGGTCTCGGCGGCCTTCGCCGAGTCGTGCGCTTCCTCGCCGACCGAGAGGCCCGTCTGAGGGGAGACGAGGATCTGCCCGTACGAGCCCCAGCCGGTGCCGCTCGCGTGGAGCTGGCCGAAGCCCCTGATCTTCCGTTCGGGATGGTAGCCGTCGTGGGATCCGTCGGGCGTATGCGGACTCGGGTTGATCGAGCCGAAGGGCAGCTGCGGGCCGATCACGCAGTTGCTCCACCCGTCGAGGACGCCGATGCGCGGATCGACGATGTCGGCGGGCGACGGCACCGCTTGCGCGCCCGCGAGGAACGGTATTGAAATGAGCAGGGCGGCGGCGGTCGGGCTTCTCATGGGATCGAGTATACGGTCCCGAAATCCTGGCGTGAAGGCCGCGATTCCCCGCCGGTATCACGCCTCTGGCGCGATCACGCCTCGAACGCGGCGATCAGGACCGTCGCGCGCCTTAAGAACGCGGCGAGCCGCTCCGCGTGATCCTCGAAGGCGATGAAGGAGAGCGCGAGGGATCCGCGGACGCGGAGGCCTGAGCGGAGGACGGCGCGCGCCTCGGCCTCGTCGGCGTAGCCGCCGGGCGTCGTGAGGAAGTCCTCCATCGCGGCTATCGCTATTCTCGATTCCTCGGGGCCGAACGGCAGGGGGAGGGCGATGGCCCGGGGGAGGGCGGCGCGG
>CAYNQK010000008.1:26013-62588 GCA_964399285.1 uncultured Spirochaetales bacterium | reverse complement strand
AGAACCGTCCGGGACGTCCCGGACGGTTTTTTTTCGCCCTGACGGTCCGGCTCCTCCGAGCGGGGGCTTCCTGGCCGCGCGCCGCCGCGAGCGGGCGCGCCGCCGCGGCCTGGCGTCCGCGGTCATCCGGGTTTATGATGGGAGAAAGCCCGAACACGCGAAAAGGAGATGCCATGAGCCATTTTCCCCCTTTCATCTTCACGATCCTCTCCGACGTGGCCGCGATCGTCCTCCTCGCGGTCCTGAGCGCGGTCCTCGCGGCGAAAGCCGGCTGGAAAGGCATGCCCGTCGCGGCCCTGGCGATCTCCTGCGTGAAAGCCCTGATTCTGGCGATCAACCTGATAATGACCTTCGGCGTCAGGAATTTCCGCGAACCGCCGGTGGCCAAGCTGGCGTACGGGGTATTGAGCCTCGTCAACGCGCTCTCCTTCCTCGCGAGCCTCGCACTGGTCGGCATCTACTTCAGCCTCTCCGCCAAAGCGAAGGCCAAGGCCCCCTACGTCCTCGGCGGCGTCGGATCGGCGCTCGGGGTCCTCGCGGCCCTGCCCTCCATGCTTTCCTGGACTCCGATCGGGAGAGCGCTCATCGGGATCTACCCCTACGTCCCGTACCTGAAATACCCGATCGCGGTCATCCTCATCGTCGCTCTCGTCCTGGCGCTCTCCATGAAGGCGGAGGACGCCGCGAAGGAATAGCCCGCCCGCTCCGATCCGGCCGCGACCGGCGAACGACGCGAAAAACATTTATCGATTGGAGGCCCCCATGCGCAACGGACTCATGAAACGGACATCGCTCGCCGCCGCTCTCGCGGCGCTCGGCGCGCTCGTCGCCTTCGGCTCGCTCGCTTCCTGCGGGCGGAGGACCCAGGCGGAATCCCCCCGGGAAACCAAATCGCTGGACGACTCCCGGAAGAGCTCGGCGGACGCGGAATTCGTTTCCTCCCACGTATCGGGGCCGGTGTCGTCCGAGGCGAGGATCATCGTCCGATTCGTCGAGGACGCCATCCCCGAGAAGGAAACGGGCAAGGAGGCGCCCTCGAAGGTGGTTTCCCTCTCACCCTCCGCTCCCGGCAAATTCGTCTACGCGGACAAGCGAACCATCGAGTTCAAGCCGTCCCGACCGCTCTCCAGGGGGATCACCTACCGCGTGAACGTCTGGCCGGACGAGATCGGCACGGAGTACCTGAAGGGCAAGTCCCGCTTCTACTTCAACTTCATGATCATCGAGCAGACCGCGTCAATCGACGTCAAAGGCTTTGAATCCGCCGGCACCGCGGACATGAACGAGCTCGCGTGGAAGGGCGTCCTCACCACGGGCGACGTCGCCGATCCTGAGGACGTGGAGAAGAGCCTTTCCGCGGAGATCAAGGGCAAGGGGCTTCCCATAACCTGGACGCACTCCAAGCTCGAGCACGCGTTCCGCGTCGGGGGCATCAAGAAGCAGAGCGCGCCGCAGTCCCTCGCCTTCAAGCTGAAGGGCCCGGTCGTCCGCAAGGAGGAGGAACGGGTCGTGACGGTCGACGTTCCCGAGCTCACGCCCCTGAAGGCCTTCTCGGCGAACGTCTTCGATGCCCCTGACCGCCACATCGAGGTATACTTCTCCGATCCGCTCCTCGCCGGGCAGGATTTCCGGGGCTTCGTGTCCGTCAAGCCGCAACGCGCCCTCAGGTTCGCCGCCGAGGGATCCATCCTCAAGGTCTATTCCCTCAGCGACTGGGACCGCGACTTCGTCCTCTCCGTGAAGAAGGGCGTCAAGAACGCCGCGGGAGCCGCGTCGATCGAGGAATTCTCCTTCCCCCTGACCTTCGCCCCCGTGACGCCCCAGGTACGCTTCATCGGGAACGGCGTCATCGTGCCCGGGAAGACCGACGTCAACGTGCCGATAGAGACCGTCAACCTGAGCGGCGTCATCGTCGACATCCAGAAGATCTACGCCGACAAGATCGACCAGTTCCTCCAGGTCAACGAACTTCCCGGAGACAGGGAACTCACGCGCGTCGGCAAGAGCGTCTGGCGCAAGATCGTCCCCGTTCCCTTCACCGAGGCCAAGCGGAACCAGTGGATCAGGACCGCCCTCGACCTCTCCCCCCTCATCCGCGAGGACAAGCACAGCCTCTACCGCGTCACGGTTTCCTTCGACGTCAGGATGAGCGAATACCCCGGCTCGGACGTCAGCGAGGAGGAGCTCCTCCGCTTCGACCTGGAGCGCCTCGAGCTTTCCGCCCCGTCCAACCTGGTCCGGGTCCTCGGCGACTCCTTCTGGGAGGCGTACGAGATCAGGGGCGACAGGGACTACGACTGGAGCGATCGCCGCTCCAACATGATGAACCCCAACCACCCCGCGTACTACGAGGAGTACCTGCACCGGTATTACGACGACGACGAGGGCGGCGAGAAGGTGAGCGTCGCCGCGAGGCGCAACTTCCTCGTCTCCGACCTCGGGATCATCGCCCAGGCCGACGCGGATTCCACGCTCACCGTCGCGGTCACCGCCCTCTCGGACGCGAGCCCGGCCAAGGAAGCCGTGGTCACGGTCTACGACTATCAGCAGCGGCGCCTCGCCCAGGGCCGCGCGGACTCGAACGGCATAGTCTCCCTCAAGCTCCCCGAACCGGGATTCCTCCTCATCGCCGAGACGAAGGAGGAGCGGGGCTACCTCAAGCTCCAGGGCCCGAGCCACCTCCCGGTGAGCCATTTCGACGGCGCGGGCCAGGAAGTCAAGCGCGGCGTCAAGGGCTTCATCTACGGCGAGCGCGGCGTCTGGCGGCCCGGCGATCCCATCTACCTCACCTTCATCCTCAAGGACGACCGGAAAACCCTTCCGCCCGAGCATCCCGTGACGCTGCGCTTCTACGATCCGTCCGGAAAGCTCGTGAAGACCCTGACGAAGGACGAGGGCGTCGGGAATTTCTACAACTTCGCCCTCAAGACGGGACGCGACGATCCCACCGGAACCTACGCGGTCAAGGTCTCGGTCGGCGGCATATCCTTCACCAAGGACGTCCCCGTCGAGACGATCAAGCCCAACCGGCTCAAGATCGACGCGGGCTTCGGCGACGCGGTCAAGGAGCTCGGCTCCGGTCCCGCCACCGCCAAGATAAAGGCGGCCTGGCTCCACGGCGCCGTGGCCGGGGACATGAAGGTCGACGTGAAGGTGCGGTTCTCTTCCATCCCCACGGCCTTCGCGAGCCATAAGGCCTACGCCTTCGACGACCCCGTGCGCTCGTTCAAGTCCGAGAGCGAGGAGGTGTTCTCCGGGAAACTCGACGACCAGGGCGACGCCGAATTCACCGTGCGGCTCGACTCGAGCGCGGTTTCGCCCGGCAAGCTCATGGCCACCTTCAAGACCCGCGTCCACGAGCCGGGCGGCAACATCAACGCCGACTCCTTCGCCATCCCCTTCAATCCCTATCCCCGCTACGCGGGCGTCAGCGTCCCCGACGCGGACAAGGAACGGGGCTGGCTGGACGTGGACCAGCCGCACGCGGTGAAGATCGCCCTCCTCGATCCCGACGGCAAGGCCGCCGACGGCGAGGTGGACGTCGACGTCTACGAGATCGGCTGGCGCTGGTGGTGGGACCGGAACGAGGACGAGATCGCGGACTTCCTCGGCTCCAAGGACTACCGGCTCGTCCAATCCGCCAGGATCAAGGTCCTGAAGGGCGCGGCCGAATGGACCATGAAATTCAAGGAACGCGCCTGGGGCCGCTACCTCATCCGCGTCAAGGACAGGGACGGCGGCCACGTCACGGGCCGCGTCGTCTACATGCGCTGGCCCGGGTGGTACTACTCGAGCCCGGACTCCGGCGCCGACGCCGCCACCATGCTGATGTTCTCCGCCGACAAGGAATCCTATAAAACGGGCGAGACCGCCCGCATCACCATCCCGACCGCCGACAAGGGCCGCGCCCTCGTATCGATCGAGAACAACGGACGGCTCATCTCCACGGAGTGGATCGACGCCTCCGCAGGCCAGACGATCCACGAGCTCAAGATCACGCCCGCCATGGCGCCCAACGTCTACGTGCACGTCTCCATGGTCCAGCCCCACGGCCAGACCGTGAACGACCGGCCGATCCGCATGTTCGGGATCATCCCGCTCCTCGTGGAGGATCCCGCCACGCTCCTCGCGCCCGCGATCTCCACCTCCGACGTCTACGAGCCGAACGGGACCGCGAAGCTGAGCGTGTCCGAGGGCTCGGGGAAGCCGATGGCCTACACCATCGCCATCGTCGACGAGGGCCTCCTCAACATCACGCGCTTCAAGACTCCCGATCCCCGCGCCCACTTCTTCAGGCGCGACGCGCTCGCGGTGAACACCTTCGACATGTACGGCTCGGTGGCGGCGGCCTACGGCGGCGTCCTCGAGCGGCTCCTCGCGGTGGGCGGCGGCGACGACGGCGACGCGGGAGAGGGCCGCAAGGCCAACCGCTTCCCGCCCATGGTGAAGTTCCTCGGCCCCTTCCAGCTCGGCGCCGGCAAGACCGACGCGCACGAGATCCAGCTCCCGCAGTACGTGGGCGCTGTCCGCGTCATGGTCGTCGCGGGCAACGACGGCGCGTACGGCTTCGCCGAGAAGACCGTCCCCGTGAAGAAGCCCGTGATGGTCTACGCCACCCTCCCGCGCGTTGTCTCGGTAACCGAGCGCTTCTCCGTGCCGGTAACGGTGTTCACGCTCGAGGACGGGATCAAGTCTGTTGACGTGACGGTGAAGACGAACGGCAAGATCTCCCTAGAGGGCCCCGCCAAGAAGACGGTGCAGTTCCAGCGCTCCGGCGACCAGCTCGTCGTCTTCGACGCGATCGCGGGCAACGCGCTCGGAGTGGCGGAGATCGAGGTCACGGCGACCTCGGGCAAGACGACCTCGTCGCAGAAGATCGAACTGGACGTCCGCAGCCCCAACCCGCCCGTCACCTCGGTCGACCCCGTCCTCCTGGACAAGGGGGCCAAGTCCGAGCTGAGCGTGAAGCTGGCCGGGCTTCCGGGGAGCAACGAGGTGACCCTCGAGATCTCGCGCATCGCCCCCATCGACCTCCAGCGGCGCCTCCGCTTCCTCATCAATTACCCCTACGGCTGCGTCGAGCAGACGACCTCTTCGGTCTTCCCCCAGCTCTATCTCGATAAGGTGACGGATCTCAACAAGGACGAAGCGGCCCGGGTCCGGATGAACGTTCAGGCCGGCATCGACAGGCTCAGGACCTTCCAGACCTATTCGGGAGGCCTGGCGTACTGGCCGGGAGAGGTGACGGCGAACGCCTGGGGATCGGCCTACGCGGCGCATTTCATCCTGGAGGCCGAGAAGCTCGGTTACACCGTCCCGGCTTCGCTAAGGCGCGGTCTCGTCTCTTACCTGAAATCCCAGGCGGGACTCTGGGCCTGGAACGTCGAGCGCTCGGATTACGTGCAGGCCTACGCCCTCTTCGACCTCGCGCTCGCCGGAGAACCCGATCTCGGTTCGATGAACCGGATGCGCGAGAAAAAGGACCTCGCCCCGGAGGCCAAGTTCAAGCTCGCCGCGGCCTACGCGCTCGCGGGTCAGAAGGACGAGGCGCTCAGGCTCACCGCGGGGAAGATCCCCGTCATCACCCCCTACAAGGAGCTCGGCGGCACCTACGGCTCCGACCTCCGCGACCTCGCGGTCCTGGGCGTCGCCCTCATCGAGTGCGGCGCTCCCGAGGCCGCCGCGCCCATCGTGATGGAGGTCTCCAAGTCGCTCGCGGGCGGTTCCTGGTACAGCACCCAGACCGTATCGTACTCGCTCATCCTCGTGGGCAAGTACCTCGCTTCCTGGAAGCCCGGAGCTTCGATCGCCGTATCCTACGAATGGGACGGCAAGGCCCAGAAGCTCGAGACGACGGCCCCGATCAAGACCGTGAAGCTCCCCCTGGGCGCCGAGAAGTCGCCGATCTCCCTCAAGCTCTCGAACGATTCCAAGGAGCCCGTGTACGTCCGCGTGGTCAAGACGGGGCAGGCCGCCCCGGGCAACGAGAAGGCCGTGGCCAACGGATTGTCGCTCTCGGTCAAGTACATGGACAAGGAAGGCCGCGCCCTCGACGTCTCGTCGCTCGCCCAGGGCACGGATATCATCGCCGAGATCTCCCTCGCCAACACCTCGAGCGCCCGCAATTACCACGAGCTCGCGCTCGAGTACGTCGCGCCTTCGGGCTGGGAGATCACCAATCCCCGCTTCGAGGGCTGGGTGATGGATCGGGAGAAGGGCTTCGAGTACCAGGACATCAGGGACGACCGGGTTTACACCTTCTTGAGCCTCTACGCCCAGGAAAAGAAGTCCCTGAAGTTCATGCTGACCGCCGCCTATAAGGGCAAGTACTACCTGCCGCAGGCCAAGGCCGAGGCCATGTACGACGTATCGATCGCCGCCGCTACCGAGGGGAGGTGGATCGAGGTCGTGGAAGGCGCCGAGGAGTGAGGCCGAGAGGGGGGAGGGAGGGAAGGCCCCGCGCGGCGAGGCGCCCGGTCGACTTCCTTCCCCTCCTCGGAACCCTCCTCGGAATCGCCGCCTTCGCCGCCATCCCCGCGCGGCTCTTCGAGGACGACTACTCCTTCGCGCTCACCGACAGGAACGGCGTCCTCCTGGGCGCCCTCCTCTCCGAGGACGAGGCCTGGCGTTTCCCTCCCATGGGGCCCGTGCCCGAGAAATTCGAGAAGGCCCTCCTCGCGTTCGAGGACAAGCGGTTCTACGCCCATCCCGGCGTGGATCCCCTCGCCATGGCGCGCGCGATCAGGATGAACCTCGCCTCGCGCGGCGTGAGGAGCGGCGGCTCGACCATCACCATGCAGCTCGCGCGCATCGGATTGGGGCCGGGACGGAGGTCGTTCGCGCGAAAGGCCCTCGAGACGGCCGTCGCGCTCAAGCTGGAGCTCCTCCATTCCAAAAAATGGATCCTGAGGACCTTCGCTTCCCGCGCGCCCTTCGGGGGCAACGTCGTGGGGCTCGAAGCGGCTTCCTGGCGCTACTTCGGACGCGCGCCCTCCAGCCTGAGCTGGGCCGAATCCGCGACCCTCGCGATCCTGCCCAACGCCCCCTCCCTCATGCGCCTGGACAAGAACCGGGACAGGCTCCTCGCGAAACGGGACCGGCTCTTGAAGCGCCTCAGGGATTCGGGCGCCATCGACGACGCCGCGCTCGCGCTCTCGCTCGCGGAGCCCCTTCCCCCGGCGCCCTATCCCCTTCCGGAGGCCGCGCCGCACCTCCTCGCCTCGGCGAAAGCGGGCGCGTTCGGGCCCGCCGAGGGCCACCTCCTCGAGAGCAGCCTGGACGCGGAGCTCCAGGCGCGCGCCGCGGCGATCGTATCGGACCAGCTCGCCGTCCTCGCGGCCAACGGGGTGAGGAACGCCGCGCTCGTCATCATCGACAACGAGAAGGGGAAGGTCCTGGCCTACGTGGGCAACTCGCCGGATTACAAGCGGGTCGACGGCGGATTCGTGGACGTCATCCAGCGGCCGCGCTCCACGGGCAGCGCGCTCAAGCCCTTCCTCTACGCCGCCATGCTCTCCGACGGGATACTCCTGCCCGAACGCCTCGTGCCGGACGTGCCCACTAAATTCCCCGGATTCGTCCCGGAAAACATCAGCAAGACCTATCGCGGCGCCGTTCCGGCCTACATGGCCCTCGCGCGTTCCCTCAATATCCCCGCGATCAGGCTCCTCCGGGAGTACAGCATCGATCGCTTCTACGAGGATCTCCGGGGCCTCGGCATGACGACCCTCGTCCGCGACGCGGAGGGATACGGCCTGCCCCTCATCATCGGAGGCGCGGAGGGGACGCTGTGGGAGCTCGCCGGGATGTATTCGGGCCTCGCGAGGAGCGCGGCGGGAGATCCGCGCCCCTACTACCCGCCGAGCCCGCGACGCGACGCGGACCGCTCCGCGGAGGGGAAGGCCAGGTTCTCGACGGGAGCCGCGTATCTCACGCTGGAGGCCCTCCTCCGCGTCACCAGGCCCGATGCGCGGGAGAACTGGGAAGACTTCTCCTCGTCAGAGAAGATCGCCTGGAAGACGGGAACGAGCCAGGGAAACCGCGACGCCTGGGCAATCGGCGTCACGCGGAAGTACACCGTGGGCGCCTGGGCCGGAAACGCCGACGGCGAGGCGCGGCCTGAATTGGGCGGCAGCGCCGCCGCCGGGCCCATGCTCTTCGCCGCCTTCGACTCCCTCCCCGATTCCCCCTGGTTCGAAACGCCGTACGCGGCCCTGAGGACCGTCGAGGTTTGCGCGGAGTCCGGCTACCCGCCCGGCCCCCACTGCGGCGCTCGACGGGAGACGGACATTCCCGCGGAGGCGCACCGCGGCGAACCCTGTCCCTACTGCAGGACCGTCCACCTGGACGCGAGCGGAACCTACAGGACGAACGCGGAGCTCGAGGGAGGCTCCCCCGTGATCAACGCCCCCTGGTTCACGCTCCCGCCCGCGATGGAATGGTATTTCCGTAGATCCAACGCGGGTTACCGTCCGCTCCCCCCCTACAAGCCCGGGGCCGTCCGCGACGAGGACGAGCGATCCGTGGACCTCGTCTATCCCGAGGACGGGAGCGAGATCTACATACCCCGGGAGCTCGACGGCGAGCGCGGCCGCTTCGTGGCGGAAGCGGTCCACCGGAACGCCCGGGCACGGATATTCTGGCACCTCGACGACCGCTACCTCGGCGCCACCACGGACCCGCACGACATGGCCATCGACGCGCCTCCGGGCGAGCACGTCCTCACCGTCGTCGACGAATCGGGCGAGGAGGTCCGGCGAAGCTTCACCGTGCTCGCCGCTCGGTGAGGCCCTCCTCCGCCCGGGTCATCCTAGCGGCTCCCCCCGATTCCGGTCTATGATGGCGCGGTTCCCCGGCGGCCGCGTCATGACTCAGGCAGGGTCCGGGAACAGGATCCATTTCGACGAGAGCCGCGCGACGGACCGCGGCGGGAGCGTTTCCATGGGCGGACTCTTCGGCGTCGCGAGCTCGAGCGACTGCGTCTCTGACCTCTATTACGGCACCGACTACCATTCCCACCTCGGGACCCAGCGCGGCGGATTGGCGGTATTCTCCAAGGATTCGGGCTTCGACAGGATCATCCACGACATCCGCAACTCGCAGTTCCGCTCGAAATTCGATCCCGATCTCTCGAGGCTCAAGGGCTCCACCGGGATAGGGATCATATCGGACTTCGACGACCAGCCGCTCGTCATAGGGTCGCGCCTGGGGCCCTTCGCGATCGCGACGGTCGGGAGGATCAACAACGCCAGGGCCCTCGTGGACCGCTCCTTCGCCGAGCGCGCGAGCCATTTCTGCGAGATGAACCGGGGCGAGATCAACCCGACGGAAGTGGCCGCGTCGCTCATCTCGAGCGGCGCGGACTTCGCGTCCGGCATACGCGCCCTGCAGGAGGCGGTCGACGGTTCGCTCTCCCTCCTCATCCTCTCCCCGGACGGCATCATCGCCGCCCGCGACCTCAGGGGGCGGACGCCGCTCGTGATAGGTTCCCGCGCCGGAGCCCGGGCGGTCGCCTCGGAATCCTGCGCCTTCGCCAACCTCGACTACCGCCTCGAACGCGAGCTCGGCCCGGGGGAGATCGTCAGGATCACGCCCTCGGGCGTCGAGGTCCTCGCCGGTCCCGTGGACGGCATGAAGATCTGCGCCTTTCTCTGGGTCTATTACGGCTTCCCCTCGTCTTCATACGAGGGGCGCAACGCCGAGGACGCCCGGAACGAATGCGGCGCCGCCCTCGCCCGGAGGGAGGACGCCGCCGAGCCCGACGTGGTCGCGGGAATCCCCGACTCGGGCATCGGCCACGGCATCGGCTACGCGTCGGAGGCGGGCATACCCTACCGCAGGCCCTTCTGCAAGTACACGCCCACCTGGCCCCGGAGCTTCATGCCCCAGAACCAGCAGGTGCGCGACCTCGTCGCCAGGATGAAGCTCATCCCCATACCGGAAATCATCAATGGCAAGAGCCTCCTCTTCTGCGACGACTCCATCGTCCGCGGAACCCAGCTCAAGGACACGATCAAGCGGCTCCACGCGTACGGCGCCCGCGAGGTCCACATGCGCGTCGCCTGCCCGCCCCTCCTCTTCGGCTGCCCCTACCTCAACTTCTCCCGGTCCAAATCCGCCCTGGACCTCATCGGGCGCAAGATGATCGCGGAAGCAACGGGTAAGGAGGACTCCGTTCCCGACGCCTACCTCGACACCTCGAGCCCGGAATACCGCGCCATGGTGGACCGCATCGGGAAGTGGCTCGGGCTCACGAGCCTCCGCTACCAGCGGATCGACGACCTCGTCGACGCCATCGGCCTCCCGAAGGAGAAACTCTGCCTCTACTGCTGGACCGGCAAGGAATGACCCGGACGTGACCGGCGATCGCGGAATCCCGCCCCGCTCGAGGCCGCCGCGCATCGCCGGTCCGCGCTAGCCCGCTTCGCCTATCCTCGCCATGCCGCCGAGCCTCCCGTCCATGGCCGCGTCTTGCCTCTCCTCTCCCTATCGTGCTACAACGAGCCGTCTCTGACTCCCCCATACGGGGGAGCGTATTCCGTCGGAGGAGGAGGTCCAGGCTATGCCGTCTGGCAGTCGTAGACGCCTAAAGACCGAATCGCGCGCGCGCGCGGCCTCCGCGGATCCCGCCGTCTCCTGATCCGGCGATCCCCCTAGGCCCGCGTCCCTAGAAGGGGGTTACCATCATGATTCAAATCTACAAGCGGGAGGCGGGCAGGGTCGTCCCGGCGGCCAGCGCCGAAGGTCCGTGCTGGATCGACGTCCGCAACGTCACCAAGGAAGAATTCTCCCTATTCGAGACGGAGTACGGGATCCACCCGGACCACCTCCAGGACATCCTCGACATCGACGAGCAGCCCCGCGTGGAGATGGAGGACGACTACACGATGGTCGTCATGCGCCTACCCGCCCACGATCCCGCGCAGGAAGTCTCCTATTTCACCGTTCCGGTGGGGATATTCCTTTTCTCGGAGCGCATAGTGACAATCTGCCAATCGGACTCGGAGGCGCTCTCGGGGCTCGTCACGAACCGCGTCAAGGACTTCGACGTTCGTAATCGCGCGGCCTTCGTGCTCAGGCTCCTCGGCAGGGCGTCCATCGTCTACCTCCGCTATCTCAAGGAAATCAACCGCCGGAGCTCCGCGATCGAGCGCGACCTCCAGCGCTCAGTCAAGAACAACGAGCTCGTCCAGCTTCTCTCCCTCCAGAAGTCCCTCGTGTTCTTCACGACGTCCTTGAGGTCGAACGAGATCATGATCGAGAAGCTCAAGGGCGACCGGGCCCTCAAATTCAGGGACGCGGAAAGCGAGCTTTACGAGGACGTGATGACGGACAACCGCCAAGCCATCGAGATGGCCAACATCTACTCGGACATCCTCACGGGCATGATGGACGCCTTCGCGTCCGTGATTTCCAACAACCTCAATATGGTGATGAAACGGCTCACCATCATCTCGATCGTCCTCATGGTGCCCACCTTCGTGGTGAGCATTTTCGGGATGAACGTCGATCTTCCGTTCCAGCACGCCCCATGGGCCTTCCCGGCGGTGATGGGGCTGAGCGCGCTCACCGCTGGCGCGAGCACCCTCCTCCTCAGGGACAGACGGCCCGCCTCGCCGGCCCTTCCCTCGCCGATGCCGGCGCGAAAGAAGAAGACGCCCCGGCAGGGAATCCTTATGGCGCGCCGCGGAACGCGCCGTTCCCGCACTATGGAAAAATAATCGGATATCGCGTAGTATGGCCCTGCACCAACCCATTTTCGGAGGTTCCTGATGGGAATCGTCGGCGACATCATCCTCATCGTCTTCAAGCTGGGCGGCGCCCTGGCGCTCTTCATGTTCGGCATGCAGCTCAGCTCGGACGGCATCCAGAGGGCCGCCGGCGACCGGCTCCAGCGAGCGGTCAATCTCATGACGAAGAACCGCTTCGTCGGAGTCATCACGGGGATAGTCGTCACCATACTCATCCAGTCGTCGTCCGCCACCACAGTGATGGTCGTATCCTTCGTGAACGCGGGTCTCCTCTCCCTGGTCCAGTCCATCGGCGTCATCATGGGCTCGAACATCGGAACCACGCTCACGGGCTGGATCGTCGCGGCGGTGGGCGTCAAGAAATTCTCCATCGTCCTCCTCGCGGTGCCCATCTTCGGCCTCGGATACCTCCTCACGCTCATCAAGAGCAAAGACAGGGGCAACACCTTCAAGGGCTACGGCGAGGGGCTCATGGGCTTCGCCCTCATCTTCCTCGGGCTGGAATTCCTCGGGAAGGCGATTCCCGACCCGAGCGGCGACGCGCTCGTCTTCCTCCGCGATTTCGCGGACAAGGGAGCGCTCGCCATCATCGTGAGCGTTTTCGTCGGAATCGTGTTCACGATGCTCGTGAATGCCTCGAGCGCGACCATCGCCATCGTGATCGGCCTGGCGTCCAAGGGCATCATCCCCTTCGAGATGGCGGCGGCCATCACCCTCGGCGCCAACATCGGTACGTGTTTCGATTCCTTCCTGGTATCCCTCCGCTCCAACGCAAACGCCAAACGAGCGGCTTACGCGCACCTTTTCTTCAACGTGCTGGGGACGATATGGGTCGTGATTCTCATCAGGCCGTTCCTCGCCTTCGTCGAGACAATCGTCCCGGGCGAGCTCAGGCCGGAGACGATCGGAGCGCACATCGCCATGCTCCACACCCTTTTCAACGCGGCCAACACCATCGTCCTACTCCCCTTCACGCGCCAATACGCTCGTTTCCTCGAGTGGCTCATAAAAGTCAAGCCGGATGCGGAAAAGGCCCTCAAGCCCATGTACGCAACGGCGCCCATCCTCCGTTCTCCGGAGCTCAACCTCGTGTACGCGCGAAACGAGATCGGGAACATGGCCGGGATGGTGGAAGACATGTTCGAGCGGTACTGCGAGGTCAGGACCGCGCCTCCCGCGGACATGGAGGCGGAGCTCGCTAAATTCAAGTATTGGGAAGAATACGCGGACTCCATGCGCGAAGGCCTCACGCGGTTCCTCCTGGAAGTGACGGAACAGGATATCTCGGAATCCACCAGGGAGAGCATCACTTCCATGCTCCGCGTCGTGACCGAGCTCGAGAACATCACGGACAGCTGCTTCAACCTCGCAATCATCCTCAACCGCCAACAGTCCAAGGGCATGAAGCTGGACGCGGAGGAGATGAAACGGCTCGATCCCTATACCGGCCTCGTCCGGGAATTCCTCGTTCTCATTAAGGAAAACGCCGCGTCCGGCCTCTCGGACGAAGGCCTCAGGAAGGCCACCGATCTCGAGGAATCGGTGAACGATTCCCGAGTCGACCTCAAGAAGCTCGCCCGCAAGCGCCTCAAGGCCGGCGCCGACGTGAAGGCCGAGCTCGTCTTCATCGACATCGTCCGGCACATAGAGAAGATCGCCGACTTCGCTTATTCCGCCTCGGAAGCCCTTCGGGAAATGAGCTGATCCGGGCCGAAAATCCGAGCCCCGCCGGCGCTTCAAGCGGGCGCCGCTCCATGGTACAATCGCGCCCATGAGCCGGGGCATCCTCAACATCCTCGTCATCGCGCTCCTCATCGTCCTCAACGGCTTCCTCTCCATGGCGGAGATGGCCGTCGTCTCCTCCCGCGTCGCCCGCCTCAAGGCCAAGGCGGATTCCGGAAAGAAGAACTACGCGCGGGCGCTCAAGGCCGCCGAGAATCCCTCATCCTTCCTCTCCACCATCCAGGTGGGGATCACCCTCGTCGGCATCGTGTCGGGAGCCTTCGGCGGGGCTACGATAGCGCGCGCCCTCGAACGATTCCTCGCGAAGTTGCCAGCCCTGGCGCCCTACGCGGAGAGCATCTCGTTCGTCGCCGTCGTCCTCGTCATCACCTTCTTCTCGATCGTCGTGGGCGAGCTCGTCCCCAAGCAGATAGCCCTCTCCCGGCCAGAGCCCATCGCGGCGGCCGTGGTTTCGCAGATCAACGTCCTCGGCGTCCTGTTCAAGCCCCTGGAAGTCCTCCTCTCGGCCTCGACGCGCCTCGTGCTCAGGCTCTTCCGCGTGAACCGCTCGAGCGAGCCCTCGGTGACGCAGGAAGAAATCCGCATCATGATCCAGGAGGGGACCCTCACGGGGACGGTGGAGAAGCGCGAACGCGACATGGTGGAGGGGGTCTTCCACCTGGGCGACCGCAGGGTCTCCAATTTCGCCATACACCGATCGGACATGAGCTGGCTTGAGGAGGACGCCTCGGTCGACGACGTGAAGCGGGCGCTCAAGGAACGGCCCGACCTCACCGCCTTCCCGATATGCAGGGGCGGCCTCGACAACCTGGTCGGCGTCGTGAAGGTGCGGACCCTCCTCCTCGCCTTCCTCGAGGGCCGGTACTCGCGCCTCGCGGACCACATGGATAAGCCCGCCTTCATCCCGGAGACGATGACGGCCCTCAAGGTCTTCGAGGCCTTCAGGCGATACGACGTCCAGACCCTCTTCGTGCTTGACGAGTACGGCGGGCTCCAGGGCTCGGTTAGCCTCAGGGACCTCGTCGAGGAGATCGTGGGAGAACTCTCGCACTCGCGCCGCGCGGGCGACCCCGAGCTCTTCAGGAGATCGGACGGCAGCGTCCTCGTGGACGGCCTCATGAGCGTCGACGTCCTCGAGGAGGAACTCGGCGTACCCGGCGCCTTCCCCGTCGAACGGGATTACAATACGCTCGCCGGCTTCGTCCTCGAACGCCTCGGGTCCATTCCCCGGGCGGGCGACGCTTTCGAGTGGAACGGCTGGCGCGTCGAGGTCGTGGACATGGACTTCAACAGGGTGGACAAGGTCCTCATGACCAAGCTGCCCGAAGAGGAAAGGAAGGAAGAATGCAGCTTATAATAGCGGCGATACCGTACCTGCTCCAATTGCTCTGCATCGTCCACGTGTTCAAGACGGGAAGGAACGGCGCCTGGGTCTACGTCATCATCTTCGTTCCGTACTTAGGCGGGATCGCGTACTTCTTCGCCGAGATCCTCCCCTCGCTCCGCCTCAAGGGAGGGATCGGCGAGGCGGCCGATATCGTGGTCTCGAGGATCGTCCCCACCCACAGGATCAAGGGACTCGAGTCCAAGGCCGAGTTCGCGCCCACCTTCGAGAACAAGCGCCTCCTCGCGGACGAATGCCTCGCCTGCGGCTACTTCGAGAAATCGGCCTCGCTCTACGGCTCCCTCCGCGCCGGCATACACAAGGACAATCCCGACGTCGCCCTCCTCGAGGCCAAGGCCCTTTACGGCGCCAAGAAGTACGACGAGGCGGGCGCCATCATAAGCGCCCTCGACGCCGCGGGCTTCGAATACAAGAAAGAGTCCGAGCTCCTGGTGAAGCTCAAGGTGCTCGAGCGCTCGCGCACCAAGGAGGAGGTCTACGCCCTCTACCGCGACGCCAAGAAGCGTTTCAACAGCTTCGAGATATTCTATTACTACATCGACTACATGATTTCGCGGGGGGACGTGGCCGAGGCGAGAGCCGCCCTGGACGAGATATCGGAGGTCAAGCGGCACCTGGACAAGAACAGGATCACCTACCAGAAGTCATGGGCGAAAAAGGCGATGTCTCTCAGGTTCAAGATCAGGTGATGCGGCCCGTTCAGGGCGCGCTCTTTTCCCGACCGCCCGCCGCGGGCTCTCCGGGCGCGGGCGCCATTGGCGCCTTCGCGTAGTCGGAGAATTCCATGAGGATATCCATCTTCTTCTTGAAGAAGACGAGGTTGGCGTCCACGTTCATGGTGACGCGGCCAGCGACGGGCGTTCCGGACTCCACGCCGTACAGGACCTTCATGTCGGCCTTCTTGACCCCGGCGGGCATCGGATCGAAGGTGTATTCCATCGCCATGGGCATGAACGTGGAACGGTTCACGAGCACGAAGCCCGAGGACGTGAGCAATTTACCGGTCTTGACCTTGAACGGGAACTTCCATGCGGGAACGCCGTCGATTTCCACCGCCTCGGCGGTTCCGAGCTTGAGGGACTTATGGGGCTCGAGCGCGAGAGGATCGGGAATGTCCATGGACTCCGATCCGCCGCCCGCGCCGTTCTTCTTGCGCTGCTTCTCGAGCTCGGCGCGGCGCGACTCGGTCACGTCCTTGCCGTCCTTCACGGCGCTGACGAGGACAGCGTCGCTCTTTCCGTTCGCTCCGTAACGGATGGAGTAGATCTCCTCCGTCACGACGACGGGCTTCCCCTCGCGGTCCAGCTCGGAGCTGAGCATCCGCATCTTCCCCGGCATGAGGTCCTTGGAACGCGCCCACGCCTCCTTGGCCCGCTTCCAGGCCTCGGCGGAGTCCTGGGGAAAAAGGCGAGGCCCCGCGGCCATGAGGAGGATGACCGCGAGGCCCCTGAAAAAGGAGGGTGAGTGAAGTGCTGCCTTCATTCGGTATGTGAACACCCTTTCGGCCTCCCGGTTACAGCCGCTCCCCGCTTCTTGACCCGTCCCGGAGAGGGGCGTAGAATTCCGCCCATGATAGTCACCATGGTGAGCGTCAAGGTCAAGCCAGGAATGGAGGATTCCTTCATCCGGGCTACCGTCAAGAACCACGAGGCGAGCGTCAGGGAACCCGGCAATATGCGCTTCGACGTCCTCCGCGACGACGCCGACCCGTCAGCCTTCGTCCTGTACGAGGCGTACGCCACCAAGGAAGCAGCGGCGGCGCACAAGAATACCCCCCATTACCGTGTTTGGAAGGACGAAGTCGCGGACATGATGGCCGTCCCGCGCGTCGGCAAGCCCTTTATGGCCATCCGCCCCTCGTGATCTCCGCGTCACTCCCTCCCCGGGTCATCGCGGGATCGGGGTCCCGTTCCGAGATCCCCTCGCTCGCTTCATCGCTCCTCGGCGCGGACCCTTCGCCGCGGAGCGCCCTCGTCATCACCGGGGTCTCGTCCATGCGCTCAGCGAACATGCTCGACCCCCTCCTGGAAGGCCTCCGGGCAGAGGGGTTCTCGGCGACCGCGGAGTCCGCGGAGGCGGAGCCATCGGCGGCTACGATAGACGCCATCGCCGCGGCGTACCGAGGCAAAATCTCCATCGTGATCGGACTGGGAGGAGGCTCCGCGCTCGACGCCGCGAAGGCCGTCGCCGCCATGGTCCCGGTCGAGGGCGGCGTGGCCGATTATCTCGAAGGCATCGGCGGCCGGTCCCATCTCGGCGCGCGCCGCCCTTGGATCGCCTGCCCCTCGACGGCCGGCACCGGATCGGAGGCGACGACGAACGCCGTGATCCGCGGCTCCCTCCCGAACGGCTCCACGTACAAGAAAAGCCTCCGGCATTCCGCCTTCATTCCTGACGCCATCGTCCTGGACCACGACCTTCCAGCGCTCGCGCCCCGCGAGGTCGCCGTACCGAGCGCGCTCGACGCCCTCTCGCAGCTCCTCGAAGCGGCCAGTTCCCGGAAAGCCGCGCCGCTGAGCGACGCGCTCGCCTTCGAGGGCATCCGCCTCCTCGGCGCGCGATTGGACGCCATCATGTCCTTGAAGGCCGATGAGGGAACGTGGCGGGACGTCCAATACGCGGCGATGTTCTCGGGCTCGGCCCTGAGCCAGGCGGGGCTCGGGCTCGTTCACGGCATCGCGGGCAATCTCGGCGCCGTCAGGCGATGCCCGCACGGCCTCGTCTGCGGCATCCTCCTCCCGGAGGCCTTCGCCGTCACGGCGGAGGCCCTCGCGCGCGCCGCCGGGTCGGGCGATCGCCAGGCGGCGATCGGCCTATCGCGACTCGCCCGGGCGGGGAGGGCTCTCGGAGCGGCCGACTCGGCCATGGACGAGGACGAGGCGTCCCGAGCCCTCATAGAGCGATTGCGGGGCATCGCGCGGAGCGCCGGGTTGCCGAGACTTTCCGCCCTCGGGTTCACGGACGCCGAGATCGACTCGGTCGCCCGGGCTTCGTCGGGCCGCGAGTGCTTCGTCACGCTCGGATGCGCTGATGCCCACGCGGTCTTGAAAGCCTGTCTCTAAAAAAAAGGCCGGAGGCAACCTCCGGCCCGATGCATCGCGAGAAACGCGCTTTCCTGCTCCTTACTTTGCCACGACGCCGACCCCGAGGCCGTTGGATAATCCGATGCCGACCTGGAAATTCCTTTCTTGAGTCAGGTTCTGGCCAACGAGGCAGAATCGCGTTCCATAAGGGAAGTATTGCGGATAATAGGCATCCAGATTACTTCCAGAATAAAGGAACGGCCCGACGAGAGGATCACCGGAAAAATAATAGTTATAGTGGTTGATCGAACCTAGATGATAAGTGACGCCGTTCAACGTGCTGTCGAATGAACCATTCTTGTTGAGCGAAAGGCCGCGCGGTACATCAGTCCTATCCGACAAGATGACAGCCATGGACCAATAGGTTAAGAGATCAGTGAAAGGTTTGCCGCTCACTGATGAAATCCTTTCTTCTGGAGTACCAGATGAATTATAGACATCATTCAAGAATTCCGCACCGCCATAATTCCTGATGAGGTATGATCCGAATGAATACGTCGAAGAATAGGCCGCGAGATTAAGCGTATCGTTATTCGCGGTCCATCCATATACTAATCCGAGATCATTGAAATAATTATAGAGCGGTATCCGTCCCGCTTGATTGTTCGTTCCTCCCGCCGTGTAATCGACGGGGCTCACTCCGCGAGGCCCCATCACGCTAATCTTGTCCGCCAAGAGATCTTCAATAGCTTGTGAGCACATCTCCGCGAACCAGGTATCCGTGATATCGCCGTCGCGGACATTGATCTGGTAGAATGCGATCATGTGCTGGAACTCGTGGGCGAGGGTGGAGAACACCTCCTCTGGCCAATAATCCGTCACGGCCCAGCTCGTATCGCCGTCCGAGCCGTCGTTGCTCGCGTTGGCGTACATGACCGAATCGATATAGAACATGACGCGCTGGTTCGACACCTCGCCGTAATAATCCATGGCCGAGGCGTTCGTGAAATTATGTTTCGGATAGAAATAGCCCACGATGCCGCCATCGGGGCTGTTGTCCTCGCTGATGTCGCAGAGCATTATGGTGATGCATGAGTCGAAGGGGATGAGATCCGTATAGCTGACGTCGCCCCATTCGGCCCCGAGGATGTTCGTGACCCAGCTGTAGATCGAGTCGCCGCTCCCCGAGGGAGAACCGAAAAAGCGCTCGCCCAGCGCGTCCACCATCGCCTGAGTGATGGGGCCGCCATTGCCCGTCCATTCATTCGCGTCGACCCAGATAGACAGCTTCCTCTGCTTGCCGTCGGGAAAGGTCGCCGTCGTGACGAGTCGGCATTGCGCGGGGTCGGTCGAGTCGTACGGGATATCGAAACAAAAATTCCTCGTCTCTCCCACGTAATCGGCGTTCATGGGCGCGGTGCCCCCCCGCGGTTCGACGCCGGACGCCTTCGCCTGTTCGGCGCCGCGCGCCGCGTCGCGGTAGCTGGAAAGCGGCAGTTCCGGCCGAGCGAGGGCGAAGGCGTCCCTGAGGACGGGCTTGCGTCCATCGGCCTCCATCTTGGCGTTGAAGGCGTCCAGCCGCGTGACGAGGGCGGGCGCGGGCACAGGCATGGATTCGATCGTGGGGGACGGCGCTTCGGAATTGACCGTCGCGGTTCCCACCTGTTCCGTATCCTGGACGTTCGTCAGGAGGAAATACGCGTCCTTGGGATCGGAACCCAGATTCACGGAATACGAGAAATCGCCGCGGCGGATCCCGAGGTTGTGCGCGAGGTACGGCGCCGGCGGATTGGGATTCGAGCAGGATGCGAGCGCGAACGCGACGATCGCGCCTCCGATGATGGCTGTCTTCCTCATGGCTTGATACTCCCTTCCGTGGTCGGTCCCTCGGCGGGAACCTCGTCCTCGGCCTCCTCGGGGGCTTCGGAGGAATTGTCCGAGGCCTCTCGCGCCGGGCTAGCGGCGGCGGTTCCGCCCGAAGAACGGTAGACGAATCCGATGCGGAGGCTCGGGCTCATGGAATGAACGACCGGAATGAGATCGTCGAAATTGGTGCGCAGGAAGACGTAGTCGAAGCCGAGTCCCGTCCGCAGGGCGAAGGACGATCCTTCCTTGGCGGCGATGCCGAGCGGCCATTCCCAATCGATCGCGGCGCGCGCTCCGAGGGTGAGGCTGGCCTGGAGGTCCCCCGATGCGCCGATCTCGTAACCGTCGATGACCGTCCGCTGGGAGTACCCGACGGGCATGAGTCCCGCGAGCACCCCGATATCGGCCCTGAGAATGCCCGCATCGCTATTATACACGTTGAAACCGCCATATAATCCGAGCTCTATCGTGTGTGAGGCGATCCAGATCGAATCTCCGTCGCCGCCGGCTCCCTGCCCCATCAGGAACGAGCTCCTGAATCCATACCCGAGGGAAGCGCCGAGGGAAAGGAAGGAGAGGGGGGAGAATTCCGCGAATCCGCCGATCGTCGCGCCCGGGCCTGGTATGGCCGCGGGATCGCCGCTCGAAGCGAGGATCAGCGCTTGGGCGAGCTCGTCGTTCGTTTCCGTTCCGGTGAAGGAACAGAGGGGGGCGAAGGTCACTCCCAGCGCGAACGGTTTGGCGAAGGAAATCGCGGAAAGCGCGCAGAGCGCCGCCGCTATCCATGGCCTTTTAAGCATTATTATCCTCCTAAAAACACGCATTCTCACGCAGTAGGATAAAAGTTTCATAGCGTGGAGCGCCTTTTCCCACTATTATATCGGCTGTCCGATCCGGCTTCAATTGACAAAGGAGCTTGAACCGTCGTATAGCTCCAGCCACCGTCCGGATATTTGACGCCGGCCGGAAATATAGTACACTATTGACGTAAAAGTTTTTGTCCGGAGGAACCCATGAATCTTCCAAAAAAATCCATTTTTTGCGCGGCAATTCTCGTTATCGTGTCGCTTTCATCCTGCGTTTCCTCCGGTCCTGACGCCTTCATGGCCAAGAACCTCACGCCCCAGGAGAAATCCCGCATCCTGTACGAGAAGGGCCTCGCGCTCTATGAAGAGAAGCTCTTGGGGAAAAACGACCTCGCCGCCATCCCGGAAGTTCGAAGCTATTTCGAGGCGGCCGTCCTGGCGGATCCCATGAACCTCAAGGCCCAGGAATACCTCTCGCGCACGGACGCCTTCAAGGCGACCCGCTTCAACGCGTACATGAAGAGCGCAAACCGCCTCAAGGAAAAGAAGAAGCGGACGGATAGCGAGAATTACGAGCTGGTCCTCGCGACCCGCAAGGCCGAGGAGCTCGATTCCGGCAATTCAGAGCTCCAGAAGCTCAAGTCCGACACAGCGGACGTTCGTAAGCAGGTCATCCAGAAGAGAGTCGCGGGGCTCGACGCGCTCGAAAAGAAGCTCAAGGCTTCGAAAGCTCAGGCGGAGGTGGCCAAGCTCCTGCCGCAGACGGCCAAGCTCATCGGCGAGATCCAGCTCGTCGATCCCGAGAACAAGGACGCCGCGGGCGCGAAGAAATCGATGGACGAGGTCGTGTACGGCCTCGTGAGGAAGGATCTGGACGCCGCGAAGGCCGCCCTCGGCGCCGGCAAGTACGCCGCGGCGGAGACGTCGCTCCTCCGCGCCGAGAAGACGCTCCGCGGCGTCACCCGGGAGCGGAACGCCGAGCTCGTCGAGCTCAAATACCAGGTCTATTTCAAATGGGCTCAGGAATTCTACGGCAAGAAGGAATACATCTCCGCCGATAACCGCGTCAACGTCGCGCTGGGCGCCTCCAATACGCCCGAGGCCAGGGACCTGAAGCTCAGGATCTCCAAGGCCGTCGCCGCGAAAACAGCCGCCGCGAAAGGCGGCGCCGCCGCCAAGGGCCAGGGCAAGAAGACCGTTCCCGCCGTACCCTCAAGGGACTACGACGCGGAGATCGACGGGATCCTCGAGAGCATAGACGCGACGATAGCGCGGGACGACCTCAAGGGCGCCGCGGACATGATCGAATTCAACTCCGAGATGATGAAGGAACAGGCCAACAAGGATAAGCTCTCCGCCAAGCGAGGAGCCGTCCAGGAACGCGTGAAGGCCCTCTACGCGGAATCGGTCGCCGCTTACAACGAAGAGGATTACGAGACCGCGCGCGACGGCTTCCTGGCCGTGCTCAGGGTCAGCCCCGGCTACGAACAGGCCCAGGCCTACCTGGACAAGGCGAACAACAAGATACGGGCCCTCGAAGGCAACTGAGTCCAAGGAGCATCCTGAATGTCGGAAAAGAAAACCGCCTCCTTCGTCCTCGACGGAATCACGGGCGCCCTGTTCATCGCGTGGTTCTTCTTCCCCGTAGGCGCGGGTCCAGCCGCGGCCGAGGGCGCGCGGACGATTTTCCTGCCCTATTCCATGCCCTTCGAGTACGCGAAGCTCGTTCCCGAGACCCTCGGGGGCCTCCTGCTCTTCGGGTGCTATTTCCTCCCGGCCTTCGGCCTCCTCAGGATCTTTTCCGCGTTCTCGCGGGGCCGCCCCGGTTTCATCGGAAAACCGGACGGGGTGTTCGCCTACCTCGGCCGCATCCTCGCCACGGTCATCGCGGTCTACGCCTTCGTCCTCCCCGCGCTCACGTTCGCTGATTCCTTCTCCTATTTCGCGGGATTCCCGATACCGGCCTACGTTTCCGTGGGCGTCGGCGCCGTCGGCAACATCTTCGCCGTCTTCCTCTTCCTGAAGTCCTTGAACCTCCGCAATCCCTTCAACCGCGAATACAAGAACTTCAAGAAGAACCTGAAGAAAGCCAAGAAGAAGAACAGGAAGCGGACGAGCTTCGAGACGCTTTTCCGCATCCGCACGAAGCTCTTCCTGGCGTTCATGGGAATCATCACGTTCACCCTCGCGATCCTGAGCTTCATGCTCCTTTACAACTATTACGGGACCATCCTAAAGGCGGTGGGCGACGGAGCGAAGAGCCAAGTCGAGCAGGCATCCACCAATTACCGCGTGAACCTGGGCGACAGCATCGCGATGACCCAGTACATGGCCAAGCAGCGGGAGATCAACCAGAAAGCGGAATTCTCCTTCTCCTCGCTCACGATCTTCAGCGACCTCAAGGCTTCCGTCTACATGGACGCGCTCCCCGAGTCGCTGCCGGACTACAAGGCTGAATTCTCCACCCTGAGCGGGGACCAGTTCCCCGCGGGCGTCCCGTCCCTCGTAGGCGCGGACGCCCTCGGATACGCCAGGAAGGGCGGACTCTCGGACGACTACCTCGAAGGATCCCGCTCCTTCGTGTACGTGAGCCCGATCCTCAAGCCCGAGACGGAGAAGTCCGGCGACCAGAGGATCCGCCGCGAGCGCCTCCTCGGCTTCTCCGTCATGACCTTCGAGCGCGACGTCATCATGCGGCCCTTCTTCAGGACGCGCAATTCCGTATTCCTCCTGACGGCGATCTTCCTCTACGTCGCCATCATCCTCACGTACGTGGTGGGGAACCTCATCGTCAATCCGCTCCTCTTCCTCAGGATGAACGTCCGCAAGATCTCGGACGTCCTCCGGTCGATGATGCGCGGAGAGTCGCGGATCAGCGCCAACACCCTCGTCTACGACGATCCGGTGAAGAGCCGCGACGAGATCAAGGACCTCTCCCTCGAGTTCAGCGACTTCTCCACCGTCATCCGCGGAATCATCCCCTACATCTCGGCTTCCACGCTCAAGCAGGCGGAGAAGGGCACCCAGACCAGCCAGGAGCGCGAGCTCGCGTTCCTCTTCACGGACATCCGCGGCTTCACCACCCTCTGCGAGGGCAAAAAGCCCGACGAGGTCGTCGAGATCCTCAACGCCTATCTCGACCTCGAGACCGAGATCATCCTCAGAAACAACGGCGACGTGGACAAGTTCGTCGGGGACGAGATGATGGCCGTCTTCTCCGGCGCCAAGAAGGAGCTCAACGCCTGCAAGGCGGCCATGGAGATCAGGCACGCCATGATGGAGGAGAAGGAACGCCGCGAGAAGGAGAAGCAGCCCGTCGTCACCATCGGCATCGGGATCAACTCAGGGCCGGTGGTCTTCGGCTCGGTAGGCGCCAAGGACCGGATGGACTTCACCTCCATCGGCGACACGGTCAACCTCGCGGCCAGGCTCGAGGGCGCCAATAAGATCTACAATTCCAAATCGATCATATCTGGCGCGGTCTACGCCAAGGTGAAGGAGCATTTCCTCTGCCGCGAGCTCGACCTCATCGCGCCCAAGGGCAAGGCCAAACCGGTCCGCATCTACGAGATCCTGCAGGAATCCAAAGCCGCCTCACCCAAGCTCGTGGAGATCAAGACGCTCTTCGAGAAGGGCCTCGCGCTCTATCGGAAGGGGCTCTGGAACGACGCGGCCCCATTCTTCAGGAAAAACATCGAGCTCTACAAGGACGGACCTTCCGAGGTCTTCTACAACCGCCTCGTCTACCTCTCGCGGAACCCGCCCGAGGGAAAGTGGGACGGCGTCTTCAGGGCCAAGGAGAAATAGGCCTCAGGGGAGCGGGAGCGGATACCGCGCGGATACCCGCATCCGCGCGGCGTGGAAGCGGGATCCGTCAGTACGAGAATCCGATGGAAGCGATCCTGACGCCCGAAGGCCGGAAGCCGCCTGGCAGGAAGGCGACGTCCACGCGTTCGCCGTTCCCCTCGACCGTGATGACGTTCAACGACTTCGCGAGCTTCTTGTTCCACACCCTCACGTAGTCGCCCGGACGGAACCAGCTCGCGATCCAGCCGACAGCGTATAAAACGGCGCCCGCGGGAATGGCTTCGTCGGAATCGGATGAAGCGGACCCGATTATAGCGACCGCGCCGATGGCCTGGCAGCCGCCCCAGAGCATGAAGCCCGTGAAATCGCCCTGGAACAGCGATCCGAGGGCGAAGGGGAAGACGTTGACCCATCCCAGAAGACCGCCGATCCTGTCCTTCTTGAATTCGTGGTAGAGCCCCGTCCTATCCAGTTCGATGAGGGCGCCGACCTTGGCGGAGATCGCCGCTTGGCCGTCCTTCTTGAGGAACATCCTCTTCTGCAGCATCGCGCGAATTTCCGTCCTCGCCGCGATCGATTCCTCGCGTTCGGAGAGGGCCCTCCGCTCGGCCGCCGGTTTGAGCGGCTCTCCTCCGTAGCTCGCGGCTATCTCCTCGCCGCAATACGAGGCGAGCCCGAGGAGGTTCTCCACGGGTTCGTCCGCCTCGGCGGACGACTGAGCGACGATTTCGAGCGTCTCGACGTTGATCATCGTCGCGGACAAGGAATACAGGGAACCGATGCGCGTCACCTTCACGACGACCACGAAATCGGCTCCCAGGCCTTCGCCGACCGCCTTGATCTCGGACTGCCTTATTTCCCCGGAACTCAACTGGAAATTGCGTTCCTCCCAGATCAAGTCCCTGCTCGCCCGGTCGAGTATGTTGAATTTCCTGCTTTTGAGGAGCTGTTCGAGGATCTTGTCCGTGATCGGCCCGGCGAGATTGTTCCCCAGGCCGTCATCCATGGCGGGATTGAGCACCGCGATCCGGGGAACCGCGCCGTTCTGAACGGCGCCGGCGCCCGAGGCGGTCGCGAGTACGGCGAATAAGAGGAGAATCCTGACGATCCGGCCCGACATACCAGCGCCCATATGCCCCTCCGTCCCGGTCAAGCCCTATCTCGGTTCTATTGTTATTCCATCCTTCTCCCCTGTCAACGCCGAGGGTTCATTCTCCGCAATACTCCTCGTACAGCGCGCGGATGAGCCGATCGAGCTTTTCGGCCTTTCCGGCGAATTTCCTCGCCCCGGCGAAATCCCTCTCGTCCATCGCGTCACGCGCAGCGCGTTCGGTCACCGCCTTTTCCGCCTCGAGGCTTTCGATCCGCCGCGCGAGATCCGCCCCCGCCTCTCCGGGACGCTTTCCATCCTTCGGCTCGGCGGCATGCGCGAGGGCCTTGGCCCGTCCATCGATCCCCGTACGGGATGGACCGAACGACCGCGCCGATCCGTATCCGCGTTCCGCCCAGAACTCGGAGAACCTCCCGTCGAAGGGCATGAACGAGCGGTCGCGGATTTCGATCACCCGCTCGGCGACGGCCTCGAGGAGGTAGCGATCATGCGAGACGACGAGGACCGCTCCCTCGAATTCGGCGAGGGCCTCCTCCACGGCCTCGCGGGAGGGTATGTCCAGGTGGTTCGTCGGCTCGTCGAGTATGAGAAAATCGGCTTTGAGGAAAACGGCTTTCGCGATCTGGAGGCGTTTGAACTCCCCGCCGGAGAGCGTTTCGATCGGCTTATCCAGGTCTTGTCGATCGAAGAGGAAGCGCCTGAGGGCCTTCCTCGCCTCGTCCGGCTTCGCTCCCTCGTCCTCGAGGGCTCCTGATACGCTGAGACCGCTCCTGAAGCCTTCCCGGCCCTGCGCGACGTAGCCGATCCTGGCCGAGGGCGAAACCTTGATTCCCGCCCGGGCGGCCGCTTCAACGTCGTCCGTCGCGAGCGCCACGTCGCGGACGAAGCTCGTTTTTCCGCAACCGTTCGGACCGATGATCGCCGCCTTCTCCCCGCGGAGCAGGTCGAAGCCCGAGGGTTCGAGGAGCACGCGTTCGCCGTAGCGCTTCCCGTATCCCTCGACCTTGAGGGCGTACGTCGACTTGAACCCCGCCCGCGCGAAATCGATCTCGATCGACCGGCCTTCTCCGGCCGGCCGATCGCGGGCCTGTTCCCGCTCGCGCTCGAGCTGCTTGCGCCGCGCCCTGAGCCGCTTCCCCCAGGCGGGGTCGATGACGTTCCGTGCGATTTCCTCGAACCGCTTCACGAGGGCCTCGAGGCGCTCGATCCGCTTCCTGTCCGCCTGCCACCCGGCTCCCTGGGCCGCGTCCTTCTTGAGGCGTTCGAGCCGCGCGGCGGAATAGTTTCCCGCGTACCGCGCGATTCCGCCGGCCTCGAAGGATAGTATCGTACGGCTCGTCCTATCGAGGAGCCACCGGTCATGCGAGACTATGAGGACCGCGGCCGGAAGGCCGGAGAGGAAATCCTCGAGCCAGGCCCGGCCCCAGACGTCGAGGTGGTTCCCCGGCTCGTCGAGGATGAGGAGGTCGGGCGAGGACATCAAGGCCTTGAGGAGGCAGAGGACGTTCCGTTCGCCGCCCGAGAGGGCGCGCGCTTCCGTTCGCGCGGCGTCCCGGAGTCCTGCGCGTTCGAGCGATCGTTCCGCGCGCTCCTCGGCGTCATCGCCCCCGATCGCGTCGTAGGAAGAACGAAGATCCGCGTAGCGTTCCATGACCAGCGGCCCGTGGTCGGTTTGCATCCGGGCTTCGAGCTCGCCGAGATTCCGCCGCATCCGCATCGTATCCTCGAGAAGGAAATCGAGGGCCGACGATCCTTCCGGGAACGCCTCCTCCTGCGGGACGAAGGCGATCCTCCTGCCCGGCTCCCTTATGACCGTCCCCGTGAAATCATCGTCCGCTCCCGCGAGGACGCGGAGGAGACTCGTCTTGCCGCAGCCGTTCGGACCGATGACCCCGATTTTGGCCCCTTCATCGATGGAAAAAGAGAAACCGGAAAAAAGCGTTCTCCCGGACACGTCCTTGCCGAGATTCCTGCATTCTATGATCGCCATGAAAAACCCTTCCGCAGTCTACGGAGCGGACGCGAGAACCGACGGAACCGCGTCCAGAAAAAAAAACCGCGCGAGCCAGCGGCCGCGCGGTTCTTGAAATGCGGCCTTCCCGGTGGAGGGGCCGCAACGGATGGAATCCGGAATCTCAAAAAACTCCAGTCTTCTCCGTGAGCGGACCTCTCCCTCGTATGGGATTCCATCCCTGGCAACGCCTCATGTATTGGATGATCTCGCTCCGTTTCACGGTTTATTCCTTATCCAAATCCTATACGCCTTCGATCTACGCCGCAAGAGGCCCGACGCTCCGCGAGAACGCGCGAAATTCCGCGAGAACGCGCGAAATTCCGCGAAGACGCGCGATCGCTCCTCTACTGCTAGGACTCCGAGCTTATTTCCGGATGACCCCGCCGTGGAAGAATAAACGGAAAATCGCGCGATCGTCGACCGCTATGGTTTCCTCGCCGGTGAAGCCGGAAAAATCGCCGGTCCAGTGGCAGCGGTAGGCGGCCTCCCTCGAACCGAACCTGCGCTTGAGCTCCCAAGGCCCGCGGAAGGGGGCCTCCTCGCCGACCGCCATGAGGGCCTCTTTGAGAAAGCCGCTCATCTCGAAAACGGGCATTCCGATATCCTCGCTCGATTGGAGGTCGGCCTGTCCGGAAACGTTCGAGACCGCGGCGAGGGCCGCGTCTATGGTTTCGCCCCAGTAATTCATGCCCCAGACGGCGACGCCCTTGTACCAGACGGTTTCTTGGCCGAGGAACTGGAGCCCGCCGTAATACGAATCGAGGTAGCGGCAATCGCCCTCCTCGAAAGCGATATCCTGGGCGCCGGCCCGCGGCCCCGCGACGCCCGGCACTCCCGCCGCGTACGAGTTCCGCTTCGCCTTGACGAGGAAGCGCTTGAGTTCCCGTTCATCCATCTTCCACCCCCTGCGCCGTCCGATAGCGGCGTTTACCAGTATACGCGAGAAAGCGGTCCTTGGCACGCGCCTCTTGACCCGCTCGCCGGTCCCGACGGGACCTCAGGCCGGTTCTCCTCCCCCCGCGAGCTCCATCTCGTCCGACAGCGAATCCTTGATGAGGCGGATGAGGGCGGGGTTGCGCGAATAGACGCAGGAGCCGTCCTCGCCCCCGACCTCGCCCGTGAGGACGTGCTCGCTGTCGGAGATGAGGCGGACCTGTCCGGGCCGCTTTCCGCGCGCGTAGCATTTCGCGCCCACGGGCGGTTCGCCGTCAGTGATCACGACGACCTTGACGCCCCGCGCCGCGGCCGCCTCGAGGTCGCCGCGGACGAGGCCGAGCTCCTCCGCGGCCATGGAGAGGTAGACGCGGAGCCTCGTGTCCTCGATCAAATTCCGCATCTTATCGATTATGCGTTCCCGTCCCTGGATGCTCAGGAAGGGGGCGTTCGGCTCTTTTGCCGCGGGGAGGCCCTTCTCGATGGAAGCGAGCACGCCCTCCATCCTGCGCCTGACGTTCCTCGCGTAATCGGCCGGCGGCACGGGAGCGTAGGACGCGGGCTCTCCCTCGATCCTGTACGCGCCGCCCTTGTCCACGAGGGAGGAGAGCGCGTGGTAGGCGTTCGAGCGGGAGATGCCGGCGACCTTGGCCGCCTCGTATCCCGTGAGCTTCCCCTCGCGGCAGAGCGCGAGGTAGAGGGAGGCTTCCTGCCCGGTGAATCCCGTCTCTACGAGGCATTCCAGGATATCCATGCGGCTCGAGTATCCTTCTCCCCGGCCGCGCCCGTCAAGCGCGCGCGAGGCGGGGCGCCCGATCGACCCGGGGAAATTCGCCGCCGACCTTTGCATCGCCCGAGAATGAGGATATATTCGAGGCATGTTCAGGATATTGATGAAAGTATCGACTTCGAGGAAGGCCCTCATCCTTTTCTCACTCTTCATCGTCATGCTGCTCGTCTTCGGCCTCGTCCTCTCGCCCGCGGTCTCGGCCGCGATCGGCGGTCCCGCTCCCGACATGCGGACCGACCTCGATTACTTCGGGTACCGCGCCGCCATCGGCGCCATGAAAGCGGGCCCCGGACTGGGCGCGTACCGGGCCTTCGAGGCCCTGGACGCCGTCTTCCCCCTCGTCTACGCCCTCGCCTTCGCGGCCATCATCGGCATCGGGCTCAAGACGCTCGACCTCAGGCACGGCCCCGCAAAGTGGCTACTCCTCGTGCCCGTCCTCACCGCCTTGGCCGATTACGCGGAGAACGCCCTCATCGGCGCGATGATCTCGCTCCATCCCGGCGATTACGCGGCTCTCGCGTCCCTGGCCGCCGTCGCCACCTGGGTGAAATTCGCGCTCTTCATGCTGACCGTCATCTGCTCGCTCGTTCTCGGAGCGCTCGCCGTCGCCGACCGCTACCGGCCCAGGATCGTGAACACCGTGCGGGCTCCGTCGCCCATCGGTCCCTACTCCCAGGCTGTCAAGGTCGGCCGCTTCATCTTCCTCTCGGGCCAGCTCGGCATCGATCCCGAATCCGGGAAGCTCGCCGAGGGAGCGGCCGCCCAGGCGGAACGCGCCCTCGACAACATCGAGGCCGTCCTCGAGGCCGAGGGCTCCACGATGGACGACCTCGTCAAGACGACCATCTTCCTCGCGGACCTCGCGGATTTCCAAGCGGTGAACGAGGTGTACGCGAGCCGCTTCGCGGCCGCCACCCCGGCGCGTTCCACGGTGCAGGTCGCCGCCCTGCCGCGCGGCGGCCTCGTGGAGATCGAAGGGATCGCGCGCTTCCGCTGATGGCCGGGTACGGCCGGACGCCTCGCGCGGCCGGGGCTCCGGTATAAAAAAAGCCCCCGGTAACCCCGGGGGCTTTTTCATCGACATAGGATGCGGGTCTCAGGCCTTCTTCGCTTCCTCGTAAGCCCACTCGAGCCATGGGAGGAGCTTCTGGATATCGGAAGCCTCGACCGTGGCGCCGCACCAGAAGCGGAGTCCCGGGGGCGCGTCCTTGTAGGAGCCGCAGTCGCGGGCCACCGCCTCCGCGTCCAGGAGCTTCACCATCTTTTTCACCTGGTCGGGCGTAAGATCCACGGAGAAGCAGACCGAGGTGGGGGAGCGGACTTCGGGCTTGGAAGCCAGGAACTTGATCCAGGGATGCTTGGCCACGAATCCCTCGAAGACGGCGAGATTCGCGAGACTGCGCTTTTTGAGGCCGGCCAGCCCGCCCACGGAATCCGCCCAGGCGAGGGCGTCGAGGTAGTCCTCGTTGGCGAGCATGGAGGGCGTGTTGATGGTCGAGCCTTCGAAGATCTCCTCGAGGATCTCGCCGCCCTTCGTCATCCTGAAGATCTTGGGCAGGGGCCAGGCGGGCTTATACGTCTTGAGACGTTCGGCCGCGCGCGGCGAGAGGATGAGCATGCCGTGGGCAGCCTCTCCGCCCAGGACCTTCTGCCAGGAAAAGGTCACCACGTCGAGCTTGTCCCAAGGGATGTCCATGGCGAAAACGGCGCTGGTGGCGTCGCAGAGCGTCAGTCCCTTCCTGTCCGCGGCGATCCAGTCGCCGTTCGGGACGCGGACGCCGCTCGTGGTGCCGTTCCAGGCGAAGACGACGTCATGGTCCTTGTTCGCCTTGGAGAGGTCGGGAAGCTCGCCGTAGGGTGCGTCGTAGACGGAGACGTTCGGGAGCTTGAGCTGCTTCACGATGTCCGTGGCCCAGCCCTGCCCGAAGGACTCCCAGGTGAAGACGTCGACGGGGAGGGGCCCCAGGAGCGACCACATGGCCATCTCGAAGGCGCCCGTGTCCGACGCGGGGACGATGCCGACGCGATAACCCTCGGGAATCCCGAGGATGCGCTTGGTCTCCGCGATGGATTTCTGGAGGCGGGACTTGCCCAGGGAGGAGCGGTGCGAGCGGCCGAGGATGTCGGTGTTCAGGGCGCTCAGGGAATAGCCCGGACGCTTGGCGCAGGGGCCGGAAGAGAAGTTGCACGTCTTGGGTTTTTCGACGGGCTTCATGCGGTCCTCCTTGGGAACGAAAGATATCGTTCTTTTTTTATCGTATTCTAGAACGAATTGCAAGCCCGTCAGCGCGGATCGGTCGGCTCAGGATCCGGGCGCGGAAGGAGCGGCGACTTCGCCTTCCACGGTATTCGCCTTGGCGAGATTGACGAGCCAGCGCTCCTTCCGGAGCCACCAGGCCGCGGAAAGCGTCTTCGGGATGTCGCTGAGCTTCACCAGGGCGAAGATCGCCACCGGGCCGAAGTCCGTCAGTTTCGCGAGGAGGATGGTCGCCGGCACGAAGAGGAAGACGTTGCCGAGAACGTCGACGATGAAGCCCATGAAGGTGTCGCCCCCGGACCGCGACACCGCGAACTGCGCGTTGAGGAGGGTCCAGAGCGGCATATAGGCCGCCACGGCGAGCACCTGCCTGACCGTGAGCCAGCGGGCCTCGGGGCTGAGGTTGCCGAACACGAGGGGTATGAGGGCGAGCGAGCACGCCTCGATCGCGGCCACGAAGACGCCGAGGACGACCGCGCCCGAGAATATCCACCTCGCCTGCGCCCGGGCCTTGTCGAGCCTGTCCGCGCCCAGGGTGCTTCCCACGATCACGGCCGTGGCCGTATGGATGCCGCTGAAGGCGAAGAAGAACACGTTGCCGATCGTCCATGCGGCCGCGAGGCCCGCGACCGTCTCCGCGCCGCCGCGGCCGTTGAAGATGGCCGAGGTCACGGTCTCGGACATGACCCAGGTGAATTCGGTGGCAACCATCATCCCCGACCTGCCGAGGATCGAGGCGAAGACGCGCTTGTCGATCTTGAATATCCTCATCGGCCCGACGATGAACTCGGGACGGGCGCGGATCATGTAGACGACGTAGCAGAGGAGCTCGACGCAGCGGGCTATCACGGTCGCGATGGCCGCGCCCGCCACGTCGAGCCGGGGCGCGCCTAAGTTCCCGTAGATGAGGATCCAGTTGAGGAAGGTGTTGGTCGCGGTGCCGACGAGGGAGAAGGCGAGGGGAATACTCGTCCGCCCCGTCTCCCTGAGCGCCGAACCCATGGCCGCCGACAGCCCGAGCGGCAGGGCGGCCCAGGACACGATCCTGAGATAGCGCGTCCCGTGGAGGACGAGGCTCGCCTTATCGGCGTTCCCGCCGCTCATCGCGGCGAGCAAGATGCTGGGAAGCGCCTGGCACAGGATCAAGTAGATCGAGGATATTCCGAACGCCATCAGGGCCTTGAACCGGAAGGCCTGACGCATCCCCTCGGGGTTCTTAGCGCCGCGGTACTGGCTGAGGAAGATGCCTCCCGCGGCGCAGAGCGTGTTGACCACCACGATGTAGACGAAGGTGATCTGGTTGGAGACGTTGACCGAGCCCATCATGGAATCGCCCAGGCCCGCGACCATGAAGTTGTCCACGAGCGATACGAGGCTCATGAGGAACTGCTGGAGCATGGCCGCGACGGCGATGGACATGGCGTTCGCGTAGAACGACCCGGGCCCGAAGAGCGGGATCTTTCCTTGAGGCGGGACCGCGTCGCGCCCGGCTTCCGCGGCCGTCATCGTCCGGGCCTCTCGTCGCGCGGCGCCTTAGGCGCCGTCGCGAGCAGCGAGGCGACGTCCCGCTCGAGCCTGAAGCGGTCGATCCAGGAAAGGGCGCTCACGTCCATGCGCACGATCCTGCCCGTGAGGAAGACGCGCATCGCCTCCGAGGCCGCCTCCACGTCGGGGTCCTCGTCCGGCTTCGCGCTCAGGTCGCCTTCCTTCCGGTCGAGCTCGCGCTTCAGGTCCTTCGAAATGACGGAGAGGGATTTGTCCTCGAGATCGAGGAAGGTGGCCCCCGCCTCGTAGCGGTCCATGCGCGCGGGGGGGAAGGACAGCCCGAGAACGCCCCGCTGGGCTTCCACGTCGCGCAGGCCGATCACGAGCCGCTGCCTGCCCAGAAGGGCGAAGGCCACGGCCGCCGCGGTCCCCAGAGCGATGAGCGACCAGATGATGGCGAGCAGGGCGAGGATGACCGTATCCGCTATTCCGGGAAGGACGCCGAATATGATCATCCCGGTGCCGGTGAGCATGCCGGCCGCCATGAAGAAGCCCGGGAGGTTCACTTTGAGAGGGACGTCGACGACGGCCCCGTCGTCCTCGTTCCGGATCGCGTACGGCTTGGGTTCCGCGGCGTCCGGGATCGGCGCGGGCCGCGCGCCTTCCGCCTGGGCGCGGGCGAGGGCAGCCGAGCACGCCGAGCTCAGGGCCTCCGCGCGGGACCGGGCCGCGCCCTCGTAGAGCGGTATGATCGATCCCGATTCCAGCGCGATGAAGGCCTTCCAGAGTATGGCGCGGCGCGTCATCCCCTCGCGGAATCCGAAGGAGACCGATTTCCTCGCGCCCGCGCCCCTGATGTCCTGTCGGAGGATCAGGTATTTCCTCCGCTTGACGGCCATCCTGAGGCCGTCCCCGTCCAGGACCATGCGGCGCGGCGCCCCCCGGTTCATGAGGAGGAGAAGCGAAGAGGAGAACGAGATGAGCCCGAGGGCGAAAGGCAGGAGGGTCGCCGTGCCGTAAGCCCTCAGCGCGCCGAGTATGGCCGAGAACCCCGCCATGACGCAGAAGAACCCGAAAACGAGGAAAGCGAACGACAGGGCGTACCTGCGCGACGACCTCGTGAGTACGACGCTTCCCTTGGAGGTCGCCCTGAACCGGTATTGCATCAGCTCCTCATGGACGGCGGCGGGACGCCCTTATTCCTCGACGTCCTGCGCGCGCCCCTGGTATTCGAGCATCGCGGCCTTGAAATACGTGAAGACCGCGGGATAGAGGAACGAGTGGAACCAGGAACGCCGTTTGATGTATCCGCTTTTCACGGCGAAGGCCTTCCTAGCCTTGCCGAGGACCTGTTCCAGATAGGAAGCCTGGTCGGTGAATTCGACTTCCTTGTTGATGAGGTGGGGATCGTCCTTGACCGCGTCCTGGATGATGCCGAGCCGCTCGAACAGGGCCCGGAACGGGAAGTCGCGCTCGATGCGCTCCCGCGCGCGCTCGAGGTCACCGCCCTCCTTCTCCGCGATCGCGCGGTAGAGCTTCCGATCGAGGATCTCGAGCAATCCGGCCTTGTCCACGCGGATTCCCTTGGCGACGAAAAGCGACTCCAGCGCGTTCATTACGTACGGGTTGCCGCGATAATACTGGAAGAACGAGACTATGCGCTCGACGCCCTCCTGGCCCCGCTCGATGAGGAGCCGCGCCTGGGCCGTGACGCGTTCCGGCAGGAGGGGATCGACCTGCACTGAGCATGAATCCAGCTCGACGTTGGACTTCTCCTTGATGCGGACCCGCGCCGCCTTGAAGAGCTCGGTCTTGGCTATGTCCCGGTAGCGCCCCCGGCTCGAGGCCGCCTCCTTGCGGAACATGGTCCAGTACGCGTCGGCGACGCCGTTCCTCTCGAGCATTCCGAATAGCTCGCTCGAGATGCGGAGCCCGCCCACGGGGGCCGTGGTTTCCATGCGCTTCGCCCGAATCACGGGCGCCCCGATCACGTCCCAGTTCTTGGATCCCTTGGGCCCGAAGAGCCCGATGCTCACCTCGCCCATGCTCGCGCCCACGCGGATCCTGATCTGGTAGAGGGCGTTGATCGATTTGGCGATGACGGCGTTCGTCCTCAGGGAGCGTATGATCTCGAAGCCCCTCCGCATCGCCTCGGAGGACTCGGCGTCGCGCGACACCTTGAGGAAGCCCTCGTTCGCCTCGTTGAAAAGGAGGCAGATCCGCTGGATCTCGACGCAGGTGTAGAAGAGGCTCTGCGCGATCTTGGCCGCCTGGGCGTCCGCGTCCAGGCCCTTCATGGCGGGATCGATGGGGCCGCCGAAGTGGAACATCATGGAATCGCCCTGGATCTTGTTGAGGAAGGCGCCGCGCGCCTTGAGCACGAGGTTGAACGCCGTGAAAATGCCGTTGAGGAGGGCCTGGTTCTCCGCGGGGGAGAGGAATTTCGAGAGGAAGGTGTAGTCCGCGATGTCCAGGAAACCCACGCCCACGAGGGCCTCGATGGATTGGGCGGCTGAGGAGGTATCTTTCGGAATAACGGCGTCGGACATCAGCGTCTTACCTATCCATTCTCGTCTGGTGATTCGAATTATAGCCATGCGGGCCGTTCGGCGCAACACGGCCCGTTCCTCCAGGTCTACATCCTGTCCGCGCGGCCCTCGCTTGACTCCCTCTCCGCCTCCTCCGTATCCTCGAACGAGGAGGGCTCTCCCATGGACGTCATCGCGGAGATCAAACGGCTCAAGGCGGAACGCAACGCAGTGATCCTGGCGCACAATTACCAGGTTCCGGAGGTCCAGGACGTCGCGGACTACGTCGGAGATTCGCTCGGACTGAGCATCGAGGCCTCGCGGACGGACGCCTCCGTCATCGTTTTCTGCGGCGTCTGGTTCATGGCCGAGACGGCGAAAATCATCTCGCCCGGCAAGACCGTCCTCATTCCCGACGCCGCCGCGGGCTGCCCCATGGCGGACATGCTGGACGCCCCGACGCTGAGGAGGATCAAGGCCGAGCATCCGAAAGCCAAGGCCATGTGCTACGTCAATTCCTCCGCCGAGGTGAAAGCGGAGTGCCACGTCTGCTGCACCTCCTCCAACGCCATGGCCGTGGCCCGGGGCGCGTTCTCGCCCGACGAGGAAGTCATATTCGTCCCCGACCGCAACCTGGCGGCCTTCGTGGCCCGCGAGACCGGACGGAAATTCATCGTCCACCAGGGCTTCTGCCCCACGCACGACCGCATCCAGGCGGAGCACGTCCATCGCGCCCGGAAGGAGCACCCCGGCGCGGAGATCCTCGTCCATCCCGAGTGCCGTCTCGACGTCATCGAGGCGGCGGATAAAGCCCTTTCCACGGGACAGATGGCTTCCTACGCGGCGTCCTCGCCCTTGAAGGAATTCGTCATCGGGACCGAGGAAGGAATGCTCTACAGGCTCCGCGCGGATAACCCCGGCAAAACATTCCATCCCCTCCTGCCCGGCGCCATGATCTGCCCCAACATGAAAAAAACGACCCTCGCGAAGGTCCATGCATGTTTGAGGGACGGAAAGACAATCGTCGAGGTGGATAAGGCTATAGCGGATAAGGCCC